>NZ_JBQNBW010000015.1:0-42083 GCF_052169735.1 Treponema sp.
CTGAAAATATTTCCCGAAACAAGCTCTTCCCGTTTATCTGTCATAAAAACTCCTATATCCGACGATACCGTCAGGTATCAAATACCACAACTATATACAAACGGACTTCTAGTGTCAACGATGTATAACAATCTCTCTGCAAAAATATACAGCACATTATAAGATGTTTATATATGACAACTATTCGACAACGAAGTTATCGAACAGACCTATTTTATTATAGCATAACGCCTCTGAGCCAATGATCATGATATTACCTTACCAGATCTTGCCATTAGAAAGGATTATCGAGTATAGTAAGACACCCCAAAAAGAATTACCTGCTTTTGAGGTCATTGATATAGTACGGGTATTTTAAAACTGAAATTTTCAACGAAGCCGCTATTTTGAAAGATTATGTTTACAAAAGATTTTGATTTTGAACTTCCTAAAGAGCTCATTGCTCAGCATCCTACCGCAGAACGGGGGAATGACCGATTATTAGTACTGAATAGACAGACAGGGACTTTAACCGATGCCTTCTTTTCTGACCTTCCAAGTCTATTGCCGCCGGATTGCTTGATGGTGTTTAATAATACTAAGGTACGCCATGCACGAATATATGCCCATAGTGGGGAAGCAGAGGTGGAGTTTTTGCTAATCGAACCGCTCGATGAAGGGTTTGTATGGAAGGTTCTGGTAAAGCGAGCAAAACGGCAGCGGGAAGGGAAACAATATACCTTCTCCGACGGCACCTGTGCCGTTCTGATACCCCCGCCTTCCCTTGATGCAGCGGATACTGATTGCAAATATGTCCGTTTTAACCGCTGCATCGATGACCGTTGGCTGGAAGTCAACGGTCATATCCCGCTGCCTCCGTATATCAAGCGCGGCGGCACAGATGAAGATGCGGCACGGTATCAAACTGTGTATGCCGCAACTATAGGCTCGATAGCGGCGCCAACCGCGGGACTTCATTTTACCGATACCGTATTGCAGGCATTAGACACGCAGCATATTGCACGTACCACTATCACACTTCATGTTGGACTCGGAACCTTTCTCCCAGTGCGGACTGAGGTAATAGAAGAACATGCAATGCACACCGAAAAATTTTTTATTTCCGATGAAACAGCCGACATGGTAGAAAGTGCGTACCAAAGCGGTAAAACGGTTTTGGCGGTAGGGACTACTTCAGTACGCACCTTAGAATCAGCATGGAATGCCGAAACACAACGCTTACAACGGGGCGCTGCGTCAACCAATATTTTTATCTATCCAGGTTTTACCTTCGGTCCTACCGGCGCGGTGTGTGAACATTAACCCGCCGCACGCATAACCCTTCCGGCATTCGATGATAGAAGCGCTGGAAGGGAACAAAGCTGTTCGGTATGGTTTATCAGATTGTTAGACAGTTTGAACAGTTCTGTTCCTCAAGATGTAATAATAAAATGCAATCAATAACCCCTGCGCAGCATGTGAACATTAACCTTCCGCACGAATAATAACACAAAATATATATCTTTTAGTAGTATTCCAATGTAATAATAATTCTGTAAAAATATGTTGAAAAATCAGTTGACACTTTAAGGGGGGGGGGGGTATAATGGAAGAAACTTTTTAAGGAGGCTTTTATATGAAAAGCACAAAATTAAAGATTGGGTTTCTTCTTGCTGTTTTAACCGCAGTGATACTTGCCGGCTGCAAACCGATCACGAAGAGTGATTTGCAGAAAGAGTTCGGTCTACCAGACCGCGAACAAAGGAAAGCATCGCTGGTAGAAAGCATGAAACGGGACGCATGGAATAATTTTTATAACAAAGAAACTTACGATAGTTCTGTTTCGTCTTACCCTCAACCTAAAATAGGAATCAATTATGAAGATTTGATGGATAAAGATGTAACCGCAGATACTATCAAAACCCAAGTGAAGAAATGGAACGAAGATAATGAGAAGAAGAATGCTACGCCGCAGGATAAATTTAATAAGAACATTCGGCTGTATGCCCAATTAACCTATAAGGGCAGTGGAGAAAAGAAGAGTAACTATGCAGGAAAAAAACTCGATGAAGTAAAGAATGCATTCTCACAGCAATTTGATATTGCTATTGTCGGTGATATCGAGGCATATCTCAATAAGTACGGACAGCATGGCATTAGATAAAATAATCGGATAGTATAGAGCTGCCTTGATACTATTGTACAAGGCAGCTCTATGGCGCCTGTCGGCAAAATATCACTACTGCGTAGAACCGCCGGCAACGGTGTAACAATATAAAGACTTATCAAACTAACTTATTATCGGCTTTGTATATCCCCATCTTCTTTATTTATCATTTTCCAATGTGTAGAAGCGTAAATCTTCACTCTTGTTTTTTTAGTAAAAAACAGATACCATGAAAGAACTGTTTTTGAAAAAGAGGAACCTCTGAAAACATCAGACCTATCGTATAAGGATTGTAAAACATTATGCCTCAGCTGTATATTCCCGAAGAGTATCACCCTATTTTAACCGTTAAAGAAACGGAGCAGGCGATTATCCGTATTAAAAATTTTTTCCAGCTTATGCTGTCGACCCGTTTGAATTTAACACGGGTTACCGCTCCGCTGTTTGTGCCGCGGGGAAAGGGTTTGAACGACGATTTAAACGGCATCGAGCGGGCTGTGCACTTTCCGGTAAAAGATATGAATGAACAGGAGATGGAAATTGTCCATTCACTGGCAAAGTGGAAGCGGGTTAAACTCGCCGAACTGGAGCTGCACCCCGGTTTCGGTATTTATACCGATATGAATGCAATCCGTGCCGATGAAGAACTCGATAATATTCACTCGCTCTATGTTGACCAATGGGACTGGGAGCTTATTATGGAAGAAAATGAACGCTCTCTTGATTTTCTCAAGGCAACGGTAGAAAAAATATATGAATGTTTAATCTGTACCGAATTTTTTATTTATGATAACTATCCCGGCATTAAGCCTATCCTTCCTAAAAAGATAACCTTTATCCATACGGAAGACCTTGCGGCACAGTATCCTGACCTGTCAGCAAAAGAACGGGAACGGAAATGTACTCAAGAGTATGGGGCTGTTTTTTTGATCGGCATCGGCTATCCTTTGGCAAATGGAGCACCGCATGACGGACGCGCACCCGATTACGATGACTGGATCACAGAAACAGCCGGAGGGAAACACGGCTTGAACGGGGATCTATTGGTGTGGAATCCTCTATTGCAGGATGTGCTTGAGCTTTCATCCATGGGGATTCGGGTAAGTCCAGCAACATTACAGGAACAGCTTGTAGCCCGCGGCTGTACGGAACGGGCATCCTTGTTTTTTCATTCAGCATTGCTCAAAGGGCAGCTGCCGCAAACAATCGGCGGCGGTATCGGACAATCGCGGCTGTGTATGTTCTTCTTACGGAAAGTACATATCGGCGAAACACAGGTTTCGGTATGGCCGGATAAAATGCGGGAACACTGTACAAAGCGCGGAGTTCCGCTGCTATAAATAGATCTATTCGATAACTGTGTTATCAAATAGATCGGTGAGTTCTAAATCGTGAAAATAGCACGATTTAGAACATCGTATTTTGAGGTGGTCTGTTCAGAAATGGAAGTTTCCGAACAGGTTTAATGAACTGAGCTGTAAAGCAACTGCATCGGCTCACGTAGCGAAAAGATGAGACAGCTCGAAAAAAAACGGTGTTCTCGAGCTGCCCAGAGATAAGATAGGAGGCAATAACATGGACATTCGGCATTCAGTTGAAGCATTTTTAGGACGGCATAATTTTGATTCACGGGGACCTGCCGTCAACACTATTATAGATACCCTGCTGTACGACATGGAAGAGGGGCTAAAACAGGATCCGCTGATGCCTCCCGGCAGCGGTCCCGCCCTGGATATGATTCCCACGTGGCTGATGCCTCCGTCACAGCCGCCAAAAAACAAATCGGTTATCGTAATCGACGCGGGGGGAACCAATTTCCGCTCATGCTTGGTTACCTTCGATGAAAACAGCATCCCGTCTATTTCTCAGCTCGACCGCCGTCCGATGCCTGCTACCGACCGTGTGTACACAAAAGCGGAATTTTTTGAAACCATCGCTTCTTATCTTGATCACGTAAAGAATGCAGCGGATTCCATCGGTTTTTGCTTTTCGTATGCCATGAAGATTACCCCGTCAGGCGATGGCGAAGTTTTGCAGTTTTCAAAAGAGGTAAAAGCGCCGGAGGTAATCGGCTCCCTTGTTGCAGAAAACCTTGAAGCAGCACTCCGCGCACGCGGTTGGAACAAGCTGAGCCGGATTGTTATGCTCAATGATACTACCGCGGCGCTCCTTGCCGGTGCTTCTACCGCAGTGAACGGAAAACGGTATGATTCATATATCGGCTTTATCCTTGGGACAGGTATGAATGCTGCATACATCGAATATCAAAAGATACCGAAAATTGCAGGAATTGCCGGGGCTGTTGAGTTACCCGCACAGATTGTTGTCTGCGAATCCGGTAAGTCGAATAAGCAGCCGCGGAGCCGTTTTGATGAAGCATTTGCCCAAAAAACCGACAAGGCACTCTTGTTCTGGTTTGAAAAGATGTGCTCCGGAGCCTATCTCGGTCCCGTTGCTTCGATTATGATTAGGGAAGCTGCTGCGGAACAGCTCTTTTCTCCGGCAGTAACTAAAGCCTTTAAAACAATGCAGGATGTACCGCTCATTGATATAGACCGCTTTTTGTCGGCTCCGTATTCCGATCAGACAAAACTCGGCGCCATGCTGGCAGGAGGCTCTGATGCAGACCGGGAAACATTATACCGGCTCTTGGATGCATTGGTGATGCGGACAGCGCGGCTTGCTGCCGGAAATATTGCTGCCGCAGTTATTAAAACCGGAAAGGGGAAAAACCCCGCCTTGCCGGTGTGCGTCTTAGCGGAAGGAACGACCTTCCTTAAAACACATAACTTGCGTAACATGGTGATGCGGCACTTATACGCAGTGTTGACCGAAGAACGCGGTATTTATTTTGATATTGTTTCACTTGATCATGCCGTAACATTCGGTACCGCTATCGCCGGCTGTATTTAGGGCATACTGAAGGTTTAGCCGCTGGGGTTTACTATTTTATAGAACGAGTGATGAGAATGGAAAATGCAGAAGTTTTTTATTTAGCAAAGATCGGCGAGATCAATCTGAAAAAGGGAAATTTAAAGGAGTTTGAACGCCGGCTTGCACAAAATTTTAGAGCATATTTCTCCGGAAAGGTACCGAATGTACAAGTCCGTGCCGGGAGAATGTATGTGCGGGCAGATGCAGAGCTTGCAGCACATATTGAAGCGGCTCTTGCGCATCTCATCGGCATCACCGGTTGGGCGCAGGTACAAACGGCAGACAAAACACTTGAAGCGATGACCGCAGCAGCTGTGGAAGAAGCCCGCGCTTTGTATGCCGCAGGAAAGCGGACATTCAAAATTGAAGCACGGCGCGCCGATAAAAAATTCCCGCTAACCTCATACGATCTTGCCCGCGAAATTGGAGGAACAATTCACACACAAGGGATTTTGACGGTTGATGTGCATAAGCCCGATGCCGTCATTAGTGTTGAGGTGCGGGAACAGCTGGCATTTATCTACGGTGTTGAACACAGGGGACAGCGCGGGCTTCCCTGCGGATGTTCAGGACGGGCGCTGCTCCTCCTCTCCGGCGGCATCGACTCCCCCGTTGCAGGCTATCGGATGCTCTTCCGCGGTATGAAGGTAGACTACATTTATTTTCACTCACATCCCTATACCTCGCCGGAAGCGCAGCAAAAAGTAGAAGACCTCGCCGGTGTTTTAGCTCGGTATGGACTCGGCGGATATATTACGGTTATCTCCTTTACAAAGGTGCAGCAGCACTTAAAGCGGACAGTGCCCGAAGCCTATTTGACCCTGCTTTTGCGGATGTGTATGATGAAAACCGCCGAAATGCTGGCACGTAAGATCAATGCACAATGCCTTGTTACGGGAGAAAGTCTAGCGCAGGTTGCGAGTCAGACGATAGAAAACCTGACCATTACAGATAGCTGTGCTCAGCTTCCCATCCTGCGTCCGCTTATCGGTATGGATAAAGAAGAAATCATCCAAACCGCGCTCGATATCGGCACATACCAAACATCAATCCTGCCGTATGAGGACTGCTGCGTACTCTTTTCCCCTCGCCATCCGGTACTGCACACCAAACAGCAGGACGCAGAGGATATTTTTTCCCGCATTGAGATTGACCAGCTCCTTGCAGAGGCATTTGAGCAACGGGAAACAAAGAAAATTGAATGGGCATTACCGGTACCCGCTGCCGACTAAAATCAGCCAAATCAGATAGGAAAGAATATAATGTATAAAAAAATACTGGTGTTAATGTTTCTAATACTTAGCGTTAAGCTGTTCGGAATGACTGCTGATGAGGCATATCCTGAAATTGAGCAGATATTTGCATCAATACCGGCATCACCCGGTACTTTGTATACCGTAACCGATCATGATATGGCTGTGATACTCAATAAAGCTTCCGATCTACAAATTAACTTGTTCGGATTGATTGATTGCGTATACCGCTATGCCAAACCTTTAAAAAAACGGATTGAGCTTCTTGGAACAACCCTACAGAAAGCACAAGAAACCTTCAACTACGGCGGCTATCCCATGGATGTACTGTTGCCGATAGAGCGGATTGTAAAAATCGAAATAGGAGCTTCATTGAAAACGGGACAAAATCCGCTTGATATAACATTGAACGAGCCGTATAGTGTGTATATCGAAGTCGCAACCGCAATTTATGATATACACTGCGGCTTTACCAAAATGGAGCCGCAAACCTTTTTGGAATCCTATGGTATGTACATGAAAAAATGGAATATTACAAAACCGATTTGGAAAATATATTTAGGCCCGGCAAATCTCGGCTCCGTGTATGCCGAAGGTTTTGCTTTTATCTCGAAAAAATTTGAATTTAACAGCATCAGCCGCCTTGAACCGGAAGCATAGCCCCACATATTTTATGCAATGAACAACCCCGGCGCAGCGCGTGAGCATTACCCCTCCGCTCGAATCAACTTAAATACTCGAATCCTGCGTATTTTATGATTTAATGCACTGCATCGCCTGCACCGACACGAATACTACAGCCTGCATTGCATGTTTTTTCATTTTATGGCATATAAAAAGGCATGACTTCAATTATTTCATGGAATGTGAATGGCATCCGGGCTGCAGAGAAAAAGGGCTTTTTAGAGTGGCTTGCACGCGAAAGCCCCGATGTCCTTTGTTTGCAGGAGACGAAAGCGCGCAAAGAACAGCTTACCGCACAGCTTGTTTCTCCTGCATGGTCAGGCGGAACCTATAAAACTTACTGGCAGTCAGCAAAGAAACCCGGTTATTCAGGAACTGCACTATTCTGTAAAAAGGAGCCTCTAAATGTCCGCACTATGAATATCCCTGAGTTTGATGATGAAGGCAGAGTTCTTGTTGCCGATTTTGAACAGGTATCAATTATTTCTGCGTATTTCCCTAACTCTCAGGATCATGGAGCGCGTCTAGATTACAAACTGGCATTCTGCGCTGCAATGCTTGACTTCTGTAATGCGCTGCAAAAAGAAGGGCGGCACATTGTGCTCTGCGGCGACTATAACATTGCCCATAAACCGATCGATCTTGCAAATCCAAAGGCAAATGAGCAAAATCCCGGATATCTTCCCGAAGAACGGGCATGGATGGATACTTTTACCCAAGCCGGTTATGTCGATACCTTCCGGCATTTTTGTGCGGAGCCGAATCAATATACATGGTGGAGCTACCGCTTCCATGCCCGAGAGAAAAATATCGGATGGCGAATTGATTATCAATGTGTTGATGCTGCATTTTTACCCTATTTGGTTGAATCATCTATTAAAGCTGATGTTATCGGTTCGGATCATTGCCCGATAAAACTGGTCTATAAGGATTAGGATATTGCTAAAAGCTCGGTAAGATTTTTAGAGGTTCGTAATAAAAAAACCCTGTAGGCAAAAGGAGGAAAAATCCTACAGGGCAACTGTAAAGGAGGTACATTGAATACTCATTTATTACAATGTATTGCAATATACATCTCTTAAACAGTCCAAAAAAGAAAGGTTACAAGATAAAACAATTGTTTTACATTTTTACCGTTAAAAATCAACATTCTACAAGGATACAAATAGCAGGGCGGTAACAAGAGAAACGTGCTGTTTTTCTTGCATAATGAGCAAAAGGAGGGTATGCTTTTTAATATGACGGCACAAAAACGTCTTGGAATTTTAACTTCGGGAGGAGATGCCCCCGGTTTAAATGCCGCAATTAGAGCCTTAGCCCGTACAGCAATGAACCGGTATGGGATGGAAGTTATCGGTATTGAGCAAGGATACCGCGGTTTAATTGAAAATAGATACCGTATAATGGGTGAACAGGATATTTCCGGCATCCTTCCGCGAGGCGGCACTATTTTAGGAGCTTCCCGTGAAAAACCATTTAAAGACAGTGAATGGCGTACAGCGGACGGCAGCGGTGCGGTAGAGAGCATAAAAAAAAATTACAAAGACTTACGGCTTGACTGTCTTGCGGTTTTAGGCGGTAACGGTTCACAAACCACTGCCAATCTCCTTACACAGGAAGGGCTGCATGTTATCGGTATTCCTAAAACGATTGATAATGATATTGCACACAACGATATGAGTTTTGGATTTCATACTGCGGTTGATATTGCCACCGAGGCCGTAGACCGGCTTCATACTACTGCGGCAAGCCATAACCGAGTTATGATTATTGAAGTTATGGGACATAAAGCAGGATGGCTTGCCCTCTACGCAGGGATTGCAGGAGGCAGCGACATCATTATTATTCCAGAAATACCTTATCGGATTGAAGCAATTACAGCCCACTTACAAGCACGGAAAAAACAAGGCAAAAACTTTTCTGTTATTACCATTGCGGAGGGCGCCCGTTCTTATGCTGAACGGGATATGTCAAAAAAAGCATTAAGAGAATCCCGCAAAGGGATGACAGGCTCAATCGGGTACAGGCTGGCTGCAGAAATTACGGCAGCATCAGGAGCGGAAGCCCGTGTTACCGTATTAGGATATGTGCAGCGGGGAGGAACTCCTTCGGGCTATGACCGAATTTTAGCAACCGGATTTGGAGCAGCCGCAGCAACCTTTGCAGCAAAAAACCGCTACGGAGTCATGGCTGCGCTGCAAGAAGGAATGATTAAACCGGTACCGCTGACTAAGGTTGCCGATAAAATTAAGAAAGTTCCCAAAGATCATCCGATGATTCTTACCGCATACGACATCGGTACCTGCTTTGCTGATACTGCGTATTAACTACCGAGACCGCCCTTTTTAATTTCAAAATGACTAAAGCTCATCGTAAAAGAGGAACGCCCCTGCGTCACAGAGCGTAAATCAGTGGAAAAACCAAAGAGCTTTGCCATGGGGGCTTGGGCATGAATAATATCGGCATTCGATTTTGAGTCCATACCGAGCACCATCCCTCCACGCTGTGTCATTTGGCTCATCGCATCCCCAACAAACTCTTTGGGACAGATAATATCAACATCCATAACCGGTTCAAGCAAGGCGGGAGCAGCTTTGCGGCATGCTTCATCAAAGCCCATTGCTGCTGCGGCTTCAAAGGCAAATGGGGTGGCTGTCAGCGGATCGTATTCAGCATCAAGCAGCGTAACCCCAATGTCAACACAGGGATACCCGTATTGAATGCCCGAATTAAAGGCACCCTGTACAGCATGTTCTATTGCTTCGATAATAGATTCGGGGAGAGAATGAGGCTGCGGAGTTCCTCCTGCGGCGACTTTTACCATATTGGTAAAGCGGTTCCCGGAGCCGCGTTCCAGCGGTTCAACTTTCAAGCTAAGCTGTGCCGTTTGCTCTTTACCGGCAAGAACCTTACTAAACTGTTCCGTATGCTCTGCAATCTGTGTTACCGATTCCCGATAGGTTACCTGCGGCTTACCGATCCGGGCTTCCACTTTAAAATCCTGCACCATGCGGGTAGTCAGCACATCCAAATGCAATTCACCCATGCCGGAGATAATCAGCTGTCCTGTTTCCTGATCTTCACGGCTGACAAAAGTAGGATCTTCCCGTGATAAAATCGCAAGTGTCTCCTTTAATTTATCACTTTCGGAAAGACTTTTCGGTTCGATTGCTACTGAAATAACCGGCTCAGGAAACTGCATGGACTCCAAAAGAACCGGCATTCCCTCGCTGCCGAGTGTATCACCTGTCTGTGCAATCTTTAAACCTACGAACACGGCAATATCTCCGGCTTCAACGCTCTCCATCGGCTCCGATTTATTAGAGTGCATCCGCAAGATACGACCTACCCGCTCTCGTTTTTTCTTCGCAACATTATATATCTGATCTCCAGCCTTCACCTTGCCGGAATACATCCGAACATAGCAAAGAGCACCGGCTTCACGGTCATACTGAATTTTAAATACAAGTCCGAGCGGTACACCATCAGGCTTACACGGAATAGAAATCTCCACATCTTTTTTTACTTGCATCCCCTCTGCCGGAGCAACTTCGTCCGGAGCGGGCAAATAATCTACAATAGCATCAATTAAAGGCTGAATACCGATATTGCGCCGAGAAGAACCGCACAAAAAAGGAATATACTGCTGCTTGAGTACTGCTGCACGGATTTCTTTTTTGATCAGCTCTGCAGGTATCTCTTCTCCTTCCAGCATCAATTCCGTTACCGTATCGGAGAAAGCAGACACAACATCCAGCATTTGTTCACGGTATGTTTCTGCTTGGACGCGGAGTGCATCAGAAAGCGGAGAGCGCGTATATTTTTCCCCTGCACTTTCCGCATCCCAACGGATTTCTTCCATGGTAATAAGGTCAATCACACCTTCAAAATTTTCTGCACAGCCGATCGGTATTTCAACCGGCATCACTGTGCAGCCGAATTTCTCTTTGACATCTTCAAGCGCCGCAAAAAAATCTGCCCCTACCCTATCCATTTTATTCACAAAACAGATTCGGGGAACATGATAGCGGTCAGCTTGGTGCCAAACCGTTTCCGTCTGCGGCTGTACACCGCCTACAGCACAAAGTACCGCAACAGCGCCGTCCAGAACCCGTAAAGAACGCTCAACCTCGGCAGTAAAATCCACATGACCAGGGGTGTCGATAATATTGATTTGATGATCCCGCCAATACGCCGTAGTAGCAGCGCTTTGTATGGTAATACCGCGGTCTTGTTCTTGCTGCATCCAATCCATGGCAGCTGCACCGTCATCAATTTCACCAATCCGGTGGATTTTACCCGTATAAAAAAGAATACGCTCCGTTGTTGTTGTCTTTCCGGCATCAATATGCGCCATGATGCCGATATTCCGCATAGTATTCAGCACTTACTGCTCCTTATCAATCTCATCCATTGTTGTATCGTACAGTACAACTTGATTGCGCCCA
The DNA here is from genome assembly GCF_052169735.1 of Treponema sp. Lineage (GTDB taxonomy): Bacteria > Spirochaetota > Spirochaetia > Treponematales > Treponemataceae > Treponema. The sequence goes on from NZ_JBQNBW010000015.1 coordinate 11,466, forward strand.
TTTTGTTTGGCACGATAGAGTGCGCAATCAGCTTTATGAACCATGTCCTTAAACGAAATACTGTCGGAGGGTATATCATAGAATACACCGATACTGATCGTTGCTTGACCAACCATTTCCCGAGGATAGCGTTCATGAAGTGTTTCGACGGTTTTTCTAATCCCCTCTGCAATGGACATTGCCTTATCGGGAAGCAAGTTATACATAACAATCAAAAATTCTTCGCCGCCGTAGCGTCCGATTAAATCCGTTTCAGTACGGATCCGTTTTTTCAAATTTATACCAATTAAGTGCAGCAGATCATCACCGGCTTGGTGCCCAAACCTGTCGTTGTATTTTTTGAAAAAATCTATGTCGAACATCATTACAGCTATAGGGGTTTTGTGTTCCTGCGCCATGTGCCATATTTTAAGCCCTATAGAGTCAATATAGCGGCGGTTTCCGACACCTGTTAAGTGATCCAGCATCGAAAGTTCTTTAAGCGTAAAATTGTCTTGAATAAGCACCAACTGTTTTTCTTCCAGAAGGTTTGTATACCGCTGCAGCCAATACAATTTATGAATTTTCAGTATGATAAATAATGCAAGCCCTGCAAGGAGAATATAAAACCAAATCATCACTGGGGAGAGAAAGAAACTTGGGCGTATGATAAAAGAGATACTGTCACAGACCGCATCATGCCCTTCTGCGGCATTTTTTACGGAAAATGTGTACCTCCCCGGAGGTAGGTCCATATACCGCACATATTCCTTATCAGGAGCAACAATCCAGTCTTCATCATAGCCTATAAGTTTATATGCACAGATAGGTTTCTTTCGGCGGGAAGCATAAGGAGAAGAAAAGGAAATTTTTATATCATTTGTTCTATAACTAAACGAAAGCGGCTGTTTTTCCGTATACAGATTGAAGCGGCGCCCATCTACCGATAATTCGCGAATATTAATAGGCAGGAACTGCAATCTAAAAGCATAGAGCTTTTCTTGTGAAATTTTGAATACACCGCGATCAGTACCAAAGAAAAACAGCCCACGTTCTTTAAGAGCAATCGGAGTGCATGAAAAATAACCGTATTGACGGACGCTCGCAATATTGTACACCTGTACGGTTTCACGAGCTATATCAAACAAGTTTAAGTATTTGGGGGCGGCTATCCATAAATAGCCGTCATCTGCATCGGTAATACCGATAATTTTATTTGATGAAAGACCATCTGCTTTCGTATAGGTGGTGAATAATTCAGTTACAGGATTAAAGCAACTAATACCTCCATCGTTGGTACCGAACCATAAACACCCCGATGCATCCTCACAAAAAGAGTCAACCCTATTTGACGAAATGCCTAAGGGATTGTCTACATCATAGAGATAAGAAACAAACCCCTGCGAGTCCTGTGAAAAACGGGATAATCCTCTATTGGTTCCAACCCATAAAGTCCCCGACTTATCACGTCCGATGAAAAAAACAATATCGTTGCTTAAAGAACTACTTACCTGCTGATCATGACGATACTGCTCTATGATGCCCTTTTGAGGTGAAAAATGAATAAGACCTGCCCCATAAGTGCCTATCCAGAGGGTATTATCAAAATCAAGATAAAACGAGCGCACCAAAAAACCTGAAGCATCGGAAATATACTCATTATATAAGGCAACCGGTGTAAAATTCCCTGTATCGCCATTAAACAGATACAGCCCCTTGTTGCAGCCTACCCAGAGCCGCTCATCATCAATGGGGCAAAGAGAATAAATAATGATACCGTTTACAGTATTCTGCTCTACCGTACACTGAAATTCCTTTGGAGTAGTTTTGCTATCAAGATCGTAACGGACAAGGAAATTATTTGAAGCAGCCCAAAGATAGCGGGGACTTGCTGCAAGACAGTTAATACTGCCTTCAAGATGCGATAAGGCGGTACTATTCTTTTCGTGTTCATCGTAAAGCGGAACAGCAATATCTCCTGACAGTCGGCTTATATCAGCAACATTGAGGATACCGGCTGTCCCAACAAAGAGCATATTATGCCGGCTGATAAACAGTGAATAAATAAGGTTATTAGTCAATGCCCCCTGCACATTAGAGTCAGCTTTATAGGGAATAATAGCTTTTGTTTTTTTATTTAAAAGATAAATACCGCCGCCCCAGGTACCAGCCGCAATGTACTCATCGGTAATAAAGTTATTGTATAAGGTATAAATCCGCGAATCAGGCAGCGGATAGACCTCGTAGCTTGTCCGTGCAGGATCAATACAAACCAGTCCGACACCCCATACGGAAAGCCAATAAAGACCGCTATTTTCAATAAAGTGATAGACAACCCCATTTTTTCCGGGACAGCCTTCCGGTAAAAGAGAGCATGGTTCAAAGTCATTTTTTACTTCGTCATACTGCCATACCCCGTCATACGTTGACACATAGATAACGCCTTTAGAATCTTCACTCACTGAGCGGATGGTATTATTTCCGATAAAAGTTTTGCTTTGTTTATTGGTAAAGGCAACAACCTCTGTTCCGCAAGCATCTGTCAGCAAATATAACCCGTTGATAGTACCAATCCACATTCGCTGTTTTGAATCACGAAAGATAGCGGTTACAACATCATCACTTATGTGATAGTGCTCAATGGTATCGGTCTTTACGTCAAAACGCTCCAATCCGCCATAGGTTCCGAGCCACAGTATATCATCAGAATCCATAAAAATTGTCTGAATTTGGCTAGACCGCATGGTTGTTTTGTCAAACGGAAGGTGTTCATATTTTTGAAAAGAAATGCCGTTGTATTTAAAAAGACCGGAGTGGGTTGCAAAATACAGACAATCATGGCTATCTTGCGCAACCCCAACAACGGCATTAAAAGGAAAGAGCGTTGGTTCCGTATAGAAAGACAACGCGGTAATATCTATAGAGGATGCAAAACCGGCTGTTGCAAAAAGTATGGTAATCAACGCAATGAAATGCTTTATACAAACCCGTATTCCTACACACTTAGCAGACCGGAATAGCGGCATATCAAACTTGCTGCAACTCATTGTAAGGCATATCTCAAAAACAACGCTTTCCCAACTCAAGAGAGAGGTTTTACTGAGCGTTTGTATCTGTTGAGGCTCCTTCGGAAGCAGCAGGCGCTTGAACTTCACTTGTTTCCGCGGAAGAGCTGTCAGTAGATTCTCCTTTTTTCCACCATTCGGTTGCGGTTTCTGCCTGCTGTAGCTGAGCATCCTTTTGCAAACCGGAATCTCCGGGACTTTTATTCAGCCAAGCAAGGAAAAAGGTAACCACAAAGAACAGTGTAATCAATGTGTACGTTGCTTTTGTCAGCACATTCCCGGAACGGGAACCAAACGCTGAATTGGAACCGCCTGAGAAAAGTCCCCCTAAGCTGTCCCCTTCTTCATTCTGCAAAAGCACTAAACCGACAATCAACAAAGCAACAATAATAAAAAACACCAGCAAGGCAATACTTATACCGCTCATAAAGACTCCAAAATTTCAACAAATTACCCTCCATTATATAAAAAGAGAGAGGGTTATGCAAGACTTCAGGATTTTCTCCGATTCCTTATTTCTTTGTAATTACATCAAATCCGCAATAGGGAACCAGCGCTTCGGGAATTTTAATGCTGCCGTCTTTCTGCTGATAATTTTCGATAATAGCAACAAGCGCACGGGATACCGCAATCGCAGTACCGTTCAGCATGTGTACGTATTTGTTTTTACCGTCATCATCTTTAAACCGTACATTGAGGCGGCGAGCCTGATAGTCGGTACAGTTGGATGTCGAGGTAACCTCGCCCCATTCCCCGCCATTGCGTCCGGGCATCCACGCTTCCAAATCCCACTTACGGTATGCGGGAGCGCCGAGGTCTCCGGTACAGGTATCAACAACGCGGAAGGCAATGCCTAAACCGGTAAAGATTTCTTCTTCAATAAGACGAAGTTTTTCATGGATTGCATCTGATTCTTCGGGGGTGCAATAGACAAACATTTCCAGCTTGGTAAACTGGTGTACGCGGTACAATCCCTTGGAGAACTGACCTGCTGCCCCCGCCTCGCGCCGGAAACAATGAGAAAGCCCGCAGTACATTAACGGAAGCTTTGCTTTGTCGAGTATTTCGTCTGAGTGATAGCCGCCGAGCGTAATTTCTGCCGTAGCAACCAGACAGGTTCCTTCATCCTCTATAGTATAGACATTTGATTCGCTTCCCCGCGGATTAAACCCGATGCCGCGGAGTATTTCTTCTTTTGCAACGTCCGGAGTAATAAACGGAGTAAATCCGTGCTTGCGCAGAATGTTCAAACCGTACAGCACAAGCGCCTGTTCCAAAAATACCGCTTCGTTTTTAAGATAGTAGAACTTTACACCGGCGACCTTTGTTGCAGCGTCAAAATCGATCAAGTCAAGCGCTTCAGCCAGCTGAACGTGATCCTTAGGTTCAAAATCAAACTGAGGAATAGTACCGACCTGTTTTACCTCGCAGTTTTCCGTATCTTCCTTACCGACCGGAGCATCAGGATGAGCCATGTTTGGTATCTGTATCATTGCTGCATCAAGAGCCGCTTCTTTTTCTTTTAAAGCTGTTTCGGCAGCCGCAATTTCGGCTTTAATCGCTTTACCGGTTTCGATAAGCGCATTCCGTTCAGCAGCATCCTTTACTTTCTTCATTGCAAGGGAGTTTTCATTCCGTTTTGCCTGAAGCTCCTGCAATGCAGTTACCATCTCAGTCCGTTCATCAAAGAGGCGGACGGCAGCCTCCGCATCAGCGTGCATAGCACGGTTAACAATATTTTGTTTCACCGCTTCCAAATTATTTTTGATAAATCGATAGTCAAGCATAGCATTCCTTAAAATTCAACAGTTGAATAAAATGTGCATTTTTGAAACTGTTGAATTAGTGCGCGAAAAGCGCACATGTTTAATAAGCGATGTTTCGGCTCTGCCGAAACTCGACGGATAACGAGGCAGCCTTATTGTGGCTGCTGAAGTTATTCCAGCATTGTATGAAGTTCCGCCACTTTATGCAAGCATTTTCTTATTTTTCGATGGTCAAAGAAGCAAAAGGTAATTGTTTATCGTCTATTGACTTTTAGAACGATAATAGGAACCCCTAAAAACTCGAATTTTAGTTTCCTTGACTGTATACAATAACAAGCTTTTATACCTTAAACTTTCCCATCTCCTCCGCCAGACTTTCAATACTTTGCTTATTCTTCTGGGTAATCTCATGCACTTCCTGTACGGCATTGTTAATTTGTATAGCGCCGGAGGCTATCTCGTTTATACTTTCGGCGATGCTGCGGGTAAGACCATCCAATTTTTGCATCTCTTCTGCAACACCTTCAGCGCCATTCAGCATTTCTTCGGAACCTGTCTGCACTTCTATCGTTACGCTGCTAATACTTTTAATAGCGGTTAATACTTCCTTACTTCCGTGCTCCTGTTCCCGCATCGCTTCGGTCAGAGAAGCGCTCATTTCCTTTACCTGCTGCGCAAGGGTAAATATCGCATTAAATTTTTCTTCTACGGTTTTTGATGAGGAGGAAAGCATTTCGATTTCTCCGGTGAGCGTTTTAAGGGTTGCGGTGATCGCTCTCCCTTGCATTGCAGAATCCTCAGACAGCTTCCGAATTTCGTCTGCAACAACGGCAAAACCCTTACCCGCTTCCCCTGCATGAGCGGCCTCGATAGCAGCATTCATTGCCAAAAGGTTTGTCTGTGAGGCAATATGCTGAATAACGCTGCTGGCTTCCATCAACGAGCCGGATTCTTCGGTGATTTTCCGGGTTACAGTATTCGATGTTACAAGCGTTGCCTTGCCGTCACCGGTCGCTGTTGTGAGCCTTCTAATAACCGCGTCGGTTTTGCCAAGGGTTTGCCCGATAGAAGCAATATTCGCAACCATTTCTTCTATGGAAGAAGAAGATTGTGCAACGCTTGCAGCTTGTATTTCTATGCTATTATTCAGCTGAGTAATAGTATGGACAATTTCTTCGACGGTAGCAGCAGTTGCAGTAATGCTTGCAGCTTGGGTCATTGCTTGTTGTTTTACTCTGTTGATATTGGCACTCATTTGATGAACGGCGCTGGCAGTTTCGGTCATATTGGAAGCAAGCTCATGACCAACAGTATTCATAATCACCGTATTATGCTTTGCAGCCTGAATAGCATACCCGATTTTTTCAATTGTCCGGTTAAAATAATCTCCGATTCTTGTAATTTCCGCCGCTCCCGAAATCGGCAACCGCACCGTTAAGTCCCCTTCACCTTGCGCAATATCATATAATACACCGATAATTCTCTTTAATGGATGCAGAAAATACGCTGCTACCAGATAGCCTACACCAAGAGCAAATAGGAGAATACCGGCAATCGTGAGCAGTAAATTCCATAGCATTGCCATGGCAATCGCTTCATACTCCCGCTTTTCTATTACTGCGACATACATCCAATCGACATTTCGATTTGTAGAACGACGAGATTGAAAAATATACGGCACTCCATTAATTGTTTTTTTTAATGGCATATCCGGTGTCGTTAACAGCTCGCTTAAATCTTGTCCTAATGTTTCGAGCGACTGCCCGATGATGCGCTCGTCTTGCGGATGTGCAATAACAATGCCTGTTTTATCAGCAATAAACATATATCCGCTAATACCGATCCTGCGATTCTTGAGTAGTGTTTGCAGATACGAAAGATCAACTGATGTAGAAAAAACACCCTTAAACCGGTTGCCATCTTTTATTTTATTCGTAATTTCTATCGATATCTCATTCGCGGATGAGATATACAAATCCGACAACACTTGATCAGAGCTACTGTCTTTACATCCTTTAAACCAAGAACGAGTTCGCACATCATATCCAGCCGGACGTTCTTTCGGCGGATACATCAGAATACCGCCGTTTTTCTCTGAGGCGATGGTCATATAGATGACGGCAGAAAACCTATCAACAAACGACTTCATCATATCAAATACTTTTTTTTCTTCCGGCTCGAACAGCGCGGGATCCATTGGAATCGTTGAGCCGGTTGCGGCAGGACGAATATACGACGTTAGATGATCCGCAGCATCTTGCACAAGGCTAACCTGCACGAGAACATCATTAAGCTGCTGCAAATCGGCGATAAAATTGGAAACTTCCGTATCGATACTGTCGACAGCAAAATCAATTTGCCGATTATAGGATTCATAATTCTTATGCAAGCCGGTGAAATAATTGATTATTCCAACCGCAAGCGCTGGAATAACGGCAAATGCTGTTATAATCAAAATAGAACCGTATTTTGAAAACGATTTTCGAGTAGATGGGGAAAGGGTATGCATTATCGAGCTCCTTCTAATTGAGGGAAACAGCTTTTCTTCTGTATTGGTTACTTTATACATCTACATCAAAATGAGTGTTTCTTTATAATTTTCATCGTTTGGAATAGCCTCGAATCTAACATATTTCTTCGGCTTTTGCAAGTAAACAATAAAAGAGAACTTTACAATCGTAAGATTATCGGCTTATTCAGATTAAGAAATGATTATGGCTAGCCCGTACCTGCAAATCAGTTTTTTAAGACATCCTTGTTCCATCATGTTCTCAAGTATTTACACAAATCTTTTTACAGAGACTTAAAAATCGCTAAAAATAGAAATTTTTAGCGATTTCCTATTGCTTTAATATATTTTTTTCTCTAGTATATTATTACCTTACAACAAAGGATATTACAGTATAAGGAGCTTCGCCATGAATAAATGGTCTGATTATTTTTCTACGTTTAAGGGTGAATATTGGCGTACTGGTATCGATGTACGCGATTTCATCCAAAATAACTATACGCCCTATACAGGGGATGACAGCTTTTTGACATCTGCCACAGAAAAAACACTGCGTGTGTGGAATAAACTTACCGAATTGTTTAAAGAAGAGACAAAACGGGGCGTTTATGATGCTGAAACAAAAAAACCTCAAGGTATTGATGCTTACGGAGCCGGTTATATCTCGAAAGACGATGAGGTTATTGTTGGTCTGCAGACAGATGCCCCGCTTAAGCGTGGTATCTATGTTAAAGGCGGCTGGCATGTTGTAGAAAACGCACTGAAGGCCTATGGATATGAGCTGGATCCGCTTACAAAAGAAATCTTTACAAAGTACCGAAAGACGCATAACGATGGAGTTTTCTCGGTTTATACTGAAGAGATGCGGGCTGTACGCAAGTCCGGCATTATTACCGGTTTGCCAGATGCTTATGGACGGGGGCGTATTATCGGTGACTATCGCCGTGTTGTACTTTACGGTGTGGATAACCTGATCCAGGAACGCAAAGCAGCAATGCATCAGCTTGATGTAAGTGAACTAAGCGAAGCAGATATCCGCTACCGCGAAGAAATCAGCGAGCAGATCAAAGCACTTGAAGCCTTTATCCGCATGTGCGAAAGCTACGGCTTTGATGTACGGCGCCCTGCAGAAAATGCACGGGAGGCAGTACAGTGGCTCTATTTTGCCTACCTTGCTGCTACAAAAGACCAGGACGGCGCGGCGATGTCAATTGGACGGACTTCTACCTTCTTGGATATCTTTATTGAACGGGATATTGCAGAAGGAAAACTCACCGAAGTCGAGGCACAGGAGCTGATCGATCAGTTTATTATCAAGCTGCGTATTATCCGCTTCCTCCGCACACCGGAATACAATGAACTGTTCTCCGGCGATCCTACATGGGTCACTGAATCTCTCGGCGGTATGGGTGTTGACGGACGGCCGCTTGTTACTAAGACCTCTTTCCGCTATCTGCACACGCTATACAACCTCGGACCGGCTCCGGAGCCGAATATGACGGTTCTGTGGTCGAACCATGCACCGGAAAACTGGAATAAATTCTGTGCAAAGGTTTCTGTGCAGACTTCTTCTATCCAGTATGAAAATGATGATTTAATGCGTCCTGACTTTGGAGATGATTACGGTATTGCATGCTGTGTTTCTCCGATGAAGATCGGTAAGCAGATGCAGCTGTTCGGTGCACGTGCAAACCTGCCTAAGTGTTTATTGTACGCCATTAACGGCGGACGCGATGAAAAATCCGGTGCACAGATTGCTCCGATGTTCAGCCCGATCACGTCGGACTACCTTGACTATGATGAGGTTATGCAGCGCTTTGAGCAGATGATGAAGTGGCTTGCCGGCGTATATATGAATGCACTGAAGATCATTCACTATATGCATGATAAATATTCCTACGAAGCATTTGAACTTGCTCTGCACGATGCTGATGTTGAACGGATTCAGGCAACCGGTATTGCAGGTCTTGCTATTGTTGCAGACTCTCTTGCAGCAATCCGCGACACCAAGGTGAAGGTAATCCGCAATGCTGAAGGTCTTGCGGTTGACTTTGAACGTGAAGGCGAATATGTTCCTTACGGTAACGATAACGATGCAACGGATCAGCTTGCTGTTATGGTTGCTCGCAAGTTTATGAACTATCTGCGCCGCCATGAAACCTACCGCCATGCAAAGGCAACTCAGTCGGCTCTTACCATTACGTCGAATGTCGTATATGGAAAGAAAACAGGAGCGACTCCGTGCGGACGGTGTGCTTGTGAACCGTTCTCTCCCGGAGCTAACCCGATGAATGGGCGCGATACTAATGGAGCTATTGCATCGCTTTCTTCAGTTGCTAAGCTGCCGTTTGAAGATATTGGAGACGGTATCTCTTACACCTTCGCGATTGCGCCGAATGCACTGGGTAAAGAAACCAGTAACAGAGTAGATAATTTAACCTACCTGTTAAAAGGTTACTTTACTCCGGATGGCGGACAGCACTTGAATGTCAACGTCTTTGACCGCGCGTTGCTGGAAGATGCTATGGAGAACCCTGAAAAGTACCCGCAGCTGACCATCCGCGTTTCCGGTTATGCAGTAAACTTCGTGAAGCTGACCCGTGAACAGCAGTTGGATGTGCTTTCGAGGACTATTAATCAATCCATGTAGATCTTTTGAAAATAGGCGGGCATCTGCGTTGTCGCTTAACAAAAAACAGTCCTCGACGTACAACAAGTACGCCTGCGGGTGTTTTTTGTACGCTCCTAGCATCTGCTCCCCCTATTTTCAAAAGCGTTGGTTGTGGGCGCATCTACTGCGTCGCATCATCAAAAGTGTACCTCCATGTACACTTTTGATGGCGAGTTTCGGCTTTGCCGAAACATCGCTGCTGGTTAATACGAGCGGCATCCGTGCCGCTGCTCAACGTATCAGTACCGCCATGGATGGCGGTGGTTCCATGTAATAGCGACATTTTTGCACGGCAAAAATTCGCGTTCAAAAATTGACAAGGAGGTCAATTTTTGAACTTGCCACGGATGGCGGTGGTTCCACGCAGTAACAAGTTTACCTGCAAACTTGCAGGTAAAAATGTACAGGGATGTACATTTTTACCGTAGGCTAACGGAGGGGGCGGCTCCCCCTATTTTCAAAAGCGTTGGTCGAGAGACGTTATTTTAAAAAGGATTCTACACAACAGCTTCTATGGCATATATTCATTCGTATGAAACATTTGGAACGGTAGATGGACCGGGATTGAGGTTCGTAGTGTTTTTGCAGGGGTGTCCGCTGCGGTGTAAATACTGCCATAATTGCGACACGTGGGAGAGGAAAGATGCACGGATTATGGATACCGCTGCACAGACTTTTGAGCGTATTAGACGGTATAAGCATTATTATATTTTTGCCGGAGGAGTTACGGTAACCGGAGGAGAGCCGCTTGGACAGCCCGAATATGTAAAAAATCTTTTTGAGTTGTGTAAAACGGAGTCTCTGCATACGGCTGTTGATACATCAGGGTATTTTCTTAACGACAAAGTAAAAGCAGCACTGGAATATACCGATCTTGTCTTACTCGATATAAAATCTATTGATGAAAAACAGCATCAAGAGCTGACCGGAGCGCCGCTTTCCCGTGTTTTAGCTTTTTTGGACTATCTTGTTTCTATCAATAAACCGGTATGGCTTCGTCATGTTATCGTACCGGGCATTACTTACAACAAAGAACTTCTGGAGAAACTTGCAGACTTTATAAAGACACTGCCAAATGTGGAGAAAGTTGATCTGCTTGCATATCATACCCTCGGCGTGTTTAAATGGAAAGAACTTGGCAAGGTCTATCCGCTGGAAGGAGTGCCGCCGCTTTCGTCCGAAGAATATACGATAGCAAAGCAAATTTTTCTTGACCGCGGTTTAGCGCTCACATCAGATGCTCCGAAGAATAAGTAAAGAGTACCTTTCCCATAAAACTCTGAAGAAGATAGCTTCAAAATTCACAGCTATCGAGGCTATACTCCATACTAACAATATGGATAAAAGACCAAGCAGCATACAAACTCGACTACTGCAACTGCAGCGGATGATGCATACGGCAAAAGATGTCTCATTACTTAAACTGCGGGTTTGCCTCGTAAAAGTCCGTCGGTAGAATATCCATCAGCACGATATTATGATATTCAAGGTTTCTGATAAAACCATCTCGGATTTCACCGATTTTTTTGAAGCCGGTTTTTTCGTAGCAGGCAATAGCACGCTGATTAAAATCGTATACCCGTAACAGAATAGTATGCAGATTGAGCTTTTTAAAAGCGTAGTCGAGCAGCAAAGCAATGGCTTCCCTGCCGTAGCCTTGGCTCCAATAATCACGGGCACCGATAAAAATACCGAGTTCTGAGGTACGGTGAAGATGATTTGTAGCAAGCAGTCCAATAATTCCGATCAGTTGGTCGGTTTGCAGGTCTACAATGCCGTAGTTATGCTCTCGTGAAAGGCTGCCCAGTATCTCCATCTCGCTTTCGAGGGAAATAACAGAAGATGCAGTCGTTAGATATTCCGCTACCTGCATATCGTTGAGCCATATCGCATACTGCTCAGCATCCCCCATGTCAATCGGTGCAAGATAACACTTTGTTCCTATCAATTTCTTTATGTACATATAAACCTCCAATAGGATAAACACACGTACTGTACTCTCCTCTATCAACACCGCAAACGGCAGTGATAGTGTTCAATAATCCGTTGCAAAGACATCTCAACTGTTAATGGTACCTTCTAAACATTCGAGATAGATTTTTAGAAGATAGCTCATCGGCAAACCGGTAACTAACGCTTAACCTGCACATTTACGGTTTATCCGCAATACCTGGTTGAAGCGTGCATTAGGTGTTACTTTTTTGTTCGACACCGAAGTTATCGAACAGGTCTAGTATCGCTTATAAATTCTTCAGGTGTTTGTACTAATATTTTCCTTTCTTTATAATCTTTTATATTTCGTGTTAATAATATGTCTATTCCATGCCGCATTGCCGTATAATATTGTAAAGCATCTTCGAAATCTGAGAATTTTGAGTTTAAAGCTAAATCTACTTCTTTTTCTTCTACAGGTATTACTTTAACAAGCAGCCTTAGTTTCCGTAAGGATTCTTTTGCCTTTTGTATGCCTAATACCTTTCTAAGGATATAATATACATTTGAAAATACCAACGATGTTGTGTATAAAACAATTTTCCTTGCATCACTCAATGAGAACACATAAGCGGCATATTCATAATACGGTTCCCGTTGGCATAAAATATCTAAAATCACATCTGAATCAACAAATATTTTGTTACTCATATTTTTTTTCCAAATAACTCATATAACTTATATTTTCAAAATCCTGCTCTCTTATAATGCCGCTCAATTCTTTGACAAGCGGAGATATTTCTTCTATCCCTTGATTTATACCCATTGAATTATTAAAAAGTTCTTCAACAAATTTTGACATACTTTTTTTATTTTTGACAGCACAGTGTCTCATTGTTTCAGCAATATTTTTATCTATTTTTAGAATTAATTCAGTTTTCATTTAGGATCCTCTCTTATATATCATTTAATCCTTTTGCTATGTTGTGGATTATAGGATTTTTTCTTTTCGGCAAACATTGCATTATATCCGGCTATCAAATTGTAGAACTTACATTCTCTGATGAAAATCCCGAATATAATCATTAACACCGCTTAAAAGAAAAGCTATAATTATATACATCTATTCTCTCCTATCTGATGTTATAATCTACAAATGCTATCGGGCAGCTCTAAAAACTCAGGTATAGCTTTTAGAGCTGCCCGATGAGTATTTTTGATAAATTTTTAGATTTTTATAAAATGATGTGAGGATAAAACAGCTTTCAGCATAGGGATGTCAAAAAGGTAACCAACTTTTGCGACCTCCCCATCTACGCAGAACATCTGAGCCGACAGCTTTTCTTCTGAAAACGGGGCGGAGTTTATGACAAAACTCCGCCCGAACAATACGAGCATCTATAGGGTATCTTTAGGACACCGTCTAAAAACGCAGGTATAGGTTTTTAGAGGGGCCTCTTAAAAACTCAATGCCGATGTGCACCCGTACACAGGTTTAAATATAGTTTGCTGCTGTTAAAATGCTGCGTGCTTTTTCAGCATCTTCACCCGCAAGCAGAATAACCGGACCAGTACACCCCATTCCCGCCTCTGCGTAGATATTTTCTTTCCACAGAGTTTTGCAGGCATTTTCTATATCTATAACATCGATACCGTGAATTTCTTCGGTAACGACCTTTTTAGGCGGAACCGTTACCGATTCTGAGCTTGCTTCCTTTGCAGCACCGAAAGAATCGAGGATGGCTTGCAATCCTGCTTTTTCTGCCATCTGTACTTCGGCACGGCACAGCTCTTTTAAGTTTGCTTGTGCGCTGTGTGCAGCATAGACCAATGCGGCTGCAATAACCGGCGCTCCCGATGCGCGGGAAACAATGGCAACCACGTCGGTCATATCTTTACCAGCACAAGGTCCATAACCGGAGCCTGATGCCTCATAGCTTCCGCCCGTCAAGAAGGAGCTGAAAAGCTTCATCAGCACATTGCCGGTTAAGGTATCGCACACCATAACATCCGGTGTACCCTGCAGCAGGTCATTGCCGCGCATACGGACACCGCCGTCGGCACGATGCGATTCGGTAAAGCTAATCGGGTAGCCTGCCTTTTGCAGCTTGAGCAATGCTTTTTCGATTGTTGCAACACCATCGATATTCAAAAGTCCGACAGTCGGCTTTTCAACCCCGTTTGCCTTTGCTACGGCAATACCGGCAAAGGTATTGAGGAGCATTGCCTTATAGCGGTCGGCATCGGATGCGCCGGTGGTGGAAGCGATAAACATTTCCTTTCCAAAGCCGGGAGTTACTACCTTTCCGATGGTTGTGATACCGAGCGGGAAGGTATAGTGCATGGTTACCGCTGCCTTGATTTCTCCGGATTTCAGGAGTTCTTCCATTTTATGGTGAGCGTCTTCAAGTGTCGGCGCTTCATACCAGCGGAATCCTTCCGTTTTCGGTCCGCCGATCAACACTATATCAAGACCGGGATTTGCATGGGCAGCAAGTTTAGCTGCACGGATGAGCTCTGCTTCCCCATGCTCGCTGCCCGGGATGGTCAAACCGACGGGAAAGGCTGCCGAAAAAGCTCCTGTTTCCAAACCGGTTGCCATCAGATTAAAGGCATCAGCTAATTGCTGTTTTGTACTACTCATTTTGCTCCGCCCTCCGCTAAGATACGGGCTGCAACATCGCGCATAGCATCGGCAACAATCTTCTTAATCTCTGCTTCTCCGGCACCGCTTGCTGCACTTCCCTTTCCGCTGTTGGCTTCAATCAAAAGGCTCAAGCCGTCAAACAAGTTGGTTAAACGACCAAGGAACAAGCTGCCCTTTCCGATAATCATTGCACGGTGCATTTTACCCGCAAGCATATCCCGGCGTGCATGTCCGATAAACGGAACGCCGGAGGGAATATGTCCCTGTGTCGGTGCAAAGCCTTCAATACCGTACTGCTTTACAAATTCCGCAATCTTCGCACGGTCAAGCTGGCCCTTCATAACAGCAAGGGCTGCAATCATCTTCGTGTTTGCCTCAGGTACGTTACCGGCACCGGCAGGAGCAGTAATTTCGTGATTCTGCAATTCTGCAGAGAACTTATCAACATCGGTGATCTTCATACCGGCAGCATTCAGCGGATCATAAATGAGCGCCGTCATAACCGCCTGCGGAGAAGAACCGGAGGAAATAGTGTGCTTACCGATAACATCAGTATTGATAACCGGACTTACACCGTCATCTTCGGAAATAAGTATTGCAAAGCCACCTACCATATCTTCAATGAGCGGCATTTCTTTCTTAACGTGATCCTTACCGTTCATACCAAGCTTGGGTACCGAACCGCCGGCAACAACCATAACATTCTTAAAAATACCGGAACGTACCAATGCCGCGGCATTTGCCAATGCGTGTACCGGCCCGGCACAGAAGCCGCGGATATCGCAGCCAGTAGCATTGACACAGCCAGCTTTTTCACCGACGGACTTTGCAATATTGCCGCCTCCGCGCTGGTTGACATCACCGGCTGCTTCTTCGGAACACTCGATAATGTAGTCGATAGAAGCAGCGTCAATGCCTTCCAACTCTGCAAGGTGCCATGCAGTTAAGATACCGGTACCCTTGGTAACAAGGTTTTCCAGCATAGTATGGGCGCTCAAGTTCGAGTCGGTATCATGAGCTTGTTTAACACAGCCGACTAAAACATCGTTATCGTACAAGCCTTCTGCAGTATGGCTCTGCACCAGCTTTTCAATATCAGCTTTCGGCATTCCAGCCCCAACTGAAATAGACTTAGCCTTCATTAAGGGGTGATTTTGAATAATGGATGCAGCTTCCGCTGTAAATTCTTCGGTTAAGCACACCAGCTCAAAGACATCAGCGTATTTCATCAAAATATACAGCTCTTTCTGAGTTGCAATTTCTCCGAACGCTCCAAAGCGTTCTGCTTTTTCAGTACACTTAAACCACGGCTCAGGAATACCGGACAAATCCTCCGGTGCCTTGTTTCCGATGTATACTTGGTTGGGCGGATATTGAACAGCTTGCTCAAACGTTCTTAAATGAGAAGGAATAGCTGCAATATAGGGATCGGAAGGATCCTTGGCAATAGCTGCGGTTTGAGTTGAACCGTTTCGCTTTAATAGGTCAGGGCTATGCGATAAGGTATAGCTTGCCCCCTTAATTACTGGGTTTGTCATAATACTTCCTTATTATTAGAAATTATTAGAATATCAACAGGCTGCCTCTCCTGCTCCGGCTATCGACACAAGGACATCTCTAAAAACAAAGATTTTGAGCAGTTCCCGTTCTCCAGAGTATTGAGCTTCCTATTATATTGCTGCAATTAGCGTACACTTTGCCTAGGCTCTTGTCAAGCATTTGTTTTTTAGCTTTGATAATAGCACGAAAGCCTGTATCTAAACAGAATGGCAAATCAACAACTGGAGTGGAGCAAAGGAGGCACAACCAATAGCTCATTGGTTATTTTAGCCGCGGTTGTGTTATTGATCAGCTGAGAGCTGCATTCCATTTCAAATACGGTGGATAAACAATGTTCCTCCAGCAAACCCTTGAGTTTATCTGTCGAAATAATCAAAAAAAGAAAAATCTATTTGTAAATACACGGCACATCCTTGGAAATAGGAGGCGCCGTGTAAAATTTTGATTTTTATACCCACTCTTAAAATCTTGAAGAAACGCACAAATAATGCTAAATAAACTTTGAAGAAATGCACAAATTCAACTGAACAAATCTTGAAGAAACGCACAATATCCGGTAATATACTAGTATATGGTTTTTAAACGAAAGGCTTATGATAAACTTCTGGATTGGAAAAAGCATTATGCAAATCGTTATGCGGTATTGCTTGAAGGGGCACGGCGGGTTGGAAAATCAACCATTGCGGAAAGTTTTGCCAAGAATGAATACAAATCATATCTTCTTATTGATTTCTCAAAAAGTGCAGATAATATCGTAAAATGCTTTGACAACATAGGAAATCTCCCTTTGTTTTTTTTAAGGTTGCAAGCGGAGACGGGCATAACACTGTATGAACATGAATCCCTTATTATCTTTGATGAGATTCAGCTTTTTCCAAAAGCACGGCAGGCAATCAAGCATCTTGTTCATGATGGCCGCTATCATTATCTGGAAACAGGTTCGCTCATTTCAATCAAGAAAAATGTGAAAGATATTCTAATCCCATCGGAAGAAATGAAAATTCAGGTTCATCCGATGGACTATGAGGAGTTTTGCGGAGCGGTAGGCTATAACTATGCATTGTTGCAACAGATTTATAAAACGGGAAGAGCAATCGGGCAAGCGACAAATAGAAAATTGATGCGGGATTTCAGACTGTATATGGCAGTCGGCGGTATGCCGCAGGCAGTAGAGGCATATATCCGCGGAGAAAATTTTACCGGGATTGATCAAGTAAAACGCCAAATTATTGCGTTATACGAAGATGATTTTAGAAAGCTCGATCCGTCGGGAAGGATATCGGCAATGTATCATGCCATACCGGCGCAGCTGGCGAAGGGGACGCGAAAATATAGAGCATCATCGGCCATAGGGAAAAGAAATAATACAAAATCCGAAGAGCTTCTCTATGAACTCATTGATTCAAAAACGGTGTTGCCATGCTATCATTCGGCTAATCCAAGGGTGAGTCTTGCCGATACAAAGGATTTTGACTGCTACAAGCTCTATCTTGCCGATACAGGCTTGTTTATCACGTTGATGTTTATAGATAGACCTGCGGTAGAAAACGAACTCTATAAAAAGCTGCTTTCGGATAAACTGCCTGCCAATTTGGGATATCTCTATGAAAACGCAGTTGCGCAAATGATTACTGCGATAGACCGTGAACTGTATTATCACACATGGGAAAAAGCGGGGAGTACCCATTACTACGAAGTGGATTTTTTAATTTCAAACGGCAATAAAATATCAGGGTTTGAAGTAAAGTCGTCCGGAACAGGTAAGCACGAATCAATCGGTGCATTTGCAAAAAAGTTCTCGGCAAATATCGGCACTCTGTATGTATTGTCTCAAAAAGATGTCGGCACAGAGGGATCATTACAAAAAAAGCCGGTATATTTGACACCGTTTCTTATTGAGTAAATAACTAAAAACTGATTCGCAATCCGCTTTAGCGGATATGATAAATCATTTCTTTACAGAACAAGCCGATAGGCTTGATGTTTTTAGAGGTTTTCTTATTGTTTTTCGATTTTTATAATTTTTTCATCATAGATCGTATCTATCATCATAGATCGTATCTATTTGATTACAGAATCTTACTACTTTATCGTATTCTGTTTTGTTGGATAGTTCGATACCATGGTCGCCAAAATATTTTATTAAATCATTTTCAGTTTTGCCGACAAAATATTGTTCTCCGTGCAGCTGTACACCTAAACTTGTGCAAGAGGTACATAGTAATAGAAATATACAGCATACAGATATTACCGCCATTCTCTTTTTCATATCAAACTCCCTTACATTGTCCTTATTGGGCATGAATTGTCCCGAAAGTTCAAACTCAGTATATCCGTTCTTCCGCCGGTACGGCAAAACTTTCGGGTCTGTCTTGTTACTTATTTTTCCTGTTTACACCTTCATACCCAGTCTGAATGTAGGACCGACTTTAATAACAAATGTATTTTGGAAACTACCGAATGGCGAGGTGAGTACCCTACCGAAGTTCAGTGTATCGATAAGTGTCAACTCGATGCCGATAAGATCGGTAAAAAAGTATTTAAGCCCGAAGAAAAACGGAAGAGAGAATGTACCTATTGTATAAGTCTCCTCGATTGTTTCTGTTTCATCAAAAATTTTGATGGTCTCTTTTGTTCTTACAGAACCGGCAGAAAAACCTAAGCCGGCGGCGGGGGTAAGATACAGATTCTTTACCGGTTTAAACGTATAACCACACAGCGCCGACATCTGAAATAGTACCGCAGTTGTTTTTATCTTTGAGTCCGTATTGCTATCTTCACCGGGAAACGACAGTTTTCCTCCTATGCCGAAATCGATATTAACCATCGGGGTAAGATTGTTCAGCCACGAATCTTTTGCAACTTTCGGTATACCGAGCATCGCAGCATGGAAGCCAAGATCAAATTGAAGCATTGAAATATTGCCGAACGACGATGTTGCAGTTGCCGTCGAAAGTCCGATTGCCGGTGTGAAGGTAACAACGGTGCTATCAGTTGATTTGGCACTTTTTCTGTTTTTCTTTGCCTCCGCTGCAAAAAGCGTGCTACAGCACATGACCGTTAATACCATAAGTACAGCAATCGTTTTTTTGCTTTTCATAAAAAACTCCTTTTGATGCTAGGACAGCTTTTAGAACCTTCTCGCTTAACAGAGCTATCCGTTCACAGATTAAAACTTATCTTCCATAATACCCCCCCCTCAAAAAGTCAAGAGCGTTTTGTCAAAGGTTCAGGTTGACAGATGCTAACTGCCAATGATAGTATTTCCCTATGATAGTTGATTGGCTGGATAAGGAAAAAGAGGGATTACAGTCGATACGGCATTACGTTTCGCGCAGGTTTTTAGCACAAGTCCTGAATTTTGGATGAATATTCAAAATAGATATGAAATTGATAGCATGAAAGCAGAAACAAAAGAAACTATTAAACAAATACAACCGATTACCCATGTGTTTGCTTAACAAATATCGAAGGAGTTTTTTATGAAAGTGAATATACACCGGCTTTTGAAGGAAGCAGCGGCTGCTGTACCTGAAGCTGAGTGGATCGGATTACGGCGGGTTACCAACCGCTTAACAGTGTTTTCCGCTATTGACGGAAAGTTTGATCAAGGATTCGGCGGGACTGATGAAGGTGTTATGTTGGAGGTGCTATACAAGGGTACATTCGGCTATGCAGCAACCGCTGATATGAGCAGTGAGGGTATCCGCTGGGCAGCAACACGGGCTTTTGCAGCAGCCCAGTCAGCAAATCCATACGCTATTTACCAATTTGACCAGTCTGTGCGCCCTGCAGCGCAGGTACGGTATACCACCCAGCGGAAAACACGGAGCGGACTCCCCGCAGGAGAAACGGTAGAGCTTTTGTGCAGAGCCTGTGATGCAGCGCGTATTTCGCCGCAAATCATTCAAACGGCAGCTTCTTGTGAGATGGGTATGAGTGAAATCGAAATGGTGTCTACCAATGGTGCAGATGTAAGGCAAACCATCCATTTCGGCGGTATCAGCATGAACGCTGTTGCCCGGGAAGGGGATATTATCCAACAACGGAGTGCAAACGGGCATTCTGCCTGTACCTATCAGGGAGGGCGGGAGCTGTTCAATTCGGCGGATATTCTCAAGCGGGCGCATAAAGCGGGAACAGAAGCAGTCGAGCTGTTGACCGCCGAACCATGCCCCACGGGAAAGCGTACTCTGGTGCTGATGCCCGATCAGATGATGCTGCAAATTCACGAAAGTGTGGGGCATGCGCTGGAGATAGACCGCATCCTTGGTGACGAACGCAACTTTGCAGGGGGCAGCTTTATCACACTGGAAGATATTGGACACTTCCGCTATGGTTCTCCGCTGATGAACGTTGCCTTTGACCCGACCATTGCGCAGGAGCTGGCAAGCTACGGAGCTGATGATATAGGCAATACTGCCGTAAAAGAATATCTGATCAAAGATGGAATTTTGATAGGGGCGCTCGGCAGTTTGGAAAGTCAAAAACGGTCGGGATTGCATGGGGTAGCAAACCAGCGTGCCTGCTCATGGAACCGTCCGCCCATCGACAGAATGGCAAATCTCAACCTGGAAGCAGGCACAAGCAGCTTTGATTCAATCATATCTTCTATTGAAAACGGCGTATTGATGTTCTCCAACCGTTCATGGTCGATCGACGATTACCGTAATAAATTTCAGTTCGGCTGCGAATACGGCAAGCTCATCGAAAACGGCAAACTGACAAAAACCGTACGCGATCCAAATTACCGCGGCATTTCACGCTACTTTTGGAACAGCCTCTGTGCAGTCGGCGATGCAAGCACTTTTGAGGTATTCGGTACACCGAACTGCGGCAAAGGAGAGCCGAATCAGGTAATACGGGTAGGTCATGCAAGCCCCGTATGCGCATTCAGCGATGTTGAAGTATTTGGAGGCGGAAAATGAGTTGTAAGCAGACAATAGCGGATAAACAGGAAATCAATTTTAAACAGCACTTTGAAGCTCTTACCGACTTCTTTTTAGGGGAGCTTTTGCCGAATGAACAGGCATCGCTGAGCTACCATGCAGAGGACACCTATTTTTTGCGTATGAATCATGCCAAAGTGCGGCAAAACGGTTTTGTCCGGCAAGCAGATATGTCTATTACCTTGTATAAAAATAAAAGGACATACAGCTTTGCACAAGGATTGAGCTGTATTCTTGAGCAGGATAAGGATGATCTTGCCGCTGCATTGGAAGATGCACGCAACACCATTGCGCAGCTACCGGAAGACCCGTATCAGTCTATTCCAGAGGCAAAAGACCGTTCGGAAACAATGTATGACGGAGAACTGCTGCCGCAAGCTGCAATAGAAAAGACGCTGTTGGAACCGGTCGCCGATCTGGATTTTGCCGGGCTTTTTTCTCAAGGAATACTATGCCGCGGAGCTGCCAATAGCGCCGGAGCACGGCACTGGTTTCAAACAAAAAACTTCACCCTTGACTATTCTATTTGGCTGAAAAACGGGCGGGCTGTAAAAGGACTCTATGCAGACCGCAACTGGCAGCAGGCTGAATACGCAAAACGTATTGCCGATGCGCGGCAGAATTTACAGATACTTGCGCTTGAACCGAAAAAAATCGAACCGGGCAAATACCGTGCCTTTATCTCTGCGAATGCCTTGGTGGATGTTGTAGAGTTTTTCTCGTGGAATGGATTTGGCGAGCGGGGAATGCAGCAGGGTGAAAGTGCCTATCTTGCATTAAAAGAAGGACGGGAACACTTTGCGGATACCTTCAATCTAATTCAAGATTTTTCCATCGGTGTGGAACCTGCATTTAACAGCGAAGGAGAAGCAGCTCCGGAAAAACTCACCGTTATTCAAAACGGAAAACTCGTAAACACTATCGTGAGTTCCCGCTCGGAAAAACAATACGGTACAAAGGCAAACGGAGCAGAAGCTGGAGAAGGTTTCCGCTCTGCAGTCATCGGAGCTGGTACCCTTGCCGAAGCAGATGCGCTCAAGGAATTGGGAACGGGTATTTACATCTCGAATTTCCACTACCTTAACTGGAGTGATCCTGCAACAGCTCGTATAACCGGTATGACCCGCTTTGCCTGTCTATGGGTAGAGAACGGAAAAGTCGTCGCCCCCATTGCAGATATGCGCTGGGATGAGTCCTTATACAATATGTTCGGCGCAAACCTCCTCGCGCTCACCAAAGAACGGAAGCTCTTTGTAGAAACAAGTACTTACGAAGAGCGTGCTGTAGGCGGCTGTCTGTTGCCCGGTATCTTGGTCAAGGATTTTAACTGCACGCTATAGGGGTAGTAAAAAATATCTAATAAAGCATTGAAGCTTAAACACTACCCGCAGAGATGCTAAGGACGCAACGGAAAACCCAAAGGATATCTGATCAGATAGCCTTTTAAAACCTTTGCGTCCTCTCACCGCCGCCGCCGTTACTTAAAACATTTTTCCTATACCACCTGTAAACGACCGCAACGGCAAACAGGAAGGAAGGGTAAAAAATCGGAAAGCGGATGCCGCAGGTAGATACCGTTTTTTCCGTATACGGCTGGCAGAAGATATAAGAGCGGTGCATAAAACAAACCCTGCCGTGAAAAATTAGGCAGACCTCCCGCAAGAATATGATACATACACGCTTTGCTGTAGTGCGCTGTTTTTATACTGACAGGAATATTCCCACGGCTTTGTGTAAGTGCAGTCAGCACAATACCCCCTTATAAATAGGCTGGCTTTGAATTTTTATAATATCAATCGAAGATTTGTATATCATATCCGTAAGAAATGCTGCCGGGTTGGTAAGCGAAGTTGAAAACTTTTTTCAATATTGCGTAGTTTTTGATTTAACCAGCATACAATGAGTTCTATAATCAGAGCGTATTTATCCTTCCAAAAGTTATAAAAACTTTCTTTCGCAATACCGATCCGTTTGGTCAATTCCTTTATGCTCAATGATTTATGAAAGAAGTGTCTTCTCTATGCCGGCAAAACGGCGATGTGCAGCAGCTGTAATCCCAATTCCAGCCAAAACACCTGCACAGGAAATCACAATGCGCTGTACAGCTGTTTCCGGCATGAGCTGAGGCAGCCGGGCAAACAAGTCAGCGGTAAAAAAAATACCATCATATACGATGTTCAGTACCGTACCGATGAGCGGGCTGAGCAAAGGGATGATAAGTGCAAGAGGAATCGTAATAAGACCGCTCATTAAAAAGAGTGACACCATCGGGCTGACAACGCAGGAGGCAATAATACCTGCTGCAGCGACACTACCGATAGCCCCAATAACGATTGGCAATGTAAATAACTGTGCGCCAATGGATGCTGAAAGGCTTTGTGCAGCGGCGGGAGGTATTTTCCCGGCTGCAAGATACGCACATGAATCTCCAAACAGGATAATCCCTGCACATGCCCCGTAAGACAGCAGAAAACCAAGCGTAACAGCATCGCTGCCGGCGAAGGTGATATGAACGGTCAGCATGGTACAGAGAACTGCAAACAACGGAGGTTTTAGCCCCAAAGCTCTTCCTAAAGCAGCAATACACACCATTCCCAATGCACGGTTAAGGGATGGAGCAGAACCTGCAAACCACACAAATGCACAAACGGCAACAAGCGAAGCCTGAATTGCACGCTTTTTATGTCCGAATAAAGAGCCTCCTTGCAGCGCTGCCGTGCTGATAAGTGAGAGGTGCATTCCCGACAACGCTAGAATGTGAGCAAGTCCTGCGTTGCGAAATGCAGTAGTGCATTCCGGCGGTAAAAATGTTTTATCAGCTGCCAAAAGCGCCAAGAGCAGTCCGCCTGCATTACCCCATCCATAGAGCATCCGCATCAAGGCAAAGCGTAAGATTGCCCGGATTCTATTCAGCGGTGAACTCCAGCCTAAAAAGACCGGCTGTACCGGACGGGCATAGAATACTCTTCCTGTTTTACTAAAGCGCCCTTGCACCAATACCTTCAATCCTTGCGCATAAAATCTGCACGGTTGGGCATTACGCAAAAAAGGAACAAAGGCAGCTGTTGTATGCAGTGTCATGGCAGTTTTGACGAGTTCCGGCAGTTCTTCGATAGTACCGATGCCGCCGGCATAGGTTCCGCGGATAAGACCGGCAGGAACAAAGAGCTCCACCATTCCCGCAGCAGAAAACTGTCGATCAGGACTGGTATTGCAGGCAATAAGCCGTACCGGTATGCGATAAAAATCCGTTCCTGCCGGAGCCGGTTCGCCGGACAGCTCTCCAATGATCGTTTGTACCTGCTGTAGAGAGGTCAACGTTCGAGGCGGCTGGCGCTGAACCCGTAAACGAAGCTCGGCATAAGAGCCGAATACCATACCCGCCATAATAAACACAACACCGGCAAGTACCGGCGGCATATGTCTTTTCCAGAGCTGATAGACAATACCAGCGATTACAACAGTGAGAGCGATAAGAAAAACAAAAGATGAAACACAAATTCCCCGTCCCGCTAAAGTATACAACCCATAAAACACTGATGCCGTTCCTCCGGCAATCAGCATAATAGGACTCATAGCTATTTTTTCCATAGTGAACCTCTCTTATACTTATAGCGTGTAAGATTCAAAATGGCTAAAAATTTTCAAAAAATATGCAAATATGCTTGAAAAATATACAAGAATAGTGAAAATGCATTTCCTTACAGGATAAGCCTATGAGCTTGATGTTTCTAGAAAATGCCCTTATGTGTTGAGTAAGTTCGGTTTATCATACCATAACCGTTCAAGATCATAAAACTTTCGAGCTGTCGGACTCATCAAGTGAACAACAATAGAGCCGAAGTCCAATAGTTTCCACTCATCTCCATCAGGACTTTTCCGGATTGTCCGGTATTCTTCAATGTTCATTTCTTTTGCTGCTTCCATAAGCTTGCTTTCAAGCCCCCCCGCCTGTTTGCCGCTTGAAACCGTTGCAATCACAAAGAAATCTGTCCAGATATTTGCTTCCCGCAGATCAAGCACCGCTACCGATTCTGCTTTAAGATCTTGCAGCAATGTACCGAATGCTAATGCTGCTTTTTCAAAATTAACGTCCATTATTCCTCTCTTATTTTTTTTGCCGTACTGTATAACCATTGAAATCTTTTCCAAGAATCAAGGTAAAATCAACATTGCTTTCACTATCAGAATGATCATTACTGACCTGTACCGATTCAATATTTTCGCACCGTACTACTTGTGCAACAATTTTCGCAACAGCCTCGTTTCCGATTCTGTCAATAAGCACCGTGTGCTCCACTCCGCTTTGCGGGGCATTACCGATACGGATGACATCATACCCAAAGCTTTGGTACAGCTCGGAGGCAGTCCGCGCAAGCCCATTGGTATCTGTCCCATTGAGGACTTCCAGTGCATATACCCGCTCCAAGGTTGTCCCTTCTTTTGAGGCAAGCGCTGCTAAGGTTTGCCCGATAATCTCTTTAATCTGCTGCCCATCACGGAAGGGAAACAACAGCTCTTTTGAATCCACCATTCTTACCGCACCGGTCAGGCGCTGCGGCACCAACCGCTCGGAATCGGTTTGACTCAAATACTCTAACAGCTGCTTAAAGTCCTCTCCGGTAATATTGCTGCGTAAAAGCGGACTCAACACTTTGAATTGCTCTTTTTCAAATATTTCGGGATGTTCATACAGCCCCCTCAGAAAAGCGAGCACCGCCTTTTGCTTACGGGTAACCGGCTCTCCTTCTGCATCGGCTTCATCTTCATACAGCAGATACTTACGCACTTTATCACCGTCCAGCAACACAGAACCGGAAGGCAGCAAAATTCTCCCATAGGTTTCAGATTCAATGTCAACCGAGGACGGAATAAACACTGAAAGACCGCCGATCAGGTCGGTTAAATGCACAAAATCAGTCAGCGAGCATGAAATGTAAAACGGAATGTCAACGCCGGTCAGCTTTTCAATCTCTTCCCTATACACATTTGCCCCTTTTTCCGTATACAGAGTGCCGATACCGCCGGTTCTTTCCAGCTGCTGCAAAATCAATCCGATATTTGCAGGTATGTCAAACATTGCCGCCCGCCGTGTCGGCGCATAATTCGCAATAATATTGGTAGAAATCGGCACATTATCCTGTTCAATAATAAAGAGAACCTTGAGTACGTTATCATCGGAAAGCGATGTACTGATCGGATCCACTTTCAGATTTCTTGCAACAATAATGCCGGAAGGAATCAGCATTACTAAGATAAGCAGCAAGAAGATAATATTTTTTCCCTCTTTCAATCTTTGTTCCTCCGGGTACTGCGCGGTGATGCCGGAACTGATGCATTGTGTACAGTGTGCGATATTTTCATAGACTGATATACCTTATAGGTACAGCCCTGCACTTTTTTTCCTTTTTTTTCTACAAAGGCGATTACTTCTTTGAGCACCTCAAAGAATAGCGCATCAAGTGATAATTCCGGAACCTTTTCCCGCAAATAACCGCAATTTTTTCTCCCCGGTTCAATTTTATCTGCAATATAGATGATTTTTCCCACTGCATCAAATTTTGCCGAAGCAGAAGTATGAAAGCGTACTGCATTCAGCAGTTTCTTTTGGTGAATACCATACCGTTCACGTAACCGAACTGCAGCAGCTCTTCCATGAAGCAGCTCGGAGTTTACCGCTTCTTCAGGTGAGACAGGCTGTCCGTCTTGCTGCACAGTCCGGAGCAAAACCGGTGCCGGTTCCTCTTTACACATATCATGCGCAATACCGGCGAGATAACACAACCGCTGCTGCTTCTTGTCATAGCCATAGCGGCGGGCAAGCTCTTCAGCAAATGAGGCTACTCTGCACGAATGTTGATAGCGGTGATCGGAAAGACAGCCGCGGATAGAGGCTGTAAGTTCGGTAATAAGTTTTTCAATACGGGCTTCATTCATAAAGGTTATGTTCTATAATATACGTGTATACCGCTGGAGGGACAAGATAGCGCCAGGCTTTTTTCTCTGTAATAGCAGCCCGTATGCTGCTTGAAGAAACCGGCAGTAGGGCATTGGCAATAGTGATATACGGAATACCGCCTGCTGATACCCCGGTCCCGGTATATCCCCCAATACGCTGCGGCAGCGGCGCTCTGCTCTCTGGGGTATTGCCGGATTCATGCCGTGCTGCACTGCTGATAGGCGCTATGGGGTCAGGGGCTGTTATCCCCCCGTTTACCCGATTGCCCACAATAATATCGGCATAATCGGTCAAGTGTGCCGCCTCATGCCAGCTATCCAATCCGGCGAGCAAATCGTCTCCCATAACAAGCCCGATTTTCCCTTCCCGCTGCGGGTATTTTTCTGCTAGAAACCGGAGCGTGTCGATAGTGTAAGATATGCCCTGCCGCTCTATCTCACAGCATTCACAGTAAAAGGCAGGGTTATCAGCTATTGCGAGCTGTACCATCGCAACCCTATCGTCCGGTGAGCATCCTGTGTGTCCATCCTTAAAAGGAGACAAAAATGCCGGGATAAAGGCGATGGTGTCATACCCGCAGCTGCGGCACACGGTTTCTGCAAGCAATAAATGCCCAATATGGATAGGATTGTAAGAGCCGCCCAGTACGGCAAGCCTCATTTTTTCCCTCTCCGCTTTCGGCTCAGGCTCACGGTTGCCCCAAAACCTTCCTGCACCGGATAGGATGGGTCTTCCAGCTCTACCTGCATAAAACTGGGCGCTTCGGAAGGCTGCACGATGATTTTTTGTGTTGCAGCTTTACCGGCAGACTGCCCCGCCGTTGCAGCACTGCCGGGCACAAAGGTACCGGAACCAAACGCTACGGCGGTATCAGCGGCTGAGAACTCCGCTTCCGTACGTGCAAGAATGTCTGCGGAGATAGCCCCTTCTCCTAAAGCCGGCGGTTCCGGTCTTGCTGCAGTTTCCGTCTGCGGCATTCCCGCAGCAGGTACTACAGCTCCCGTTGATCCCGTTATTCCCGCAAAAGGAGCGAGCGCCGCATCTCTTGAACCAGTCGGGGGTGCCCCGGCTTTTTCGGCAGCTGAAAGCTCCGCTACCAATGTAACAAAAGCATCCCGCACCTCATCCAATCCCCAACGGTTAAACACGGAAATCCCCAGTACAATCATATCGGGATACTTTTCTTTTAGTGCTGCCAGCCGCTCTTTTGTGCCTTCAAGATCAAGTTTTGTTGCAATAATGATCCGTTTTTTTGCTGCTAATTCCTTTGAATAAGCGGAAAGCTCTGCACACAAGGTCTCATAAACGGTCAAATAATTATCATCCGAAAGATCGATCAAAAATGCAAGCCCGGCTGTCCGGGAAATATGCTTGAGGAAGCGGAGTCCAAGACCAACTCCTTCGGAAGCCCCCTCCAGTATACCCGGTATATCAGCGATGATGATGTCTTGTTCTTCGTCAATGCGGAGTACACCGAGGTTCGGTATCTTAGTAGTAAAGGGATAGGGTGCAATTTTAGGACGGGCATTGGTAAAATAGTCAAGCAGGGAGGACTTTCCTGCATTCGGAAAGCCGACAAGCCCGATATCCGCTATAATATTCAGCTCTATTTTAATCCGCCGGGTTGTCCCCTCCTGTCCGGGTAAGGCAGTACGGGGAGCTTGATTGGTAGAGCTTTTAAAGTGACAGTTTCCCCAGCCGCCGTTTCCGCCGCTTAAAAAAGGGATAAGCCCTTCTGTGCTGCCTCCAAAATCATACAGCAGCTCATCGGTATCTGCATCTTTGATAATACAGCCCGGCGGCAGCGGGATAATGCAGTCAGCACCTTTTGCCCCAAAGCGTTTAGACCCCTGCCCGTCCAAGCCGTTTTTTGCTTTAAATATCCGTTTATGGCGTAAGTGTACGAGTGTGCGCATATTCCGTTTGATTTCAAACAAAACATCGCCGCCCCGCCCGCCGTCTCCGCCAGCCGGTCCCCCTTTGGGTACATATTTTTCGCGCCGGAATGCAATACAGCCGTTTCCGCCCTTCCCTGATGAAACTTCGATCAGCGCTTCATCTGCAAATTGAATCATAATAGTATATCCTGAAATTACCGATACGCTTTACAAGAAAAACCCTTGAGAACTCTAAAACCTCGATGAGTCCCTGAGAGGTTTTCTCATAGAGTAAACCTGTTCGGAAACCTCCGTTTCTGAACAGGTTCCCTTGAAATGCAATGTTCTAAATCGTGCAATTTTTGCTATTTGTGCGATTGAGAACTCGTCGACCTATTCGACAACGCAGTTACCGCACAGGTCTAATAATGATCAGCGCGTATCTGCAATCGTATAAAGAAAAAACGAGAAAAAAAGCCGGCAGATGAGCCGGCTTACGAGATTACTGCGGAATGAACCGCCCCTTCACTCTTACTGTTGCGCTACAGAAGCTAAATGTCTACCTTTGCGGTAATGATACTTAACTGTACCATCAGCCATTGCAAATAAGGTATCATCCTTACCGCGACCGACATTATCTCCCGGATGGATGGCTGTTCCGCGCTGACGGACTAAAATCGAACCGGCTTTTACAGTCTGTCCGCCGTATACTTTAACCCCTAAATATTTAGGATTTGAATCCCGTCCGTTTTTTGCACCGCTTCCGCCTCGTTTCCGTGCCATAATAGCCTCCTTATATCGGGTAAACGAAACCGTTTACCGCTGTATCTTTTTGCATTGAAGTGCTTGCGGATATTCTTCTTGCAGTGAAGTAATCCCAAGCCATAAAAACTCTGCCGCATACCGTAACCGTTCTGCCTGTTCATCATCAGAGCGAAGAACGCGAAACTGTAAGTTTCCCCGCTTTTCCGCACGAACATCAGCCTCTACAGAACTCAGCGCTTGCACTGTTGTCCGTAAAAGAATGGTTACGGCAGCACATACAATATCGCATCCTCTGGCGCCGTAGTTTGCGTGTCCGGCAGCTTCAAATGAAAGCAGCCGATTTTCTGCATCAAGCTCCACAAGGATCCGTATCACCGGTATGCTTATGCTCCGGTAATTGCATTAACGGTAATATAGGTATAGTGCTGGCGATGACCGATTGTCCGGTGATAGTCTTTCTTGCTCTTATATTTGTAGACAATCACTTTTTTATCGCGGATGCTGTTTTCTACCGTTACCGAAACCTTTGCACCGGCAATATACGGCGCTCCGACAGACACATTACCATCGTTGTTGACCAGTAAAACAGTCTCAATATCGAACGTAGTCCCCTCGGCTTCGCTTATTTTATCGACCAGAATTTTAGCGCCTTGTTCAGCCTTATACTGTTTACCTTTATATTCAAAAAGTGCGTACATAAAAACCTCTGTTCATGCTTGCGCGAAAATACACATCAGTATTGTAATGAGCGCATCTGCATTGTTTTATAGATTTTTGTATGATGAGATACGAACGGGTGTAGGTCATCATATTTAAACGGTTGATTGTAGATTTTAGCATAAAACTTCCTGATAGGTCAAGCAGAAAATTGAACGGTAAATAGCATTTATAAATTGCAAGAGGTATTGCCCCAAAAAGGAATTTTTATGATATCTTCTG
>NZ_JBQNBW010000016.1:0-41615 GCF_052169735.1 Treponema sp.
GCAATAATCTGTACAGACCTTCATTTTCCACGTACGGAAATTTTAATACTTCGAATTGGTTACTTTCGTGACATCCCCGACGAGTTTAAAATTAAGTCTTTATACAGCAATGACTTAATTTTAAACATCACATCTAAATCTAAGGGAACTGCCCAAAACTGAAGTTTTTGGACAGCCCCTATGTAATCGTATCAAGGAAATGAAAGCAACGATTGGTCTGCTGCTAGAGCTTAGAACGGGCGGTCAGCAAGGTATTTATACTCTTGCCAGCGCCGTTTTGCCTTTGCAACAGCCTTATCAAGCAGCATTTGTGCACGTTCCGGATTTGCATTCTTTAATGACTTGAAGCGTACTTCTTTGTACATAAAGTCTGCAAGGTTAAAGTCCGGCTCTTTGCTGTCAAGCTGGAAGGGGTTTTTGCCCTGTTCAACCAACCGCGGATCATAGCGGTACAGCGGCCATAGACCGCAAGAGACAACCTCTTTCTGGTTGCTCATACCCTTGGTCATATTGATACCATGGTTGATACAATGGCTGTATGCAATGATAATCGAAGGGCCGTCATAGCATTCCGCTTCACGGAATGCCTTAATAACCTGCGACATATTTGCACCCATAGAAACTTGCGCAACATAGACATAGCCGTAGCTCATCGCCATCATACCGAGGTCTTTTTTGCTGATTTCCTTACCGGATGCTGCAAACTTCGCAATAGCACCGATCTGAGTTGCCTTTGACATCTGTCCGCCGGTATTGGAGTATACTTCCGTATCCAGTACCAATACATTGATATTTCTACCGGATGCTAAGACATGATCCAAACCGCCGTACCCGATATCATAAGCCCATCCGTCACCGCCGAGTATCCATACCGACCGTTTAATGAGGTGATCGGTAAGAGATAACAGCTCTTTTGCAAGCGGATCGGAAGCCTTTTCAAGCTCTTTCTTGAGCTCATCCACAAATTCGCGCTGCTGTTCGATTGCTGCGTCATCAGCTTGAGCATTACCGAGGACTTTTTCGATTGCTGCTGCTGCAATACCTTTTGCTTTGAGCTGGACGGCAACTTCCCGTGCATATTCTGCAAGTTTATCGCTGGTAAGACGCATACCGTAGCCGAATTCCGCTGCATCTTCAAACAGGGAGTTTGACCATACCGGTCCGCGTCCGTCCGCGCGTTTTGCATAAGGGGTAGTGGGGAGGTTTCCGCCGTAGATTGAAGAACAACCAGTTGCGTTTGCAATAACAGCACGGTCGCCGAACAGCTGTGAGAGAATACCGATATAGGGTGTCTCACCGCATCCTGCACAAGCACCGGAGAACTCAAAGAGCGGGCGGCGCATACCAAGCCCTTTCGGCTGGCTTAAATTTACTTTCTTGGTGTCAGGATCGGGTAAGTTCATAAAGAACTTCCAGTTTTCGGATTCTACTGCGCGGTGTTCAACAAAGCTTTCCATATTGATTGCTTTAATCGCAGGATTTTCTTTCGATTTTGCAGGACACTGCTCAACACAAACACCGCATCCAGTACAGTCTTCGGGAGAAACCTGAATCGTAAACAACGAATTATCAAATTCCTTGCCTTTGTACGGGATGGAGCGGAATGCCGACGGTGCATGATCAGCATGGGATTTATCATACGCCTTCATTCTGATAACAGCATGGGGGCATACAACAGTACACTGTCCGCACTGGATACAAAGCTCGCTCTTCCAAATCGGGATGCGCTCTGCAATAGCACGCTTTTCATACTGTGTAGTTGCGGTCGGGAAGGTCCCGTCTGCGGGTATTTCGCTTACCTTGACATCATCGCCTTCGTTAATAGCAATTTTTCCGAGTATCTTACGCACAAATTCCGGCGCATCGGCACTCATTGCTGCGTGCCGCGAAAGTTTGCTGGTCGCTTCTTTCGGATAGGCAACCTGTTCAACGCCTTCAAGCGCCATATCGATGGTCTTGATGTTCTTCTGAACAATTTCTGGTCCCTTCTTTCCATAAGACTTTTCGATGAACTTCTTAATCAGCTGTACTGCTTCCTCTTCGGGTAAAATACCGAAAATTTTGAAGAATGCGGTCTGCATAACAACGTTGATACGGTTGCCCATACCTGCTTTTTCTGCAATTTTCACACCGTCGATAACGTAGAACTTTGCTTCTTTTTCAATCAAGTCCTTTTGAACTTCAACCGGCAAGTGTTCCCATACCTCATCCTTGTTCCAGTGGCTGTTCAAGAGGAAGGTTCCGCCCTTGCGGAGGCTCTTGAGCATATCGTAGGTTTCGAGGAAGGTGAATTTATGACACGCAATAAAGTCAGCCTGTCCGACAAGGTAGGGCTTGCGTATCTTCTTTTTACCGAACCGCAGGTGTGATGTGGTGATTGAACCGGATTTTTTAGAGTCGTATACAAAATACGCCTGTGCGTTATTGTCCGTTGCCTCCCCGATAATTTTGATGGAGTTCTTATTTGCACCAACGGTACCGTCAGAACCGAGACCGTAGAACATTGCCTGGTGCATACCGGTGTCGTCAACATGAAAGTGTTTGTCGTAGGCAAGGCTGATGTGAGTAACATCGTCATCAATACCGATTGCAAAGTTGCTCTTCTTTTCCCCTTCCATATTATCGAACACTGCTTTGACCATTGCCGGGGTAAATTCTTTTGAACCCATGCCGTAGCGTCCGCCGAGAATAACCGGATAACTGGTGAAGGGGCATTTTTTTGCCGCTTGCATTTCGCCGATTGCGGTGCGGACATCTTCGTAAAGTGCTTCACCGAGCGAGCCTGGCTCTTTTGAGCGGTCTAGTACGGTAATATTCTTTACAGATGTAGGCAGTGCTTTTACAAAGGCTTCTGCATTGAAGGGGCGGTACAAGCGTACCTTTAACAAGCCGTATTTCTTGCCTTTGCTGTTCAAATAGTCAACGGTTTCTTCAACAGTGTCTGCGCCGGAACCCATCAGTATAATGACGGATTCTGCATTGGGGTCTCCATAGTAGTCGAAGAGGTGATATGCACGACCTGTCAGGCTTGCATACTTATCCATAACACGCTGAACAATTTCAGGTGTTGCAAGGTAGTATTTATTTACTGCTTCACGTGCTTGGAAGTAAACGTCGGGGTTTTGTGCGGTTCCGCGGATCATCGGTTTTTCCGGAGTTAAACCGCGGAGACGGTGTGCGCGGACAAGCTCGTTGCTTACCATTTGCCGCATTACCTCATGAGATACTTCTTCAATTTTTTGAATTTCATGGGATGTTCTAAATCCGTCAAAGAAGTGAAGGAAGGGTACCCGTGCTTCAAGGGTCGCCGTATGAGCAATAACCGCCATATCCATAACTTCCTGCACGGAGTTTGACGCCAGCATTGCCCAGCCTGTTTGGCGGCATGCCATAACATCCTGATGATCACCGAAAATAGAGAGTGCACTGGTTGCGAGTGCTCGGGCAGCAACGTGGAAAACGGTGCTGGTCAATTCACCGGCAATCTTGTACATATTGGGGATCATTAATAGGAGTCCCTGCGATGCGGTGAATGTTGAAGAAAGCGCTCCTGTTGTCAGTGCACCGTGGACTGCTCCCGAAGCTCCTCCTTCGGATTGGAGCTCAACAACCTGCGGTACGGTTCCCCAAATATTGGTTTTTCCATGAGCGGAATACTCATCGGCAACTTCTCCCATTGGGCTTGATGGCGTAATAGGATAAATTGCGATAACTTCGCTCAAGGCGTGCGCAACGTGACCGGCGGCAGTATTGCCGTCAATCATTACAAGATTTTTTTCAGGCATAACATCGTCCTTCTAAAGTATGGTGTGAATTTGGTGAGTATATTATGCAATATACTTTTTCCGATTTACTACTATATAGAATAATATTTTACTGCAAAAAGTGCAAGAGAGAAAAATATTTTATCGAATTAACGTGAATGGAACGGCTGCGGAAGAAACCGGCATCTGAACTGAGCGGTTAGAGTGGGTAAGTTCAGCACCTGTAAGGCTGCCCTCAAAATATGTTTTGTAGCGTTTTTCGATTGAAAAAAACTGAAATAATGGGAAACCTCTTAAAAACTGATTAGCAGGCGCAAAGCGGACTCGTAATGTATTCCCTTACAGAACAAGCCGATAGGCTTACAGTTAGCGGTTCCTACAAGGATGTAAAGGATGTATATTTTTGACGAGGCTATTGATTTTGTGCTTTTGAAACAAAGCGGGTACAGTCGCTGATAAATTCAAGATTTACCGTAGCGATAGGACCATTACGCTGTTTTGCAACAATCAGCTCTGTGTCAGGATTTTCACGTTGTGCACGGTGCAAAAACATAACGACATCGGCATCTTGCTCAATAGCTCCAGATTCCCGCAAATTGGCGAGTGTTGGAGCAGTTCCTTCAGCATCACGGCCAACCTGAGAAAGTGCTACAACAGGTATGTTGAGCTCACGGGCAAGGCTTTTGAGAGATTGTGATATTTCTGCAAAACGTTCATGCCGCGGAATAAGATTGTTTTCTGAGGAAATCAAGCCAAGATAGTCGATAAAAATGATTTTTACCCCTGCTTGCAAGGAAAGCTGCCGTGCCATTGACCGTAAATCAAGCAGCTTCATATTCGGCATATCAACCATATAAAGCGGCGCTTCATACAGTCTACCCGAAGCATCTTGAATTTTTTCAAAATCTGCATACCGTAAATTGCCGGAGCGTATTTTGGAAGAAGATACTCGTGATTCCAATGAAAGCAAACGCAATACAAGCTGCATATTTGACATTTCAAGCGAAAAAAACGCAACAGGAATTTTTTTTACCACTGCAATATAATCGGCAATAGTCAGCGCTAAGGCTGTTTTTCCAATTGACGGACGTGCACCGATAATAATCAGCTCCGAATTTTGAAAGCCGCTTGTTATGCTATCTAAAAATTCAAAACCGGATGGTATTCCTGCAAATTCATCCCGGTGTTTAGAGCGGGCTTCGATAATTTCAATTGCTTCAGGAATAATAGCTCTTGGCGTATAATAAGTTGCAGTCTGACCGGCATCGGTTAATTCAAAAATATTTTTTTGAGCTTGCTCTAATACCGAAGAATAAGGAACTGTTTCATCAAAGACATCGGCAGAAATTTGATGTGATACTTTCAATAAAGACCTACGAACTGCCGCATCAAGAACAATTTTCGCGTAATAGGCAACGTTAGCGGTACTGGGAACCCTATCAGTCAACGAGGCAATATACGCAGTGCCTCCTACAGAATCAAGAAGCCCTTCTTGCCGTAAATGCTCGCTAATAACAAGCAGGTCAACTCTTTGTCCTGTATTATAAAGATCAACAATCGCTTGAAAAATTTTTTGATGTGCAAGGGAGTAAAAACTTTCAGCCCGGATATATTGTAAGACGGCACCGATAGCGTCAGCTTCAAGGAGCATTGCACCAAGTATTGCCTGTTCAGCTTCCGGATTATTTGGAGGTACTTTATCCTTTAATGAAGACAGCGGTCTTGCCATGTCCGACATTTATCATACTCCTTATAAAAAACAAGAGAGAAGCTCCGAATGAGAACTTCTCTCTTTGTAAGCCGTTATTTTGTAACCAAAAACAATTTTCTGGTAAATAAACACCCCCGACACGGCACGTGGATATCATCCCTTTGCACGAACAAACAATGTCCAAAGATATAAAGGACAGCTCACATCATAGAGCTGTCCTTTAACACTGTTTGCGGACAACTAACTTGTTACGCCTCAGGAGTTGTTTCTGACTTTCCTTCTTCTGTTTCTTCAGCAGCTGACTCTGACGGCTGTTCATCTGCCGCTTGTTCTGTTTCTTCATGGCGGCGGCGTGAACGTTTTTCCGGCTTTGCTTCAGTTGTTTTTTCTGCTTCAGGCTGAGCTTCTACCACTACTGCAACCGACGCAACGGCGGACTCGTATAACTTAAGTGTAGCAGAATAATTACCAACGCTTTTGAAGGTTAAACCGGGCAGTTCAATACGCTTTCGCTCAATTTCAAAACCGAGTTTCTGCAGTTCATCAGAGATAGTCTGATTGGTAACAGCACCATACAGTTTTCCA
This sequence comes from Treponema sp., assembly GCF_052169735.1. Lineage (GTDB taxonomy): Bacteria > Spirochaetota > Spirochaetia > Treponematales > Treponemataceae > Treponema. Next base: position 6,061 of record NZ_JBQNBW010000016.1, read on the forward strand.
TTGGGACCGGCAGGCATAACAATAGTGATAGTCAAAGCTTCAAGCCGTTCTTTTAAGCCGGCTGCATTCTGCCGCTTGACAGCTTTCTTCTGTTCAATTTCTTCTTTACGGCTTTCAAAATGAGCCAACGTAAAGGGATTGCAGGGAACTGCTAAATTACGGGGAAACAAGTAATTACGTGCATAACCTTTTGCTACGTCTTTTATATCGCCCTCTTCGCCGAGGTGTTTTACATCTTCGTTTAAGATTACTTTCATTTCAAGCTCCTTAGATTAAAAACGATAAAGCCGGGCTATTTCCAGGAGTTGGAATCCGGCTTGCAATAGCGCGATTCCGCTAAAAACACTGTTTCCAGCGGATTGTATCAGTCTACTACGTAAGGCAGCAGCGCAAGTGCACGGGCTCGCTTAATTTCCAGTGCTAATTTGCGTTGATGCTTTGCACAGGTACCGGTAATACGGCGAGGCAATATCTTTCCCCGTTCGGTAATAAACCGGCGCAGTGAATCGGGATCTTTATAGTCAATCTTTGCCTTTTGTGAACAGAACCGGCAAACTTTCTTACGGTAGAACGTTTTACCTTTTTTATTATTCTGCCGTTCTTCGCTGTCCCGCGGATTATCCTGTATATTTGTATCTACTTCAACAGTATTCAATGTTTCTTCAGACATCTTGCATTCTCCTTAAAATGGAATAGTATCAAAATTGGCATTATCAAAGTCAGGATCATATCCATCATCTTGTTGCTGCGGAATATTTTGCCGTGCCTGATATGCCGAGGGAGCATTTGACCGCTGATATGAACCCTGAATGCCGCTCTTTGCCTGCTGACCATTACCGGAACCACTCCCTAAAAGCTGAATATTGTTTGCAACTATTTCTACTTTGCTGCGGGATTGTCCGTCTTGTTCCCAACGATTCTGCCGTAGTTCACCCTCTATCGCTACCTGCTTTCCTTTTATAAGATATTGATTGAGAGCTTCCCCTTGCTTTCCCCAGAGAACTATATCGAAATAGTGAGCCTCTTCACCCCACTCTTCGCCGTTTTTACGCCGCCGATTGATCGCAAGCGAAAATTTACATACAGGGGAACCACCTTGGGTATACTTTAGTTCAGCATCGCGAGTAAGTCTACCGACCAGTACGACATGGTTTATATCTGCCATCAGTATCTCCCTGAATTATTCATCGATCCTGATAAATAAAAAAGTCAAAAGGTTCTGGTTGAGTTTAAACTTACGGTCAATTTCGACAATTTTTTCCGGTTCAGCATGGATGTTAAACAACACGTAGCGTCCCTTTGTCTTTTTTTTGATTTCATACGTCAACTGACGGTCACCGAACGGATCTTCGGAATCGATCTGAACATTGAAGTCTGCGAGAACAGAACGCACTTCTTCAATACCGGATTTGAACTGATCTTCCTCAATAGGGAAAACTGTCATCAATTCATACTTTCTCATGTGCCCTCCTCATGGCCATTATGTCCCATATTTTCTACGGGATGGAGTTGATATCGGTACTACCGATTATTTCTTCATGATTTTATATATAGCGCATATACAAACCGGAAAAAACAATAAGTCAATATAATATAAGCTGACTCGTTAGTCAACATTGCTATTGTTTTTTTCGTTTTTTATGAAAGCTGTAGTCTATCGTGCAAGAAGGGGTGAGTTTCGCATTGTTTAAACCGCAAAGCCGGTATTACTAACGGTAACATTGGCACGAAAGCTGCATAGACAGTTAGTTTCCGCACCAAGGGGGAATTTATGAAAACTGTGTTAGGGAACTCTAAAAATCTATAACCTGAGTTTTCTTAGAGGTTCCCATCTGTATCGTTGTGAGCTATTGTTTTTGATTTATTACAAGAATTTAATAAGAACCAACAAGTCATTACTATAAAAATAAGTGTTTTGCATGTTGCCGTGATTCTACCTCACTCATCTTATTTTCCCCGCTGAACCTCTTCGTCCTGCTGTATTGCTGCCAGCCGCGAAACATAGTGTGCAACATGAGTTTGCACAATGTCTGTGATTGGGGCGGTGTAAAAGCCATCGTTATTACAGTCAGCAGTAAGGATTCTTTCTGCGGCGGCGGAGAGCGGCAGAAACCACACTTCGCCGATAGCGGTGTCGTCATACTTTTCGCCCTTATACACGCCTCGAACAGTCATGCGGTAATTGCCTTTCGGAAGGATGAGCGGGTTTTTCACGGCGTTCAGCGCTATCCATTGGTCTGAAAAATCGTTCATAGTGGCGGGGAAGATGTCTGCAAGTTCGAGCGCAATCGGCTTTTGAAGCGCGGAGGAAGTGAGCATCATCGACTTTACGCGGTTGTTCTCTTGCCATGTAGCCCCCGCATAGCCCGATTTCGTGAAGACGGTAAAATCCGGATCGCCCGAGCCATAATTGCTGTATAGTCTCCCTGCGAATCGGGCGAGTCCGTTTGAGGCGAAAGGACCAAGCGCGGCTTTTGTTAGTGTAAACTCAATCCATTCGCCGATCCCGTCACCTGCACTCCCTTCGACCCAGCCGTTGAAAAGGATTCCATCGAACGAAGTTTCCACACCATAACCTGATGTGCGAAGGTAAGTGTCTTCGTTTTGATAGGAGATGTTGGTATGTTTGCCATCTCCCGCGATTTTGTACGAACCTTTGTAGGCGGAAGATGAGCGGACATCCTTGACGAATGTCTGCCCACCTTCTTGCCCCTCCCACTCTATGGAAGGACCGTCGCGGTACGGCGTTTTGGTTTTGAACACGAGGCGTTCGCCTTTCTGAGGTTTGTAGTTCTCTACTGTATACAGATTAAAGCCACCCCCATTTATCGAAAACTCTCCGAATTCCGTTTCTTCGAAATGTGCTTGAGAGCCGTGCGCAGTCATTGTGCCGTCGGAAAGCACCACAAAGCTTTTCATCGCCCCTTTCCATGTGCCTCCTGTGGAGATGTCGTAGGTCAGCGCATAGGTGTCCCCACGGTAACTTTTCTTTACCGAATCGATGTCATATTTGACCGAAAGTTTTGACCGTGCTGTCGGCGGAAAGTGCAGCTCATGATAGAAGTGAAGCACGAGCGTGAGTGTGTAGAGTTCTTTCACATCATGCCAGTTATCTTCCGAAATATAGTTCGTACCTTCTTCGTCCTTTTCCACCGTTGTTTCGATTCCCACGGTCAGGATCGGAACACTGTTCCCTTCCTGCTCTATGGAGCACGGTCTCATGACTGAATCGAAACGCTCCGTGCGTGAAAGCTCTGCGAGGTAGTCCTTTGCCGAAAGTGTACGAAGTTTTTTGTTGAGCGAGAGAAGTGCCTCCTTTGCAGCGCCCTCGATACCGCTTTTTCCGAATGCTATTGCCATCACCGTCTCATTCGCCATGTAGCCATTTCCTACAGGCACTTCGGCGGAAACAGTACCATCTTTTTTTACGCTGACCTGCGTCTTTACCACCACAGGGAATGCACACGGCACGGTGACGCGCTCCCGCGTGGTGTTCAGAAAATCAAAGCGTGCGGTTACTTCGCGCCCACTGGTTTTATGAAACGTGTCGCTCTCTCTGTCATATTTACCGATAGCCGTATGCTCTACAACCAGAAGCTCTCGCTCCAGCGCGATTTTGTCGTTCGGCTCCTTGACATAGATGTTCCCGTAAGTCCAGTCCTCCGGCTTGTATGAGCCGCCGTCGTCAGTAAATGCCGCAAATGATGCGAACAAAAGTGCTATGATTAAAAGTGATTTTTTCATTTTATCTCCAAGCTGCTCAGTAAGCTATCCGTTGAACGGACACCGAGCATGCGTTCTATAATAGACCGGTTCAGAAACTCTAATATGTCTTGTTGTGGGGTAGAATAATAGGATAGAGTTTTACGTCCTGCTTTTTTGCTGCTTCTATAACCGACTCTTTCGTGATTGAACCTTGCGGGCGCGGGTGGGGAGGGGCATCACCGATGAGGATGATTTTCCGATCGGTTTCCGTATCAGGGCGCCATTCAAGATCAAGACCGGCATCCAAGCCTTCGTATACGGCTTCCGGAATATCTCTTCCTCCGAATACACTAAAGCTGTGGAGAGCTGCAGAGAAACGGTTCAGGTCTGATGTAAAATCACAAGCTGTTTTTGTTAAAAAATCATCATAATAGTCTTTATACAAAACAAGACCAAGCCGGTACGAATCGTATTTAGATAGTACTTTTTTGAGTGAAGGTAGTAAGAGTTCCCGGAGTTTGTGGACATCATCCTTCATACTTTCTGTCGCATCAATAACAAACACTGCGTCAAGGTTTTTATGTTTTTGCCGTGTCAGGATAACCTCAATGGAAGGCATTAACCCGTCTACGCTATCGGAATACATCAGTTTATTGTTGCTTACCTGTGCAAGTTCGGTAAACGCATCAATTGCAGGCTCACTAAATGACGGATCGTGCGTTTCTTTAATTGTTTTTTGCGTAACGCGCAGCACAAAAGGATTGTCGCTAAAGCCGCCGGTATAATCGGCAAAGGGCTTTTCAAATGCCCGTATATTAAAAAAAGTACCGTCCAATACTTCTACTTCGCCATTCCGCGTCCATTCATACCCATAATATATGATATACGGTACCCAAACATGAAAGGCTTCTCCCAGCGGGGTATTTTTTTCCGGCGTAGAGTCTACCAAACTGTAGAGCCGTTTACCGCGGGTATCAAGCTCCTTACCGTTCAAAATCCGCTTTTCATCTCCGTTTATACTATTATACACGCTATCACGGTAGGCAAAATTATCAAGCTTTTTAAGCGGATCCTTTGTGGTTTCCGTCATCAAAATGGATGCTATTTCAGGTTTTTTTCTAATATAGAAGTGATACCCTGCACCTTTTGGGTCTTGAATAACGGCAAGATCACTTTGATCCAGTTCCAAATCCGCTGCAAAAAGGGATGAAAGACAGCCTGCGAGCATAATAACTATAAAGATACCGTTCTTTTTCATATCTTTAATATCGAACGGATTGCCGAGAGCAATGAATCTTTTTCGGCAATTTTATGATTCTTCTGCGATGTAAGGCTCAAACGGTTCCTTTAGCGTGCTGCTTACCGGTTTGATTTTCCTTTTGCAGCAGCCTCTTTCGGCTTTTTACTTTGTTTTACATCCCATTTCACATCGATAAGCCGGTTTTCTAGGTCGGGAATATGCTTTAAATTCCGGCAATCTTTCTTGTGAATGATAATTCCTCTTCCGTTCGCAACATAGCCGCAGATGGCAGCATCAAGTGTAGGCTTGCAGCAGCCCGCAAACCGTACCGGAAAATTGGTGGAGTTGCCGATTCGTATCCGTACTGCGGAATTTCTGGTAGGATCCTTTTGAGCTTGCTCCAGATCGCGGCGTATTTTTTCAGTTTCTTCTGCGGTTTCTTTTGCAGGGCGGACAGGCGCTTCTTCTTGCAACTCTCCCTGCTGTCCTTTTTCTTCTTTTTCGGTGTTCAAAAGATTTTCATGCGCCTGCAGCCATGCCCTGATTTTTTGCCGTGCCCGTGTTGTGTGGGCATTTTCGTAATGGTTATGCGTCGGGTGAGCATTCGGGTTTGTGATGATCTCTACTTTCTGGGTGTTTTTCAAGGGGCGGGACAGCGGAATAATAACACCGTCCGCCTTGGCTGCTACCAGCTTTTCTCCTATGGAAGAATGGATTCTATATGCAAAATCCACCGCTGTAGCACCGGCGGGCAGTTCAATAATATCACCGCCGGGAGTAAAGACAAAGATCGAATCGCTTAAAAGATCGCTTTTGAGTTCTGCAAGGAACTCTTCATTATTAAAGCGTTGCTGTTTGGCAAGCGATTTTACCTGCTGCACAAAGGAAAGCTCTTGCTCATTCGCTGTTTTGTTTTTGCTCCGCTTTTTGTAGAGCCAATGACTTGCAACCCCCCGTTCTGCAATTTCGTGCATCTCGTGCGTACGGATCTGTATTTCCAGGGTTTGTCCTCCCTGACATATCACCGTTGTATGGAGGCTTTTATATCCGTTTGCCTTGGGCATAGCGATATAATCCTTAAAGCGCCCTTCAAGCGGCTTCCATATTGTGTGTACAAGACCCAGAATTGTGTAACACTCGTTGACAGTGTTACATAAAATCCGTACAGCGAGCAAATCAAACAATTCATCCGCTGCCTTGTTCCGCTTTTTCATTTTTTGATAGATAGACCAAAAGTGTTTTGCGCGGCTTTGTACCGTAACTTTGATTCCGGTTTTCTGTATCGCCTCATACAGTGTTTTTTCAGTTTCTTTGAGAAAGGCTTCCCGCTCTTTCTTTTTGGAGGCAACTACTTCCTTAATTTGATCAAAGGCTTCCCGGTTAATGTATTTGAGGCTTAAATCTTCAAGCTCATTTTGTACAGTGGAAATACCCATGCGCTGTGCCAGCGGAGCCCATATTTCGATAATTTCCCCGGCAATGCGGCGCTGCCTCTCTTCAGGATATTCACGGATATAGCGTATCTTGTCGAGCCGGTCTGCAAGCTGAACAATCATAACCCGCAGGTCGCTCACCATAGAAAAAAACATTTTGCAGACGGTGTCGGTGTGTTCCTTACCGGTAATGTAGAGCTTTACATCCGAAAATTTTGCAGCAGCATCAAGAATTTCTGCCGTTGTGTTCCCAAATTCCTTCCGTAGACGGTCTTCCGGGAGTTTGAAACTGCCGTTTTCGCTGTAGAGCAGGGCACAGACAATACTTTCGCTATCCATTTCTAAGGCGGCAAGGCTGTGAGCCATGCGCAGTGAATGGGCTATATCATGCGGTATACCGTCATCCGATGTAATGGGTGCAGCTTGCTGATCTGTAGGTGCATGATCGGAAGCCGGTACGGTTGGTACGTTTTCTGCACTGCCGTTCTGTACCTGCGGCATACGTTCTTTCAGCAGAATGTTCCATGCAGCGCTAATCCGTGCAGCATCCTCTGCATTTTCGGATTCTGCGTAATCAGGATATCGTTCAAAAAAATGCTTTAAACTGGCTAGGTTTTCAACTTTTTGTATCATTGTGTATGTCCTTGTGTTAAACATATCAGGGCATCTTTTAAAAACTCAGGTAGAAGATGCCTCATCAGCATAGCTGATAAAGGGTATTTAAAGGTATGCTGTCTCATTTAACCGTGTAATACGCCTTCAATCAACCGATCGCGGTTTGTCCAATCTTGATGAATGCGTACAGCAGAAAAACCTGTGGTTTCAAAGAGCCGACCGGCAGCTTGGGCATGGTATTCTCCTACCTCGCTTAAAAGGACTCCGCAATCATGTAATACCATAGGAGTATTATTTGTCAAAATCCGTATAAAATCAAGACCATCGGAACCGCCATCAAGGGCTAGAACCGGTTCGCTGCGTCCGTCCTGCAGAAGTTCTTGTGTGAGTGCGGAAGGCACGTAGGGGGGATTTGCTGCGATAAGATCAAAGCGGGTTTGCAATGCGGGCAGTGTACGCATATCACCCTCCCGGATGCAGAGCCGCTCTTGTGCTTCCGGGGAAAGAATGTTTTGAGCATTGGTTCTGGCAATGGTCAATGCTGCGGGAGAAATATCAGCGGCGGTGCAGTACACGTTCTTGATACCCTCCGCATCAAGGGTGTGCAGGATGGAAATAATGATACAGCCGGAGCCGGTACAGGGGTCAAGGATGGAAATAGGGGCTGTTGCGTCAGCTGCCTTTTCTCTGATGATAGTAAGGCTGCGTTCAACCAGCAGCTCCGTATCGGGCTTTGGAATTAGTACGTCCGGGGTTACATGAAAGGGCAGTCCCCAAAATTCCTGTGTGCCGGTGAGATAGGCAATGGGAAGACCGGTACATCGCTGTTCTACTGCTGCGCAAAACAGCTGCCATATATCGGAAATATCGGTAGTATCATGGGCAAAAAGCCATGCCCGCGGCTTGTGCAGGAAGTGCTGCAGCAGCACATCTGCATCGAGCAGCAGTAATGAGCGGTTATGGCTTTTGAGTGCCGCAGACTGCGCAAAGCGGTCAAGTGCAAAGCGGCGGGCATCGGCAACGGAAGGCATTCAGTTAGGCTTGTGCCTTCATCATCTCTTCGCGTGCAGCAATACACAGCGCATCGATAATTTCAGTAAGATCGCCCTGCATAATTGCATCGAGCTTATAGAGCGTGAGGTTGATCCGGTGGTCGGTAACACGGTTTTGCGGATAGTTGTAGGTGCGTATACGCTCCGACCGGTCTCCCGAACCGACTTGGTTTTTCCGGTTTTCTGCCCGCTCCGACTGTTTTTTAGCCTCTTCCATATCATAAAGGCGGCTCCGCAACACGCGCATTGCCTTTGCCTTGTTTTTAATCTGGCTTTTTTCGTCTTGGCAGATAACCACAAGACCGGTCGGAATATGGGTAAGCCGCACGGCAGAGTCGGTAGTGTTGACGCACTGACCGCCCGGTCCTCCTGCACGCATAACATCAATACGGAGGTCTTCCTGCTTAATCACTATTTCCGTTTCTTCTGCTTCCGGTAATACGGCAACCGTTACTGCACTGGTGTGGATGCGTCCTGAGCCTTCCGTTTCCGGTACACGCTGCACCCGGTGTACGCCGGATTCATAGCGGAGACTGCCGTAGACATATTTTCCGGAAATAGAGAGTGTAACCTCCTTGAATCCGCCTAATTCAGTTTCATTAGAGGAAAGCAGCTCATACTTCCAGTTTTTTGCTTCTGCATAGTGGGTATACATTTTGAGCAAATCTGCTGCAAAGAGGGCAGCCTCTTCTCCGCCGGTACCGCCGCGGATTTCCATAATAATATTCTTTTCCTCCAAAGGATCCGGCGGAATCAGCAAAACCTTCAAATTGTTTTCGCTTTGTTCCAACTGAGCTTCCAGCTCATGCAGTTCTTCCCGCGCCATTTCCTTGAGTTCATGGTCTGTTTCATCCTGTATCATCGTACGGGTTTGCATAATCTGCTCTTCTAACCGCGTATATTGTTCGTATTCTTCCATCAATTTTGAAAGATACGAATGTTCCCGCATAACTTCCTTGTAGCGGCTTTGATTTTTAATGAGTGTAGGATCCTGTATTTCTTGTTCCAGTTCCTTCCAGCGGACTGATAAACTTTCAAGTTTTTCTTTCATAATAATTCATCCTTTGCCGAATACAAGCGGCGGATTGTTTGTTTTAGAAAATGATTAAGAGGTAAGCAAGGAAAGGCTTAACATAAACCGGCATTGCATTACCATTGTTTTGTAGTGCAGCACCGGTTCCGTTCCGATACGCTAGGTATCCGGTATAAAGGCGAGGATTCTGCTATTGCGAAAAAGTTTTGCATAAGCGAGGGCAGACATCCCAAGGCTGTCTGCAAGTAGCCAGTCTGCATGGTGTTCGCTCAACAGCTGTACCATCGGGATATCCTGCCTACCCACTGCAAGGATGAGCGCAGTTTGTCCATCCTTGCTTTGTATATTGGTATCAGCATGTTTTTCCAACAACAAAGCTGCTGTTTTCAGGTCACCGAGTTGAGCTGCTTCCATCAACGCAGAATATGAGCGGTCTTCAGCGCAACTGTCAATTGCTGCACCACTCGCAATGAGTAAGGCCGCGACATCGTACTGAGCGTTTCTGATTGCAAGCGAGAGTACCGGTGTGCCGCGTGTATCGCGTAACGAGGCATTAAAGCCTGCAGCAAGAAAAAGCCGCACGATTTCGTATTGCCCGTCTTGCACCGCTGCAACAAAATTAGTATTCACACATGGAAAACCTTTATCCATGAGTTCCTTTCGGGCGAGTTTTTTTTCTTCTATGCATAAAAAGCTTTTTTGCTCATCTATAAAATAATCTTCAAATACATCAAGGGGAAGCGGTGTAACCAGCTGCTTCAGATTGTCAGGCAGTGGAATATTTTTACCTTGCAGCAGCGCTAAAATCGGTACATTCATTCCAATTCCCATTCCTATGAAAAAGAGAAAGGGCGCTGCCGCAGCTACCGCATTTGCATCGAAGATCAAAAGGATATGTGTCGCGTTCTGCAATAAAACCGTTGGCTTGTCATAAGCTGCGTTGTTCCAAACAGCGTCAGTTTGATAACAGGTAACTTTGCAATCATAAGCATCAATAATTGCAGCAATAGTTTCAGCAATAGTTTGTTCTGTTTTCTCATAAAAAATAACAAATTTCATATCTGTCCTGTAGTATAGCTCAAAAATCCAATACGTGCAATTCTTCTTCTGAATTATTCCTGCGTTCTGAAAGTCTGAGCCTTCCCTAATTCGGAAAATTGATGTATGATAGAACTAGTATGCTATCAACAGAGAGATGGAGTATTTACAGTATGAAAAAATATATGTCCGGCATTTTTTTAACAGAAAAAAATGATGTAAAAATATCCGGCAGTCAGATGTCCGTATCTCAATGGGCTGTTATAGCATGTCAGCTGTGCGGACGAACTTCCCGTAAAAAGCATTATTTTACTATAGCATCCATATTGTTGCTATGGATACTGCTTGGCAGTGCAGCGTATGCAAATACTCTGCCAAAGGTTAATAATGCCGTTATTGATTTAAGAAATTGGAACTTTAATACGCAAGGCAAGGTAAATCTGTCAGGCAACTACGGTTTTTTTTGGAATGAACTGCTCGATACATGGAAGGAACCCAATAATTATATTACCGTACCAGGATCGTGGACTAATACCAAGGTAACAAATGGGAAATCATATTCTGCAGACGGCTATGCAACATATAGTTTACGGATACTACTGCCTCAAGACCATGAGCAGCTTTCGCTCTATGTAACAAATCATTTAGTGAGTGTGAGAGTTTTTACTCATGGCAGTGAGCTCATTGGTTATAGGGATAGCAGTAAAAGCACTGCCGGTGTTAAAATACCATGCTTTGCGCTGCCGCAGGGAGAAACGCAGGTAGATGTGCTATTTCAGGTACAGGGGCGGTCGCATAAAGATCAAGGACTCTATAGCGCTATCACCTTAGATAGGACCGTTATTACCGAAGCTGAAATCACACGGCGTGAAATTATCACAGCGATGATCTTCAGTTTTGCATTGGCGTTGGGACTATATCACCTGATTTTGTTTATTTTTAGACCGAAAGAAATGAGTATTTTGTATTTTTCTTTGCTGGTTTTTATCATAATCCTCAGGATTTTATCGACGGATTCCTTACTCGGCTGTGATCTTCTCGGCTTTTCGTGGCTGGTTACGATCCGTTTTGAGTACTTTACCTTTGCAACTATCTCTGTACCTTTGGTTTTGTACTTGCGTGAATTGTACCGTAAATATATCAATAAAATTATTATGATAGTCTGGGTTGGTGAAGGTATTCTTTTCGGATTCGTTACGTTTATTACCAGTCCTGCATTTTTTACCTCTTTAGTGCGGTTTCAGCAAATTGTAAGCCTACTGCAAGCCTGTTATCTGTTTTATATCATTATCATGCTGGTATATAAAAAAGAAAAAGAAGCGTGGTTCATTGCAATCGGCTTTATCGGGTTGATTATTACGGCTGTTATCGACATACTTTCAGGGATGGATATTCTCATGCTTCCCAGTACTATCCCGTTCGGATTGCTGTTCTGTCTGCTGATACAGGCTATTTCTTTTGCACGGATATTCAATTATGAAAAGCGGGAAAGCGATGTAATGCAGGATAAACTCATTGAATCTGCTAACCGGCTTAATACTTTCTTTGAAGGAATAAAGAAAGTGATTAAAGATTTAGCTAGGGAAGATGCCGTGCTTACTTCCAATATGCAAAATGCCCGCTCGTATGTTGATAAAATTTCAAGTTATATTCAGTTTGTGTTGCAGGAAATTGCTTCTCAAAAAACGAGCCTCATTGAAACTGAAGATAATACAACCTATCTGAACAGCTTCCTTGAAAATTTGGATTCTCAGATTACACGGCAAAGTGAAAAGTCTCAGGCGGCAATGGATAAGCTTGCCGAGTTGATTCAAAATACCAAGCTCTTAACGGAAAAGTTCAAGGTTATTCAAGATAACTTTGTGAATATCTTTAAGGCAAACGAAGTAGGAAAGACGAATTTTTCTAAGATGACACGAACCATATCCGACATAACCGCACGCTCTGCCGTATTGCTGGAAACGAACCAGCTCATAACGCAGGTTGCCGAGCAAACGGATATGCTAGCTATGAATGCTGCTATTGAGGCAGCTCATGCAGGGGATGCCGGCAAAGGTTTTGCTGTTGTTGCTGAAGAAATCCGGAACCTTGCAGAAAAAACTTCCTCAGAATCGGATTCTACAGGCAAAATTATTAAGCAGATTACTACGTCGATTGATGAAACCTCCTCTGCTGCGGATATTTTGGCACAGAGCTTTGCCGATATTAGTGAAAAGGTAACGGGTTTTGAACACTTGCTTGCAGAAATTGCTACCTTTATAGGGCATATGAATGCTCATACTACTCGCATGGAAGAAACGCTCGCAGAGGCGCTGCAGGAAATGACCGCTCTCAAAAATGAAAACAGCCGCATTATTGAAACACGGGAGAATACCGTGGCAAGTTTCGGACATCTGACAGCCGCTACGGAAAAAGTAAATGCGGAAATAGATTCGATGGTTGATAATATCACTAATCTTATTCGGCTCTTCCATAAAACGGCAGAATCCCAGGAAGAAACCCGGGAGATAATAGTCAGACTTAATCAATTATCATCTGAAAAAGCTGATGCATAAATTTAAGGGCGCCCTTTCAATCGGGAAACGATGAAAGAGTCCTAGATAGTTATTATAGGAAAAGAATATGGCTCAAAACAGTAAAATTACCCCAGAGGTATTCGACAATTTACTCTATCTTTCGCGGCTTTCTCCGGAAGACCGTGATATAGTGTCTATTGCCGGACAGGTTAGTCAGATTGTCGAGTATTTTGATATTCTGAAGCGGTATGACACTTCTCTTGACACCGGCAGTGCAGCAGTGTTATCTGACCGGTCATTGCGTCAAGATACTATTGTTCCCGGTATTGCGCAATCTGATCTAAAAAAGATGTCAACTGAATATATGGACAGTTATTTTCGGGTTCCGAAAGTATTGGGAAGCGGGGTGTAATGATGAAAGATATTTGTACCGCTACGCTGAACGAATTAAAAGCAATGCTCGAGGAAGGGGCGGTAACTTCTGCCGAAGTGATCCGTGCTTTAAAATCGGCATATCAGGCGGACTCGCAGCAGCCGCTTCCTTTGCAGGGCTTTATCGAATTTTTTGATGATGCGGAAGAGCTTGCAGCAAAGGCTGATGCGATGAGGAAAGAGGGTAAGGCTGCAAATATGCCCTTACTCGGTTTGCCGTTTGCTGTAAAAGACAATATTTCGATGCGCGGAAGGCTCTGCACCTGCTGCAGTAAAATACTGGAGGGCTATGTTGCGCCGTACAACGCAACCGTGATTGACCGACTGATAAGTGCCGGTGCAATCCCCATCGGCAGAACGAATATGGATGAGTTTGCAATGGGGTCTTCCACTGAATACTCGGTGTATGGACCTTCGAGAAACCCGATTGACCGGATGCTGACTCCCGGAGGAAGTTCCGGCGGGTCTGCAGCGGCGGTTGCCGGATTCCAGGTGCCCTTTGCGCTTGGTACTGAAACAGGCGGTTCCGTGCGGCTGCCTGCGTCGTATTGCGGCATCTACGGGCTTAAACCAACGTATGGCGCTATCAGCCGCTATGGTGTTGTCGCGTTCGGCTCTTCGCTGGATCAAGTAGGACTCTTTGCCCGCACGGTCGATGATATAGGGCTGGGGCTTGCCGTAACCGGCGGGCGTGATGCTCATGATGAAACAAGTGCAGACCAATGCTTCAATTCTTGCACTAAACTTGTCCCCTATTCCGATGGGGAACTGAAAAAGATCCGCATCGCACTGCCGGTAGAGTTTACCAAGACACAGGGCTTAGATGCTGATGTTTCTGCAGTGTTTGAAAAGTTCTGTGCATGGTTTTCTGCTCAAGGCATTACGGTTGAACCTGTTTCGATACCGGTGCTTGAATCTGCGATCGCTATGTATTATGTTATTGCCCTTTCAGAGGCAGCAAGCAATCTAGCCCGTTTTGACGGTATCCGCTACGGGTTACGGAAAGATACCGGCAAGGGATACGATGAGCTGTACTGTGCAACCCGTTCCGAGGGATTCGGTAAGGAAGTAAAGCGCCGTATTATCACCGGAAACTATGTGTTGTCTCATCACTTTTCCGGCGATTGCTACGAAAGTGCGCTCCGTGTCCGCAACCGTATGGAAAAGGAAGTGGGTGAAGTGCTTGGGCAGTATGATTTTATTTTCTGTCCTACTGCTCCGACACCGGCATTTAAGCTTGGCGAGCGTGTTGATAATCCCATGGCAATGTATCTTTCAGACTTATTTACCACATTTGTCAACCTTGCTCATATTCCTGCATTATCGGTTCCTGCCGGCACGGCACAGGATGGCCGCCCGATTGGAATGCAGATAGTGGGAGCAAAGTTCTCCGAAGAGAAAATTTTACGTTTAGCAAAAACACTGGAGGCAGTACGGGTATGAGTTCCGAATTATCATACGAGGTCATTATCGGTTGTGAAATCCACTGCCAGCTTTTAACAAAAACCAAGGCTTTTTGTTCCTGTGAAAACCGCTATGGCGGTATGCCTAATTCCCATGTTTGTCCGGTATGTCTTGGACTGCCGGGGGCTTTGCCGGTTATCGGTTCTGAGTATGTACGCTTAGGTATTAAAGCAGGCTTTGCACTTGGCTGTACCATAAATGCATTCAGTAAATTTGACCGTAAGCATTATTTTTATCCCGATCTTGTAAAGGGGTATCAAATTACCCAATACGACAAGCCGATATGTGAAAACGGTGCTGTTGAAATCAACATGGCTCCGCCGAATGAGCCTCCCCGTATGCGTACCATACGGATAGAGCGCATTCACCTGGAAGAAGATGCGGGAAAGAGCCTCCATATTGAAGGTGCACATAGCTATATTGATTATAACCGCTGCGGTGTTCCGCTGATCGAAATTGTTTCCAAGCCCGATATGAAAAGTCCGGAAGAAGCCGCGCAATATATGCAGACTGTCCGTGAAATTTTGAAGTTTATCGGGGTTACCGATGGTAATTTGGAAGAAGGAGCGATGCGCTGCGATGCCAATATCAACCTAAAAGTATTTGAGAATGGCAAAGAGTACCGGACACCTATTTCCGAAATTAAGAATATGAACTCGTTTAGGACAGTGCGTGATGCCTGTGCCTATGAGGTACAGCGGCAGCTGGAAGAATTTAAAACGGATCGGCAAGAGTATTCGCCTGATTTTAAACGCACAATGGGATGGGATGAACCGAGCGGAAAGACGGTTATTCAGCGGACGAAAAACTCTGCGATTGATTACCGCTTTATGCCGGAGCCGGATCTTTTACCCCTTATGCTGTCACAGGAGTATATCGATTCTGTGCGTGAAACGGTTGGAGAATTACCGGCTGCAAAGCGCGCCCGGTTTAAAAAAGACTATGGGCTTTCCGATTTTGATGTAGAGACCTTAACCGCTGAACGGAGTTTAGCAGAATGGTTCGAAGCTGCTGCTGTTAAAGCAAAAGATGCAAAGAAAGTTGCTAACTGGGTGCTTGCTGAGCTGCTTGCTGTCTTAAATGACAAGCACATTGGACTGGATCAGCTGCCTATTACTCCTGAGCATATTGCAGAATTAGTCAATGCCCTTGAAGCTCAAACGATTACGAGTAAACAGGCAAAGGATGTGTTTGCCGAGATGATGGAAAACGGAAAGACTCCGCAGGAAATTATTAAAGAAAAAGGGCTGACACAGGTAAGCGATGCGAGTGCTATTGAAAAGCTAGTTGATGAGGTGTTTGCTGCCAATCCGCAAGCTATTGCCGACTGGAAAAAAGGAAAAACCAATGTTGCCGGTTGGCTGATGGGGCAGGTGATGAAAAAGTCACAAGGAAAGGCAAATCCTAATCAGACAACGGAGTTGGTGCAGAAAAAACTTGCAGCATTATAAAAGCGGTTGTTCTACGCAGTAGCAATGGTGTGACAGAGCTGCACCATTGCAGTCAAAACTATACACGGATGTATAGTTTTGACGAACGCCCGCGTTGGGGTTGTTGATTGGAAAAGTCCAATACAAAAATCAGTTTTCCTTCCGAATTTCTTTAATCCGTTCCCAATAAAAATCCAGTTCATCAGCTTTTAAAAGCGGCTCAGGCGGTTTTCGTCTAAGACTATTGTGTTTTTTTACTTCGCTCTGCAAGTTTGTTACTGCCGACCGTGTTAAAAAAGGAGTTCCAAATGCAAATATAGTGCCGTCTGTCTCGCAGTGGAACGGGAGGTCTTTAATCTGCGGATATTGATGATGTGGATAGGTATCTCCAACAGCATGGGACCCAGGGCCTCCGCCTTCCGGCACTATGCTTAAACGGTACACAGCGGTATCTGTTTTAAGAGTAACGGTACCCTGTTCATAATTTTTCAGCTTTGAGCCGTTATCGGTGATGCAGCGGTACACCGTATCTGCGTACTTGATCATTTTGGGAACAGCTATCTGCTGTCCGTCTCCGGCGGTAAACCGGGCTTGCTGCTCCTTGTAGGCAAACTCACCCTTCCAGTATCGAAATTTGATATAGCGGCTGCCGAGGAAAAAAAAGGCGTCAAAAAATTCAGGCGTTTCTTGCGGATAGATGAGAATACCGTTACGGAATCCCTGCTCAATCCAGAAACCCTCTATAAGCTGTGCTGTATCCGAATGTGTGTATTCAGTACCGCCATCAGAAGACACAGTTTGAGCTGTTTCCTGGCTCTCGGTATTGGTTTGGGCGCTTTCTGCCGCAGCTGAGCTACGCTTCTCTGCCCCAACCGTATACGGTATTCTCCGATAGAACGAGGTAAAAAGGCTATCCTTGTAGACCCATACAGCGGTTTTTGCAGGCTGTTTGCAATGCGGATACCATATAGCACAGTCATAGACATTGGGGTGTCCTTCTTGCGGTACAACCGTTACGGGATAGCTGCCCATGTCCTCATAGACAAAGCGGTAATACGTTTTCAGCGCCATATTGAAAACACCGGTCTCTGTACCGCTCTTTTCCTCCTGATTCTCCATGTCTTCAGCATATTCGATAAACCGTTCTGTATTTTCCCAGATGCCGGATAACGATTGCGCAGAGCAGGGGAGGGTAAATGCAAAAAATAAGGTGCAATAATAGATAATATACTTCACAACGGGAGTGAGTGTAGCATATTTTCTGATCTTTGTTTAGCCAGTCATTATTCGTGCAGAGGGATAATACTCACAAGCCGCGTCGGGGGTGTTGATTGTGTATTAGAAAAAACGGATGGGTACTTCTAAAAATCTATCGAGTTTTTTAAAGATGCCCGAATATAATCAGAGCCGCTGGCTGCAAGAGGGGGCTAGTCCTGTTTATCCGCATCCCCCTTGTTGCAGCTTGAATTCTATAGACTATTTTTAGATCGTGGTGTTGTTCGGAATAATTGCGTTTTTCGTGATAACGTATATTTGATCAACGATATGATAGAAGCCGTAATCTCCATCCGGAGGAATTTCTCCCATACCGATTGAAACGTTATCACCAATACGAGCATTCTTGTCGATAATTGCTTTTCTAATATGGCAATTTTTTCCTATTCCTACGCAGGGAATATCAGCTTGTTTATCGCCTTGCTTGTTGCTGTCGGATTCATAATAGTCTGCCCCCATACAGACTACTCCTTCCAGCACGCTGCCCGATTCGATGATAGTTCTAACACCGATAACTGATCGTGTAATATCAGCGTAGGTAATAACACAGCCTTCGCTACACGTTACGCGGTCAAGTTTCGCTCCGTTAATCTTTGACGCAGGCAGGTTTCGGTAGTGGGTATAAATCGGAGCTTCTGCATCGTAGAAGTCAAATTGCGGTGTAATTTCCGTCAAATTGAGGTTTGCTTCGTAGAAACTGCGAATAGTTCCGATGTCTTCCCAATAGCCGTTATGGACAAATGCGGTAACCTTGTATTTTGTAATTGCTTCCGGAATAATTTCTTTCCCAAAGTCTGTCATGTTGTTATCCAAACATTCTTCCATCGCTTTGGCATTGAAAATATAAATACCCATCGATGCAAGGTATTCTTTGCTTGGATCAGCAACCTGACTATCAGACTGAGCAGGGATTTTCCATTCGTCAATATTTTTATCTGGTCCCGGTTTTTCCATAAATGCAGTGATATTGGATTGTTTATCAATCTGCATAATACCGAAGCCCGAAGCATCACGGCGGTTTACGGCGGTACAGGCAATGGTTATATCAGCGCCGGATGCTTCATGCTTTGCTAAGAACTCTTTTAAGTTCATGCGGTATAGCTGATCACCTGATAGGATGATATAATATTTCGGTTCCTGTGTTTTAAAATGAGGAAAGTTTTTCCGTACTGCGTCTGCCGTACCTTCATACCAGCCGGAATGCTCGAATGTTTGTTCTGCCGCAAGAATTTCAACAAATCCGTTGGAAAAACTGTCAAAACGGTATGCCCGTGCAATATGCAGGTGCAATGAGGCAGAGTTAAACTGCGTTAATACATATATTTGCCGTAGCCCGGAGTTAATACAATTAGAAATCGGGATATCTACAATACGGTGCTTTCCGCCGAACGGAACAGCAGGCTTTGAGCGGGATTGCGTAAGCGGGTATAAGCGGGTTCCCTTTCCGCCGCCCAAGATAATTGATAATACTTTTGGCATATCTCCTCCTATTTTGAGACTTTTTGAGAAAAACAGTAGTTCATCTGAACTCAGTCCTGCTTTAATTACTCTCTCTTTCAGTATAAACGAGGTTTTTATTTTTTTCCAGAAAAAAATAAAAATAAATTACAAAAATATATGAGTTGTACAAAATCCTTTACTTCATAGCTACATTGATTGAAACATTTTATAAACAGTGTATTTTATCTCATTTGCATTTTGCAAAAAAACTCTTTGTCGGTTATACTATAGTAAACCTGTTTGGAAACTTCTTTTTCAGGACAGGTTATCTTGAAATGCAATGTTCAAAAGTTGTACTATTTGTGTGATTTTGAACTCGTTGATCAGTTCGAAAGCGAAGGTACCGAACTGGTCTCGTATATGCAGCGTATTATGCCCTGCATACGTGCCGAATTGCGTACAGTGATATATGTGGTATTTGGGACGAATCTATTTTGGAGGAAGAACATGCAGTTGAATAGTGTGGTTATCAGAACCGAAAACATGGAACAGTCGCTTGAATTTTATGAGAAGATTCTCGGTTTAACATTTGAAACAATGATGTCTGCCGCGCCGGGAAAGCAAATCGCTTTTTTGTATGATGCTCAATCGAACGGCAGGCTGGAACTTATTCATAACGACCTTTCAAAAGTAAAAAAAGAAAATTCTATTTCGCTTACCTTTATCGTAGATCAGATCAGCGAAACGGAAAAGTATCTCCGTTCTAAAAATGTCCGTATTATTATGCAGCCCCGCACTGTAAAAGACGGAAAGAAAATGCTGACAGCAGTTGATCCCAATGGTATCGAAATAGACTTTATTGAGTTATAGTAACGTTAAATGTACAGGAGAATAAAATCCATCCGGCAACATGATCGGAGGATAAATATTCCTCACTAATCAATAAGCCCGCATAAATCGAAGAATAGTTTGTGTGGGCATTCAGTGTTACGCATCCGGGGCTAATGTGAATATTTTCAACTGCTCCGTTTTTGTATACCACAGGGCATCTGTAAAAAACTCGGTTAGATTTTTACAGATGCCCTGTGAGTATTTTTATAAATTTTTATACTGCAATATTAGGAATATCGAATATTTTACTTCTTCTGATCCGAATTTCCGTTTACATTTGAAATATTGCGCATTACTTCATGAGCGCGGGTTCTAACAGGCGTTACATAGCTGTAGTTGTTTGCAATACGCATGATAGTTTCAAACATATCTTTTTTGTTTGCGATTGAACCGGACATCTTTTCAAATGTATTGAGAATTTCAAGTGCGAGTGAACTCGTGGGATTAACAGTATCGAATTTACGTGCAATCCAGTTAATCATCGTGAATACTTCGTCATTATCGTTCTTTCCGATTGTTCCGAGCGATTTAACGGCTGCGGTAATAACCGACGGTTCATTGTCGGTGTACATAACGGTAACGAGTACATCCTTCGCTTGGTCAGTACCCATCTGTCCCAGCAGTTCGCAGGCTTTGCGTCTGATTTCAGGGTAATTGTTGATTACTCTGCCATCCTCACGCACAACAGTCGAAAGACCTGTTGTTGCCAACGAGCTTAACGCTGTTTGCATTTCTTCGGTTTTACGGCCTTCGTTTAAGGCTTCTTCAATGTATTGCAATGCCACGAGCTTTGAATCGCGTCCTTCTGCTGCAACCATCTCTTTAATCATAACCCCTTCGATAGAATTAAGGTATGCCTGCTCAACAGTAATCATGCTGTCAGATTCGCCGCTCTTACTGCCTTTGTTTGCTGCGTCTTTATTTTGAGCGCAGATAAACGGAGCAGTCAGTAAACCGAAAGCCAGTGAGAGTAGTAATAATTTGTGCCGCATGGTAACGACCCCCTTTCATTGTCTAAAGTTGGGAACCTCTAAAAACTCCTGTTTTCAGTGATGCCCTGTTTGTGTGTATCCATTAAGACGGCTTCATTTTTAGCTATTTTTCTGTAAGTGTCAAGAGCCTGAATTGTTTCAGGGGTATGCTTTCAGTTTTTTTGATAGGCATATTTGCTTTGCGAGAGAAGTTTAAGGCAGTATCCGAGACGGTGCATGTTCATTTTTCTCCTTTGACCAAGACAGCTATTTGTAGTATAATCATAATCTATGGCTGAATGTTCATTTACAGTAAAAGAACGGGTAGTATATCCCGGGCAAGGCGTTGGCGAGATTGTCGAAATAACTGAGAAAAAGTTTAAAGATGAACTGCTCACCTATTATGTGATTTATTTCGAAGAATCGGATATGACAGTATTGGTTCCTGCTCAAAAATCTCAAGAGCTGGGTATTAGAACCATTGTTTCTGCTGAAGAGGCTGAAACGGCTCTCTCTTTTTTATCTGAAAAGTATGATCCTATTCCAACCGATTGGAAAATGCGCTATCAGATGAATCTTGATCTTTTTAAGACCGGAAGTATATTGGATAATGCGTCTATCGTACGTTCCTTGTATCATCGCAGCAAGATAAAAGAACTGCCTATTCAGGAACGGAAGCTCTATGATTCTGCGTACCGGATTTTTCATGATGAACTTTCCTATGCACTGCAAAAAACAAAATCGGAAATTGAAGCAATGATTCATTCCTATTTAGAGGTACTCAGTAAAAATGTGCCGATAGGGAAGCAAGAAACGATGAATGATGAAATGTACGGCGCTGATATGGGAGACATGGAAGAAGAAGAGTTTGATGACGATGAATAATGCTGTTTTGATAACAGCTGCCGGCAGCTCTCAGCGGTTTGGGGAAAAGAAGGAATATCTGAAGTTACCGGAGTATACGGAAACACAAACTACGGTGCTTTCTGCCAGTGTGTATGCCTTTGCTGTATCCGGGCTGTTCCGATCCTTTGTTATCACTGTTCCTGACGGGGATGAAGCTGTTGCGAACGCTGTGCTTTCACAAGACAGCAGATTAAGCGAGGTTTTACGCGGTATTCAACAGCATTTCTTTATTGTGAACGGCGGTACAACCCGGCAGGAATCCGTATACAAAGGGCTAACTGTATTAGCAGAAAAGGTTCCGGAGCCTCTTTCTTTTGTGCTGGTACATGACGGAGCACGCCCATGGGTTTCTCCTTACGTGATCGAACGTGTACTCAAGACAGCCGAACAGCGCGGTGCAGCCGTACCGGTAATCCCGGTTGTTGATACACAGAAAGAAGTGGATGCTGACGGCAGAATTATCCGTCATTTAGCCAGAGAACAGATTGCCGCGGTGCAGACACCGCAAGCCTTTCCGTTTGACCGGCTGCTTGCTGCACACCGCAAGGCTGAGCATGACGGCTGCACCTACACCGATGATAGTGAAATTTATGCAAAATACTGCGCAGCGGTATATACCTGTCCGGGGGCGCGGGAAAACAAAAAAATAACCTACCGAGAAGATTTGAAGAGGACTAGATGATACGAATAGGCTTAGGCTATGATCTCCATACACTGGTACCGGGTAGACCGCTCATGCTGGGTGGTGTCCATATTCCATTTGAAAAGGGCGAAGCGGGACATTCTGATGGAGATGTGCTGCTCCATGCGCTTGCAGATGCACTTTTAGGAGCTGCCTGTCTTGGGGACATTGGAGAGCTCTTTCCCCCGAATGATCCTCAGTGGAAGGATATGGCTTCCTCATTTTTACTCAAGACGGTCTGGGATAAGGTACGGGCTGCAGGCTGGACACTAGAGAACGCAGACTGTGTTATTACAATTCAGCAACCTAAAATCCTCCCGTACCGCCAAGCAATCCGCACTTCAATAGCTGACATTCTTGGTGTGCATATCGATCAAATCTTTGTAAAAGCCAAAACCGGCGAAGGCGTTGGCATAATCGGGAGCGGTGCGGCTGCCGCAGTGTGGTGTACCTGCCTTCTTTCCCGACCATAAAATAAAACGATAACTATAACGGAGCGGCGGAAGCACTACGAGGCGACGATCGCTACCTTGTGCTGTTCAACTTCGCAGCGGAAGCCCTGAATGCTGTCAAGTGCGTTGTGCCGCTCAGCTTTCATATCAAGACACCAGCGGTGAAACTCAAGGAACTCAAAAACCTTGCAGTGTTTGAGTTCCTTGCATTGTACTCCGTTGCCCGTTATCAGGCTGCCCGTGTTTATTTTTCCGCAAGTTCCAGAATCAGCTGTACTTCTCCCTGCGAAAGATTAAGGGCATTGGCAATAGCGTCCTGCGTCCATCCGCTCCTGAAGAGCTTGAGGACATTTTCACGGGTGCCGATTGCGGGCGCTCCATCTCCTTTGTTCATCGGGCGTTCCGCTTTTACCAGATCGGCAAGCAGTTTGAGTTGGTTTTCCGAATTTTTTGATATATCTTGCAAGCGTGTTTCAGTGCCGGCGAGCCACTCGCGTGCTGTATGGAGCTTTTCAATACGTACTTCCAATTCACCTAACAATTCGTCAATGGTATCAAGCTGCTGCCGTGCTTTTTCTGCTTTCTCCTGATTTGCTACGAGGTAATCAACCTTTTCCTGTATGGTTTGCAGCTCCGGCGGAAGCGCATAGAGCTTGCCCTGGACTGATTTAATATCTTTTTCCAAGGTTTTGAGGTCTTCAAATGCGGTGTCGATACTCTGAACGGTTTGATCCAGCACAACCCCTTTTTTCTCTAGCCGGTCATACCGGGTGTTTACATCCCCGATACTTTCTTCAATCCTCCGTATCTGCACTTGATAATGCTGTAAATCATCATTAACGGAAGCAAGCTCAATGATTTTTTTGTCCATAGAGTCGGAAAGGACGGTGAGCTTTGCAAAGTCGTTTTCCAGTATCTCGATATTTTTCCGCTCACCCATAAATCGTGCAATTTTTTGAGTCGCCTCTTCTTCCATGTGTGTAACTTTTTCGTACTTGAGATTCAGATCATCCATGGTGTTGCGGTAAATTTCGAAGCGGGTGATTTCGGCTTTGAGCTTTTCAATATTCTGTTCCAGATCGGCTTTCAGCTCATCCGCCCGGTCAAAAACACGTGTTTGTGCGATAAAGGCATTCTGACGCTTATCGATTTCTTCGATTGTTTCGGTCAACTGATCGGAATCGCGGCGTATTTTTTCAAAGAGATCATGCTGTGTTTCTTCGACTTCAGTACGCAGTCCATGTACCAGCTCCCTGATGCTGTCAAGGGAATGATTTGCTTCCCCGGTTGCATTATTGATCCGCTTATCCAATTCATTGGACAGCTGATCGGCATTACGTGTAAGGTTGTCGGTAATGGTATGTACCTGCGCAGCAAAATCGTTTTCCGCACCCTGCATCTTTTCCGCTAAATCATTGATTTTTTGCTGAATCTCTTTAAACGATTCATCATTTTTTACGCTGAAATCCTTATATGAGGAGGCATATTTTGCACTGATTCCTTCGATTGCTTGTTTTGTATGTGCGGTGAAATTTCCAAGTTTTTCATCGAGCATTGCCCGTGTATCAGAAAGCTGCTGATCAATCCGGGTCTTCCATGCTTCAAAATCGGATTTTGCCGTTTCAACCTGCGTGCTGGAATCCTGCTTGATAGTATCCATCCAATTTTTTATATCCTTGGTTGCCGTGTCTACCTCTGCATTTTGCTGCCGCACCGCTTCTTGCAGCTCCAGTTTCAGTTCGGCAAGTTCAGTGCGCATATAGGTTTGAGATTTTTCTTTGGTTTGATCCATCATGGTTTTAAACTGATTGCTATAAGCAACAAGGGCATCGTCGCTGGCTGCAAGCCGTTTTTGAATATTCTGTTCCAAACTTGCAATGTCGTCTTTGAACTTTGCGAAAATTCCCTTATATTCATCGGCTGTCTGTGCAAGCCGTACTTTTAGATCTTGCTTATAGGCATCTTCCAGGTCTTTGCGTGCAGATTCGCTTTCTGAGCCCATCAGTGTAAGCCGTTCCGTTACATCATTGCGTAACTTTTGAATATCACTGCTCAAAGCATCACTCTTGCGGGTCAGCTCGCTCGAAAAATCAGTTTCAAACAGACGGAGTTTTTCGGTAAGGGCTGTTTGCGCATCTTCACGTAACGCAGTCAGCTGTCCGGTTATCTCCTGCAGTCTGCCTGACAGTGCATTCGCCCGCTCGGAAAAATGCTTTTCAAATCCGTTATACTTTTCTTGCATTGTATAGGTATACTTACCGAAGTCCTGCAATATGCGGTCTTTCACCGACTCATGCGCCTTATCCATTTCTACGGAAAGCTTATCAATATCTGCAATAGATTTGTCAAACTTTTCGTAGTAGTATGTTGCTTGCTTCTTATACTCAGTAAATTTTGCATCGGCTGCTTGAGAAAGTGTTGTAATACTCTGTGCTGCCTTTACCGCTGTTTTTTCAAGGCGGGTGTTTAAGCCTGATTCAAACTCGGTAAGCCGGTTGTCAAGCTGCCTGTTAGTATGCTGTATATCCGATTCGGTACGGGCAAGCTCTTTTTCAAGGTTGCTGATCCGTTGGGTAAAGGCGATTTCTGCAGCGCTGAACTGAGAATGGAGGGCATCCTCAAGCTTTTTCGATTCATCCTGCCAATTCTGCCTAAATTTTTGCACGAGTGTTCTGCTTTCAGTCATAGAAGCAGTAATTTCTGAGCTGAGTGCTGCAGAGCGTTCTTCCAGTACCGCTTTATATTGCTGCAGCCGCGCTTCCGTCTGCGCTTGCAATTTGCTGAATGCCTCTTCATCTAGGTTTTGCGCCTTTTTTGTGGCTTCTGCAAAGGCTTTTTTATAGAGGTCATTGAGCTGAATAGACGTTACTTCAAGCAGTTCTTCGCTCTTTTTTTGCGCAGTAGAAACACGGTTCTCAAATGCGGCAATGGTATTGTTAAATCCTGCTGTAAGCTGCTCGCTGACGGATTGCAGCCGCTCTCTATTTTGCTTGTAGAAATTATCTTGAATTTCCGGTATGAGCTTTGAGATATTTCCTAATTCCGACCGAGCATCGGTGATTTTTTTTGCAAGAGAGTCCACAAAATCCGATTCTTTGCTGACACGTGCGAGGTTTTTTTCCGCTAAGGCTGTCATATCCATAACGGTTTTAATCGTTTGCTCGGCTCCGGCAACTGTTTTTTCTATCGCGTCGATTGAAGATGAACGGGAAGTCAGTACATCTGACTTTTTCATAAAGTCATTATAAATCGAATCGAGCTTGTTGACGGCTGCAATCGCCTGTGAAAGTTTTGCGTCTAGTTCTATTGCGGCATCGCGGAGATTCTGTGTCCGTTCGTTAACAAAGCCTTCTATTTCGTCCTTAACCCGATCCCCGTATTTTTTAGCTTTTTCAATTGACCGGTTATTTTTGTCGGTTTGTCTAAAAAAAAGAATCAGCATCAGCGATATAACAAGCGTTACCGCAGAGGTTAGCAGTTGCATTGACATTCTAAGTTCCACCCTTACTTAAAATTGAATTTGATTGTTGGGCATCTTCAAAAACGGCCGTTTTTAAAAATATCCTGTGATAACTGCGAGACTACCGGTACATCAGCATACGGGAGTGTCAGTCTTTGCTATTATAGCACATAGTGCAAAAATTGACGATAGTTTGAAAAGGAAATATCGGCATCTATTGTGTTTTTCTTAAGCGGAAAAAAGCGTGAAGTAAGACTATTTTGGATATATGCAGTCTTCATACCTACTGCAGCAGCGCCTGCAACATCGTATGCAACACTGTTTCCCACGTACAGGATCCGGTTACAGGAGGTGCCTAAGGCTTCGGCAAGCCTTAGAAAAGGAATATGCGAGGGTTTTAAAGCTCCAGTTGCTTCGGAATTGAGAGCTGCATCGCAGAGCGGCAGAATCCCCCATACATCCCCCTTTTGCTCCGGAGGAAAATCAGAGAGAATACCGATTTTAAATCCCGCTGCTTTAAGCTGTTTAACCGCTTCATACGCAAAAGGGTAGGGGTGTATTTTACTGAAAATGCGCTGCCAGCCGGTGTATACTTCTTCATCTAAAAATGCTCTCATAGCGCTGGGGTTGGTGTTAAGGTAGCTTGCAAGCAATTCGCTTTGCAGCGCAAAAAAATCCGGCAATGCTGTATTGGGATCCATCGTGCTGTGTTTATGTAAAAGACGGCGGGCTTTTCTAAAAGCTTCCATAAAACGGATATTACGCAGAAAAAACGGAATCAAGTGTACCGTCAATTTCCAGGAGGGATACAAGGTTCCGTCTATGTCAAAAGCGACTGCCTCTATATCCGGTATCTTACTCATAGTCATTTTTATAGTATACTATATCAAAAAGCTGCTGTCTATTAAAAATCTACGCCTGTTTGTAATGTCCGCTTGCAGTTTTCGTATGTTTCGCATATACTCCTAGACATTATGGATGAAAAAGAAACACAAATAATTACCTATGACGATTTTGCAAAATTGCAGTTAAAAACGGGTAAAGTTTTGGAGTGTGTGAAAGCTGAAAATGCTGAAAAGCTGTATATTTTGCAGGTTGATCTTGGAGAAGAAAAGCCGAGGCAAATTGTTTCAAGCTTAGTTGATTACTATAGCGCTGAGGCTTTAGTCGGAAAGGAAATTGTAGTCCTTGCAAACTTAAAGCCGGCAAAAATGCGCGGGCATCTATCTGAAGGTATGCTCCTTTGTGCGGAAACGCCGGATTCTTCAGTCTGTGTTCTTTTAAAAGCGGAAACATCAGTGCCATCCGGTACTTCAATTACTTAACAAATATGCAGTGCTGCCGATGCACGAAATTGAATTAAAGGCGCGGTTGGTGCAGCCGGAACAAACGGAACTGCTCTTGTCCCGGTTTGCAGATTTTGCTTTCTGCTGCAGAAAGTCAGACCAGTATTGGAGACTCGGCGGAAAAACGCTGAGGATTCGGTATGAGTACAAAGCCGGTGAAGAAAAGGTGTTGATAACGCACAAGCAAAAACGGTATACCGGTATGATAGAAACCAATAACGAACTTGAGTTTGAACTTGCCTCTTCTTCCGTACCGATTTTTACTGCAATGCTGGAGAGCATCGGCTTTACTCTGTCTGCTGAAAAACAAAAAGACACCAAGATTTTTATTCCCCATGCTGATCTCTTTACTGCAGAACTGCTCACTGATGTTCAAACTCTTTCCGTCGAGTTTTCTGTGATCAAGCCTATTGGAACCTTTTTAGAAATCGAAGTGCTGTATGCCGACGAAGAAGATGAAACACTGCAGAGTGTGCATATCCGTAATGCTCAGCTCATTTTTGATACGCTGCTAGCCGCCCTTGAAATCCCGCAGTCGGCTATTGAAACTCGTCCTTATAATGAACTACTCAAGTCTGCTCTGTAAACGTTCAAAGCAGCAAACGTATTTCTCCTGAATCGTTTTACTTTTTCTATTGTATTTTTCATTTTTTTTCTATATGGTAGTGGTGTCTTGAGAAAGGAGAGAGGTATAACGCATGGCTTCCGGAAAGAAACTGATCAAATACAACAGCGAGCTTATTCATGATCTGCCGCCATGGGCGCAGGAATTGGCAACAAAATACTGCACTGAAACGGTCAACCTCTATTTTGTACACGGTAATATTCGAGATTTTTTACCGCATAATAATAGAGCAAGCGCTCACTTTGTGTTTGTAAAAATTTGGGATTATATTTCGGAAGTTATTTTCGGTAATCAAGATATTATCGTATTTTATGATAAATCAAGCGGCGTGTCTTTTTGTCTCAAGGAGATGGAAGAGGCATATATTACAACTATGCACAGCCGCTATCCCGACATTCCTATCGAAGACTTTTATTCCCGGGATCCGGTAAAGGCTTTTGCCTATCTTGAACGGTATTTTGCCCTCAATATGGGGAATAAGCTGAGGATGGTACTGATTATCGATTATGCGGAAACGGTTATTCCGGCAGAGGAAATCGGTAATCTCGGTGATGTCGACCGGTACTGTCTTGTTACCTTAAACCGCTGGTCGCACGATCCGCAATTTACCAACGAAGATATTTCTATCGTGATGTTGACGGAAAACCTTGCCGATGTTAATTCCCGGCTCGTTGCTTCGCCCTCCACAGTCAAAGTTACTATTCCGCTACCGTCGGAAGCTATCCGTATTCATTTTTTAACCTACTTACAGAATAAGGGTGAGTTATTGCTGGAGCGCACACTGAATGCCGAACGGGTAGGGAAGTTGACATCGGGGCTTAACCTGTTGAATCTTAATCAGCTTGCAAAAGAATCATATAATGAGGATATTCCGATCAGTCAGGAATATCTGCGGAAGAAAAAGCAGGAAATTATCGAAAATGAAGCGGGCGGTTTATTGGAATTTTTGGAAACCGAGCATGATCTTTCATTTATTGCAGGACATGATTTTGTTAAAAAACGCTTTAAGCTTATGGCTAAGGCGCTGAAGCAGGGGCGTACTGATGTATTGCCGATGGGCTATCTTATTTCCGGTCCGATCGGTACGGGAAAATCCTTTTTAGTCTCTGCTTTTGCCAGTGAAATCGGAATTCCGATGGTACGGCTTAAAAATTTTCATACGCAGTGGCAGGGAACAACCGAATCAAACTTGGAAAAAGTACTCAATATTCTGCGGGCGATGGCACCTGTTGCTGTGATGATTGATGAAGCTGATGCTGTACTGGGAAACCGCAAGCTGCAAGATTCTGCCGGAACGTCGCGTGTATTTGCCCAAATTGCAAATTTTATGGGGAATACCGACTACCGCGGGAAGATCATTTGGTTCTTAATCACAAGCCGTCCTGATTTTTTACCGACAGACTTAAAACGGCAGGGACGTGCGGAAGAACACTTAGCGCTTTTCTATCCTGATTCCCTTGCAGAAAAGATCGAACTTTTTGAAACGCTGCAGCGTAAGCTCAAGATAAAAACAAAGGATGTTTCTTTTTCTTCCATTATTAACAAAAAATTAAAGTTTCCCATATCGGGAGCAGATATAGAAGCTATTCTTGTGCGTGCAAAAATGAGTGCTAGTATTGATAACCGCATGATGCTGACCACAGAAGATATTGAGCAAACTATTGATGATTTTATTTCGCCCTCCTATCCTTACGAGATAGAGTTACAAAATTTAGTTGCGGTGCTGGAATGCACCAGCAAAGAAATGCTGCCTAAGCAGTATCAGAATATGCAGCGTTCCAAACTGGTGAGTGAAATTCAGGAGCTTAAACAGCTTCTTGGTGAAAGCGTTTAGCAGTGATATCCTAGTTCCGTTCTTCAAGTGCAGGCCATGTCAGGACTTTTGAGCCAAGTTCTGCAATTTGCTTTGCAGCAATTTTTGAATCGCGGAGAGGAACTCCTGCTTCTTTATTTAAGGTTTGCTGAAAGAATAGTTCCATCGAGGCAAAAACATCCGGCAGCGGGTAAAACAGGAAGGCAAAGTTTACGCCGGTTGGTTTTACAACAGTGAAGGCGGATAAAGCTTCTTGCGGTTCTTTGCTAAAGATAATTTTAGACTGGTTTTTAGCAACAATGATATTGGAGTCTTTAAATCGGAGCGGTACTTGAAAATCCCGTTCGCGGCAATATGGTTCTACCGATTTGTGTGGATAATTTTCCGGCTCAACAAACAAAAAAATTTTTTTCCCATTTGTCTGAAAGGTGAGTCCATTACCGCCGAGATAAATATCTTTTAAGGTGGCATAGGATACAATCTCGTAGATACTATATGCAGAATCATCTCTAAAAAAAGACGACACAATATAGCCTTGATCCATTGGAAGTTTTTGCTTTGAATATGCTTCAAATAGATCCATTGCTCTCAGTACAGCCATACTATTCCTCCAAATAACAGATTTTCTGTCAAAGTCTGTAGAGTCGACCTGTTCGATAACTTCGTTTTCGAACAGGTCGACAAGTTCAAAATCGTACAAATGCACGATGCGTGAACATCGCATTTCAACGTAACCTAGTCAGAAACGAAAGTTTCCGACCAGGTTTAGTCTCTGCTTTACACGGGGAACTCTACAGTTTTGCTTTCAGTCGTTCATTTTATTGTAAACGCTTTTCCAGTGTTTCTAACGCTTCAGTAAGTTCTTTTGGTAACTTATTGCCGAACTTCGGATAATGATTTTCGCGGATATCCGCAATTTCTTTCTTCCATCCTTCAACATCTACCGAAAGGATTTCCTTCATTTGTTCTTTTGACACATCGAGCCCGTCGGTATTGATTGCCCCTTCTTTCGGCATCCATCCGATAGCTGTTTCAATAGCGTTGTCTTTACCATCGCAGCGGTCGAATATCCATGCGAGTACGCGGCTGTTATCTCCGTAGCCCGGCCAAATAAAGTTATCATCGGCATCCTTGCGGAACCAGTTGACATAGAAAATTTTTGGTAATTTATCAGCTGATGTTTTTTTCCCGATGTTGATCCAGTGCTGGAAATAGTCACCCATGTGGTAACCGCAGAAGGGAAGCATTGCAAACGGATCACGGCGGATGCTGCCTACTTTGAGGTCAAGGGCTGCTGCAGTAATTTCAGAGCCGACGATTGAACCGAGGAAGACCCCATGGTTCCAGTCACGGGATTGGTGAACAAGCGGGATGGTGCTAGGCCGCCGTCCGCCGAATAAGAATGCAGAAATCGGTACGCCGTTCGGGTCTTCCCACTCATTTGCGATTGCAGGGCACTGCTTTGCCGGAGCGGTAAAGCGTGCGTTCGGGTGAGCAAATTCTTCACCTTTCGGACTCTTATCTTTAGGCAGTGCATCCCGTGTTTTGCCTTTCCAATCTACCAGCTTACCCTTCGCAGGATATCCGATCTGTTCCCACCAAATATCTCCGTCTTCGGTTAGGGCGCAGTTTGTAAAGATAGTATTTTCTTTGACGGATTCCATTGCATTCTTATTTGAATGTTCTGAAGTACCCGGCGCTACACCGAAAAAACCTGCTTCCGGGTTAATAGCATAGAGCCGTCCGTCTTTACCGAACTTCATCCATGCAATGTCATCGCCAACGGTTTCAACCTTCCAGCCGGGAATGGTGGGGATAAGCATAGCAAGGTTTGTTTTACCGCACGCTGATGGGAATGCACCGGTGATATATTTCGATTTACCTTCAGGATTGGTGATCTTTAAGATAAGCATATGTTCTGCCAGCCAGCCTTCATCCCGTGCAAGGACGGAAGCAATGCGCAGTGCAAAACATTTTTTACCGAGCAGGGCATTTCCGCCGTACCCTGAGCCGTATGACCAGATGAGCCGTTCTTCAGGGAAGTGGGAAATATACTTGTGCTCAAGCGGGGCGCATGGCCAAACACCGTTATCGCTTTCTCCGGCAGCAAGAGGTTTTCCTACTGAATGGAGACAGGGAACAAAGACTCCATCGGTGCCGAGTACTTCCAAAACTTTGGTGCCGACACGGGTCATAATGTGCATGTTACAGACAACATATTCCGAGTCAGTAATTTCAATACCGATCTTTGCAATATCTGAACCAACCGGCCCCATTGAGAACGGAATGACGTAGAGGGTGCGCCCTTTCATACATCCCTTGTATAAATCTCCCATTGTTTTTTTCAGTTCGACGGGATCTGTCCAGTGGTTTGTAGGACCTGCATCTTCTTCTTTTTTAGACGCAATAAATGTCCGGCTTTCTACCCGGGCGACGTCGGAAGGATCGGAGCGGAACAAAAAACTGTTCCTTCGTTTTTTTAACGGAGTAGCCTGCTTGCTATCAACTAATTTTTTCATCAGTTGATCATATTCTGCTGTTGAACCATCACACACATACACCGCATCCGGGGTGCATAGAGCTGCTACTTCGTTCACCCAATTAAGGGCTTTTGTATGCTTGAGAGCATCTAATGTCATATTTTTCCTCCAAATATGCACGGCAGATACTTTATCGTAAAAGCGGTTCCATACCTGTCGTTATATCGTCTATTTAGTATCGATTTTATCATGGAACAGATCGAAACACAACGGAACTCGGTTCTTTCATAAACCTCCCATAAAATAGAAATAGTAGAAATTTTCTGAAAGAACTCCTCCATCACCTCCTGCTTTTTAACGTTTTGTTTTTTTTGCAGGCGGTAGTTTTTCGTATATTTCCCCCGGATCATACATACCGCTTCGTTTTTCACCGCGGATGCTGGGAATAGTCAATATTATATCCGGCTCAACCCAGTCAGGATTATTTGGATCGGGGAATTTATGTTTATTAGCTTCGTAGAGTTTCCGCCATTGATACGGATCATCATAAATAGCTCTATCTTTTGCAATATTCCATAAACAATCCCGTTCGCCGCGCCATGTACGGATACGGTATTGTGCAGGTAAGGTTGCAAACGAAGATTCATCCCCAGTTACTTCAGTTAAGGCATCCAATACTTTTTTAGCACATACAACGGCAACATCAAAGTCTTCGTTTTCAAATGCCGTATTTCCTGCTTGCAGCGCCTCTGTTGCAGACTTAAAGGCGTCAGGATATTTTGTTTCCGCCTTATTCTTTTTTGCCCATTTATAGCGGGTACGCGCCTTATTCATTGCCTGCTCGGCTTCAATACGGGCAAGCATGTATTGAATATAATCGGCTGATTTTTGGGCATATTCTTCTGCAAGCCGGGAATACTCGATTGAAGCATCATAGTCGCCTTCATCATAGGCACGCGTGGCTAATGACGAATAGGCGCGGCTCTTGCGCTGAAACTCATTATTGTCATACGACACTGCAAAAAGAGCTGCAGTACCCATTAAGAAAAATGCAATACAGAGGATAGCTGTTTTTTTCATTCTTGATCTCCTGTTACCGGTTGAGCGGGTGCTGTTTGTACAGGCACTTTCTCTACAGCTGTTTCAGTGTTTTGTTCGGCAGCGGCTGAATGAGCTGAGGATGCTGACCGCACTACAGTTTCTGTCCCCTGAGGTGCTTCCTCGGAAGTTTTAATAGGCTCAATGATCACTGCAGGCTGCGCGCTTACCGGAGCAGCAGACTCAGAAGAATCTGCTGGCGGCTCGGTATCGACCGGTTGACTATTCGTTGCATCCGGGTTCACTGCCGGGGTCTCCGACCTCTGAGTGTTCTGTGCCTCCGGTATCTGCTGTACGGTCGGAGTGTTTTGTTGTGGCGCTTCAGAGTCTGACTGTTTCTGCGATTGAGCGGGTGCGGGTGTTTGCACCGGTTCCGCCGGAGTATTGTGCTGCGAACTTTGTCCCGTCGGTTCTCTTTGAGCCGACGCTGCCGGAATAGCGCCGCTTTTGCGTGCGGCTGGCAGCTGTAAGGGTTCTACTTCAATCGGCTCTTCGGAAAATCCTTCGGCATTTTCCGGCAGCGGAGCTTCACGGTCGGCATCTTTTGCCAACTGACTGCTTGCTTCCTGCTGAGCTTTTGCCCGCTCCATTGCGTTCGTCGCTTGTTCCCGCTTAATCTTTACCTTTTCGTAAATATCGTCAAATTCCTGGGCTGCAGTCATGTAGCTGAGATATGCTTGTTCATATTTTTGACTACCCACCAACACACCTGCCTGACGGTAGCGGGTAAAGGTTTTGTTATAAGCATCTTTCATTGCATTTGCAGCTTTGAGCGAATCACACCGCTCTTTTGCTTCGTCAGCTTTTTTCTTTGCATCAGTTACAAGCGCTGCAAAACCGGCATTTGTAACTGATTCGTAACACCGGAGCGCTTCTTCTGAAGCCATAAAGGCAGCATTAGGATCGGTTTCATAGAGTTGCTTTATTTTTGTATCTAGCTCTTGAGCTTTATGATAGGTTTCAGCATCGTATGCGGATAAATCATGCTTATTGATTTTTGCTTTCAATGC
The DNA here is from genome assembly GCF_052169735.1 of Treponema sp. GTDB lineage: Bacteria > Spirochaetota > Spirochaetia > Treponematales > Treponemataceae > Treponema. Next base: position 40,468 of record NZ_JBQNBW010000016.1, read on the forward strand.
ATCAATTTGCGTTCTATTGATTAATGTCCGGTATTGAAGAATTGCCCGCTGTGCTTTTTCTTGAGCACCGTTGAAATCCTTTGCCTCATAACAGCTTCGCGCTTCGTCAGCAGCAGTATCAGCGGATTGAAATTCCGCAGGGTAGGCTTTATCGGCATTGACTTCTACAGCTTGTGCCCGCACTTTTGTCAGCTCATCTAATAATTTGACGGCATTTTCTTGCTCCGGAGTTATTTCCGGTTCTGCAGGCTGTACCGGTTGAGGTTCAGGCTGAGGTTCCGGTTGTGATTTACAAGCGCCGAACACCGCTAACACGGAACAAATACAGAGTATATACGCTATTTTCTTTAGTATTTTATTCATTAACAATATCCTCCTTAGTTCTTGCTTCTTCCCGAAGGCAGCCGGGACAAAGTCCAAAAAAATCAAACCGGTGCGAACTGATGCGGTATCCGCTTGCTGCTTCTGCTGCTTGCTCGCAGTGGGCATCAGCCGGCATAAAAGCATCGTCAACTCTGCCGCACCGGGTACAAATCACATGGTTATGCGCACGCATATCAGCATCAAAATGAGCAAATGTACCGTCAACAGTGATAACCTTAATCCTTTTTTGTTCAGCTAAAATATTCAGGTTGCGGTAGACAGTTCCTTGGCTGAGATGAGGAAAATCTTTTTTTAGCTTATCATAAAGCCATGCTGCCGTAGGATGCGTTTTTGTAGAACATAAAAGAGCAAAGAGCGCTTCCCGCTGTTTTGAATATTTATACGACAGTTTTTTTTCCATACCACCCTCTCATTTATCAAGCAACGGATACCGAAGCCCTCACCTATAGATCGGCTTTATGCGGTTCTTTCTTGATAGCGCTGTATCCGTTGCTTGTCGATATTACTATGTTAAAACCGATACTGTCAAGATTAAGAGTGATTACGGATAGGGATTCAGTATGAATAGACCTGTTTCAGAACCGAAAGTTTCCGAACAGGTTTAATGAAAAACAAGAAAGAATTAACTATACCTTACAAAACTCAAATTATATGCTATATTGTTATGCAGGTATGATCATGCAGCTCTGTTGTCTAATTTTTCGGAACACCTGCATGTATATGCATTGAAACATTTATGTCAAGAAGGAGTTGACAGTTATGAA
>NZ_JBQNBW010000017.1:0-41581 GCF_052169735.1 Treponema sp.
GTGTTTTTGAGCTTCAAGAATCCATGTTTCCGGAACACAAATGGAACAGAGCCGTGTACACGCTTGAGAAAAACGGGCACTTCGATATGGAATTTAAATGGGATCAATCGCTTCAAGACGAGTGGGAGAAAAGCTAACCAAAATAAAACTCACAGTACGGAAACAGGATAAAAGGTATTCTCTCAAGTGCGAATGAGAATTTGAACAAAGCCGTTGATCTTGTAAAAAAACAGATTGATGAGTTTGAAGAAAGAGTATTTGGAAAACACAGCAAGACAAATAAAAGTAAAACAATTAAAATAGAGAATGATATTTCAACTTCATTAAGTGGAAAGTGGGAAACGGTTAATGAAAATATGAGTGAGTTTTCCAGAAATTATCAAAAGCAAGTAACAGGAAAAGAAGGCGTAGTATGGGTACAAAATGGCGTAAAGTTTGATGGAATGAAGGATGGAATTCTTTTAGACGCAAAAGGAAAATATTCTCAGTTTATAGATAAAAGTACAGGTGAATTTTGTGAATGGTTTTCCGGAAAAGAAACACTAGTATCGGAAGCAAGAAGACAGATATCCGCTTCTGAAGGGGCAAAAATACAATGGTATTTTGCTAAAGAAGAAAGCTTAAATGCAGTACAAGATTTATTTATAGATAGGGGAATTACAGAAATACAATTAATTTTTCAAGCACCAAAATAAGGAGAAAAACATGATACAGCGGCATTCAATACTTTTATGGAAAAAAGCTGAAAAGATAGACAAAGATTTTGACGAAATTGCGAGAGAAACATATGAAATTCTCATGGTCTTTCAACAATATCCTGAAGAAATACGACCGAACTTTTTGAGCGGTAAAACGAAAGCGACTGCTCAAAAATTTAATTGGATTTATGAAAATTTTAGGACGGTATTGAGGCATGGAGTAAATAGAGAGGATGCCACTGTATTTGAAGATTTAGGATATTCCGTCTCCTTTTTTTCTTCAATAAATGATCATGAATCATGCGGTTTTGAGATTACCGTTGGAAATAAGAATGAAAGTTTTTTTAATACGATAATTGTAAATGTACCACTAGCGTTAAATCTGTATACAAAAAAAGATGCAGATATGATAAGCAGTTTATTTCAAAAACTTGTACTTGCCTATAGACCATATTGGGGAATCGTTTCAAATAAAGTTTTGTCCAGAAAATATGGAAAGCACTTGAACGAGGGTTTGCCCGCAACCGTTCAGTGGATAAATTATTGGTCTCCGGCTATCATTAATAAAATCGGCATGGAAAAAATACATACCGTTCTGGAGAAAAATAGAAATCTAAAATATATTGATGGTATTCTTTCAATTAAGGAGACCGCTTTGGATATGACTAAAGAAGAAGATATCAGATTTCAAGATGAATTGCAAAAGACATTGCTGAAATAATTTAAAAGCAGGCTTACCGTATGCAGGGGATGTTGTAAAAGCCGGCTGTAAGGCGGTTATAAAGGGAGCCGACGACATTGTTTTTACGCTGCTCAAAAAACTTGACGCGGAAGATGCGTATAAGGCGTTCAAACTGTTTAAGACGCGATTTCTTGCAAGCATTGACGAAGCCATAGCAACGGTCTATAAATGGCTTGAGCATGCAGGCAACTCAAAGTACGGAAACAGGATAAAAGGTATTCTCTCAAGTGCGAATGAGAATTTAAACAAAGCCGTTGATTTTGTAAAGAAACAGATTGATGAGTTTGAGGAAAGGGTATTTGGAAGAGGGAAGTCCGTCAAAACAGCCGCAAACGAATCGCAGAAATATAAATCACTGAATGGAATTAAAAAAGAAACGGGGAAACATATATGGTCAGGTAAAGATAAGTATGTTCCAGAACTAGCTAATGCAATAGAAAAAAATATCCGGGAAGAGTTCGAGCGGTAGAAAAAATAATTAAAGGTTCGGATGGAAAAATAATAACAGACTTAGATATAGATTTGGATGATATTGTTATTCAAGTAAAATCGGGTTCTGCCAAGGGACTAACAGCTCAAATGCTTCGTACCGCAAAGGCAACGGGGAAAACCGTAATATCGTACACACCTGATATCGCTCAATCTGCGGCTGTTCTAAGAAATGTTAGACAAAATGGTTTTCAAACTTTTACTGATATGGAAGAATTGCTTAAATATTTAGCAAATCATTAGTTATAGATGAGGTAATTCAAAATGAAATGGATATTCTTAATCGGAAATGAAACATTTAATGTAGAGACTGTAAAAAAATTGAAGCACGCCGATATGGTCTGTTCATATGATGAGGACGGCAGGTATTGCGTTGATTTTGGTGATGATCACATTTTTTATGAGCAAATGACAAATATTGATGAGTTTGAAGGTGATATGCCTATGCTTCCGTTTATTAACCCGACAATTATCATGATGACATATACTTCATCAGAACGCGTGAGAAAAGTTCTAAGCCGAGATAATTTCCCAAAAGATATTTATATCGATAATGATTTTGGACTGATAGTATCATTGACTGAGTTTATCAATTTAGGAATGCCAATGAAATAAGTCCTAGCACAAAGCCGTTGATTTTGTAAAGAAACAGATTGATGAGTTTGAAGAGAGGGTATTTGGAAAAGGGAAGAAATCGCGCTTATCGAAGAAGAAGTCCGGCGATCTTAAACTTGAAAATAAAAAGTTTACCACCGAACCGTTTGGAGAAAACGGAAAACTAAAGCCGAACATAAAATACCGTGCCGGTGAATATAAATACTTTATACGATATACAATAATTAACATTTTATAGGAGAAAACACATATGTTTGAAGATGAATTTTCAGAATTACAGGCAGATATGGTGGATATCTGTAATGAGTATTCTCAAGGCTTTACAGACAAGATATTTATTTATGCTGCAAATGAAGGAATAATTTTAGCACAGCATTTCTATTGTATTGATTTTAATCTCTATAAATGCAGCAAACTTAATAATGCGGGATTAAAAGTTAATTTTGATGTTTCTAAAGAATGTCAAGGACAAGTTTTGGATATCTTAAATGAAGATATTCAAAAAATTCAATCCGTTTGTGACAAGTATAACCAGCCGGTACCTAAATTGATGAAACTTGTGTATGAACCCAAGACAAAAAAATTTAATGCAGATTATAAATATGAAAATCAAACTTCGGATGAGATTTCCGTTTTTGATAATTATGATGCTTGGTTTGAAGAGGAAAGAGCTAAACTTGCAAACTTAGGCGAGGAGCCTACCGGAACGCCAAAAACATAATAGGAGAAAACACATATGTTTGAAGATGAATTTTCAGAATTACAGGCAGATATGGTAGATATATGCAATGAGTATTCAAAAGGTCTTGCTGATAAAATATTTATTTATGCCGCTAATGAAGGTATGATTTTAACACAACATTTCTATTGCATAAATAATAAAGTATTAGATTGTCAGGAATTAAACAAATCTGAGTTAAATATTGAATTTGACGTTTCTGATGACTGTCAGGAACAAGTTCTCGATATCTTAAATGAAGATATTCAAAAAATACAATCTATTTGTGAAAAATATAAACAACCTGTACCAAAATTGATGAAACTTGTGTATGAACCAAAGACAAAAAAATTCAATGCAGACTATAAGTATGATAATCAAACAACTGATGATATTTCTGTATTCGATAATGATGATAAATGGTTTGAAGAAGAAAAAGCTAAACTCGAAGGCGGAAACGCGGTGCCTACCGGAAAGTACAAAGCATAAGAGAACTGAAATACGGGAATAAAATTGAGCCGGTAAAACAAAAGCCGAAACCTCACTACAAAAATGCAAAAAGCGCCGTCGGAAAAAACATCAATGATGTCGGCTCAATCGAAGGCTATGAAAAGTTCACAAGAAAAGACAGCACGCTTGGACTACGAAGACAGAAAGGTATGGCAGGCAAACTGGCGCAGCTTTCGGTTGACAAGGATGGAAACATCTTTAAGGTTGATGCGGAAGTCAAGGGCGGTAATTTATTGGATAAAAATAAAAACTCTAGACCTTCATGATGACAATCTGAATTAGATGTTGCAAAAGATTATCCAAATTACGCAGAACAAAAATCATTTCTAAATGGTCAAGATGTACCTTATGGTACAAAAGGGAGTATTAGACCGGATTTTTATAAAACTTCAAAAAGTATTGATGCAAAAAATTATAATCTAGAAAAAGAAACAGGAAAGATTAATTTAGTTAGAAATATTGAAGAGCAATATAACAAAAGAATTTATCATTTACCATCAGGAACAAAACAAACAATATTGATAGATAAAGGAGCTTTTCATGGCCGTTGGATTTAAGGTTGGTTTTTATTGGTTTCAAATTGGAAACGGAGATTTTCTTCATGGATTCTTTTCTACAATTGCAGGAAACTTGGAAAACGGTAGATGGGGGGCTGATTTTCCAATTATTATGAATGAGCTTTACAACGGAAGCTTAGAAGTTGAACATATTAATGACGCAATCAAGGAATTAAAAATCATAAAAGAAAAACTAAAAGATTTTTCTCCTGACAAGGTTATATGGGATATAGATGATTTGACTGTATCTCCGCCATGGGGAAAAAACATCAGCAAAGAAATTACCGATTTGTCTAATTATTTTGTTACTAGTGATGGAGATGACTTTATTGCATTATTCATGCACGCGCTAGAAAAAGCCGAAGAGTTGCAAATATGCATAAAAATCGAATCGTTATAGAATAGGAAAGCAATTGTCAAAATTAAAATGACAGGAAGCCGCACGGGGGATTATAAACAGGCATATGATAATTTAAATATTCCTAAAAGTCTTCGTAAAACTTTGGATGCAGATTATACTTGGCATCATCTGGACAATTTTAATCCCAAAACTAGTGAATGTACGATGCAATTAGTATTATACGATGCACATAAGGCAACATATCCTCACAAAGGTGCTGTTGCACAATATGAAAAGTATTATAATATACAATATAAGTAGGAGTAAAAGAAAATGGAAAACAAGTTTATTAATACTAAACGCTCATTGACAGATGATGATTTGGAACAATTTGAATCGAAGTTCAATGTTGTCATGCCCAAAAAAATAAAAAGCATTACTTAAAATTCAACGGTGGTTATCCAGAGCGAAGTATATTTCACTTAGCCGGAAGTGACAGGGAGTATGCAGTAAACTATTTTTTCTCAATTGGATGTGAAGGAGGAAAAACAATAGAAAAAACATGGTCTATAATACGAGATGAAAGGGTATTTCCCTCTTGGCTCGTGCCTTTGGCAGATGAGTTGGGCGGAGATATTTTTGCATACAGTTTAAGAGCTAGCGAGGAAGGTGCGATTTATTATTATTCACATGAATTTGAGTACGGAGAGAATCCAGAAAAATATGTCACATTCTTGGCGCAAGACATAGATACATTTTTGGATTCTTTAACTCCAGATGATGAATAAAAGCGCATGGGAAAAAGCCAGAGGGACAGCTGACAATTGAATACAGCCAAATTATACATACTTGGCGATTAGGAGGAATAAAGATATGAAATACTATGAAGTAGACAAAAAAACTATCGGAACAACAATATACTAAGCAGTTTCCCTTTTTGCAATGCCCGCCGATGAAAGAGGATTTATTAAAGTCTAAGAAAAACCTTTCGTTGATTGTCGGCCATAATGGAAGGCATAAGAAAAGTTATGAAAATTTTTTGGATAACCGTTTAGCACAAATTAGTAATGATTTGCAGATAAAGCATTGGCTTTATTAAGAACAAAAAAAGGTAAACCTTGTACAGCAGATGATGTTACATTGTGGCGAGAGAAAAATAAATATACATGGCATGAAGAAGTTGATTGTAAAACGATGAAAAAAGTTCCTTCTGTGATACATGGAAATATGTCTCATAATGGTGGAATTGTAAAGATGAATAATAATCAAAAAACTCAATTAAAGGAGGTAAAATTTGATGATTGATTCTGATTTTAAGGAAGAATTTGAAATTTGGGGAAGAAGCTTTCAAGTCGATGTTTCTCTTGCTTGTCATAGCAATCAAGAAGTTTTAGATTCTCAAGTAAGAATATTTAACATTATAAAGAATAAACTGAATGAATTGTATGATGTTTGTAGAACAAAAATATATGAATATATGCATAATGAAGAACGAAAGGAATTATTTCCAAACAATGAAATTCCCGAAAATATCTTCAAATTCATAATACCGAAGGCAATTATTGTCACTCGGCATACGGATGTCGATTACTTTGGATTTTTGTTTTATTTTAGGTATGACAGAGAAAACGATATATGCGTTTCTTTTAAGAATTACGAATTTTTCGAAGTGGGACCTGAATACATAATATTATAAATAAAGTTAAAAGATGCAGTTGATGAGCAAATGGTGCATCACAATCCGTACTTAATGCTATGGATAAGTATGGCATCAAATATATAATAGGAAAGAAAATCCAATAGGAGTTTATTATGGCAGATTTAAGGAAAGTAAGCAAAAAGGAACTTTTAGAAACATTCGATAAATTCTTGCTGGCCGTCGATTTTAGAATTGAACATCTTAAATATGCAACAAAAGATAATAGCTATAATTGGGATTTTTCACTAAAAAGCCTTGATAGCCTTGAGAATTTTATTCTTAAAAAGAATATCGATGAAAATCATGAGCTATTTGATGATGTCGCCAGTTATATAGGAGAAGTGGTACGAAGAAATTATGGCGGTAAATGGGAATGTTGCTTAGATATGAGAGGAAACTCTATGCTTTATGGTATGCCGGTTATTTCTGGATTTAACAAATACGGAGTTTTGCTTAGTCCGTATGAAGAACTTGGACTTTTTATATTTCGTAAAAAAAGGGAATGATTGCTAATAACATAGAAATGATTATAAATCCTCCAAGTTTTTATTAATAGTTTTACTACCTATCTATAAATTTGATTTTGAACCACTCTTGTCAAAGATAAACTACTCACTGTTTAAAGTCTTGAATTCGCAGTATGATTAAAGGAATAATGCCGCTTTACAAGATATTCGAACAACTATTTCCCGAAACGAACTATGACAACGATAAGGATTTTTATAGAAAAATAGCCGTGTATTGTTTAGGCGCGGAAAGCTCCGATAAAACCGGGGGCGAATACAAAGTAAACTTAAAAAACGACTATGACGATACAACACAGGAGGATGCCAAAAAAGTTACGGCTGAAAATACTTCAATAGAAAGTCGTTTTAAGGGAACGAAAAAAGATGTCATAATCGAAAGTAAGTGGATACCGAATATAGAAGGTCCTTATTGCACAACTATAATAATAAAAGAGGTAAAATAATGATTGCAACTGAATTAGAAAATATTATCAGAAACAGTAATGATCTTGATAGCATGCAGGAAGCCGCGGTAAAACTTTCAGAACTCCTGTATTCGCGTTTTTTAGAAATTGCTCTTGAGTATTTGGAACAGGACGAAGTTGATGCATATTTCCAGGCATTATTGATAGATTGTATCGTTCCTGCGGACATTGAGCGCGTTCTACCATGCTTATTGCACAGAGAAAAACCAATAGAATCCTATCTCTTAGGCGATATAATGAAAAATATGCTGTATCTGTCGCCGCAAGATAATGCACGTAAATATATTCCAGAAATAAACGAACGCTATCAAAAATTAACAGATGATGAAAAGGAATCTATTCGTGAATATTATGAAGAATTTAAAAATCAATATTCTTTGTAGTATTCATTGATGTACAAGAGATAGCAGACTACCAAAAGATAAAATTGCCTGACGGAGGCAAATACTCCCGGCGGGACTCGAGGTTCGCAACACACTGCAGAAAGCTCCTCTGCAGAGCACTCGCCTAATCTGTACAACAAGTTGTCTGCTGCCGACAAAGAAAAGTCGCGTATGGCACCTCATAAACGCAAACTATGCTTATGACAAAGCGGCGCTCACAAAAATCGATCCGATGTTTGCAAGAAACCAGTTCTCAGATGTAGGACACGCAGATGGGAGTGGGAATATAACGGAACGAGATTTAGAGAAATCGGCTTACATAAAAATAGAAGAGAAAAAAATACTCTATTAGATGGGTAAACAACAAATTCCGGTGATTTGAGTGCGCCTTCTAAAGCTCCGCCCGCATCATAGAGAGATGCAAATAAAAGAAGTATGGGAAAATGCAAAGAAAGACCAAAAGAATTTTTATTTTAGTAAAAATAATACGGAATATATACGTACAGAGCATGGTACGGTATCATGGAACAGAGATATACCGCGCAGTGGTCAATGGGATATGGGACACTTGCCGGATCAAAAATATTCAGATATGTACGATTTCTTTATCAGAGGCGATATTTCAGAAAAGGAGTTTTTGAAGTGGTACAGAACTGCTGAAAACTATGAACCGCAAACCATACCTTTTAATAGGGGACACAAAGGGGAATAATATGAATTATGATTTAATGGATGCATACGATTTAGCCGAACTCGGAACGTTGGAGTTATTTATAAAAAAGTTTGACAGGAAACTGTTGAACAAAAGAAATAAGTACGGATTTTCTTTATTGCATGAAGCGCTATCCGGTCATAAATGGGATATCGTGGAGTTTTTGATAAATGAGGGCATAGATGTCAATCTAAAAGACAGCGGCGGCAATACCGCGCTGCATTATCTCTGTGATACTAATGATATTACTCAAGCAATCACAACGGCAAAACTGTTATTGGCGCACGGAGCGGACATCAATATTCAAAATCAAAAAGGCAGCACGGTTTTAATATTGGCAATCTTACGGGTGCAAGGGCATGAGAATTGTTCGTTCGTTGAGTTTTTATGTCAGCAGCATCCTGATTTTACGCTCAAAAATAAAGCCGGAAAAACCGCACTTGAAATAGCGCAAATGGTCGAGGCGATTCATGAAAACTGTAAGCTATCCGAGCTAATTAGACGTTATCTCTAAAAAGCCGCCTCGTAACGGGCAATGGGATATGGGACATTTGGAAGATCAAAAATATTCTGATATGTACGATTTCTTTATCAGAGGCGATATTTCAGAAAAGGAGTTTTTGAAGTGGTACAGAACCGCAGAGAATTACGAACCGCAAACAATTCCCTTTAATAGAGGACATAAAGGGGAATAGAAGAAGTTGATATATATTAGTAATGAAAACAAATAATAAGGAGCAGTCAAATGACAAAGAAAATTGATTATGTAGAAGGCGTTAATTACGAAACAGCCGGTCTCTATACCCTTGCAATGTATGGTCCTCTTGAAGCGTTTTTAGAAAAATACGACAAGTCGAAACTGAACGAACAAAATCGGTACGGATTTTCTTTATTGCATGAAGCGCTATCCGGTCATAAATGGGATATAGCGGAGTTCCTGATAAATGAGGGGATAGATGTCAACCTAAAAGACAGCGGCGGCAATACCGCGCTGCATTATTTGTGCGATGATAATTCAACGGATTACAACGAGGTCTTCAAGCTGATTAAAATACTGCTTGATAAAGGCGCTGATGTTAATGAGTGTAATAAACAGCAGAGCACACCGCTCATAAAAGCTACTGCGCGCTCAAACGGGCCGGGCTTTGATATTTTTAAACTGCTTTTGGAACACAATCCTGATATCTACTGGAAGAATAAATCCGGCATGTCTTGCCTTGTGCTTGCAGAGGAAACGCGAGATTTTTTTGAAAATCCGCGAACGTACAATTACTTAGTCGAAAAAGGGTTGGTAAAGGAATAGCAAGTCTCTGTGCAGTGGTCAATGGGATATGGGGCATATAGTCGAGGATATAAAGAAACCGAATATTTATGCAAGGGAATACGATAAATACCTAAGAGGGGAAATAACTGAGGACGTCTTTTTAGAGTGGTATAGAAACGCTAAAAATTACGAACCGCAGCTTCCCTGCTACAATAGAGGATTGAAGGAGAAGAAATGAAAAAAGAAATAAGATTAATGCTGGAGTATGAATGTTATCCTCTTTGGATCTATGATGAAAAAGGCAGTCTTATTGATAATGACTTGATTGATGAAATTAAAAAGGATGATACATTATGCGGCATGTTAGAAGGATTGCAGACTGAATTTGAACGTTTATATGTAAATAACCAAATAGAATTTAAATATCTAGGCTTTTCTTCTGAAAATGCAAAACAAAATTTTGCAGAAAAAGTAGAAAATATACATTCCAGATTATGTAAACTTCTGGAAGATAAATATACCGTAAAAAATATGATTGATATTCAAACTCTCCATGCAGGTGGAATTTCAGAAATAAATAAATACAAAGGAATATAACCTATGAATATTGAGAAAATTATTGCAAATGTAAAGTTTGAATATGGATGGTGCTATGAGATGCCCCTCTTCTTCTTTGAAAAAGAAAGTAATATACAAATTGTATTTGATGCCTATTCTGAATCAGAAAAAATTACTCCACTTCAAGAAAGATGCCTATCGGACTTTTTTTCGCACATTGAAGACATTACGGCAAAGGTTAATGCTGAAATCAACTCTTATATGAATACATACCTTGAAGATAGCTGGACAATTCAAAATGATCTTCAATTATCCGAAATATTTATTAAGCAAGATGGAAGATTGATTTTACTCTGTGAAGCAAACTGGGATAAAGAAAACGGTCTAGGAATTCAAATTTTTCCAACGTATGAAATAGGCCCTCAAGATACTTTTTTATAAAGTTAGGTTTATATAGCAGACTACCAAAAGATAAAATTGTCTGACGACAGCAAATCCCGGTCGCGTAAGCAAAGTAAGCGGAGAATGAAAACTTGAAACGAAAGATAGAAATATGTATCAGCAAAGAAAGGCTGTTGAAATAAAAGACGGGGTAAAAGGCGAAGATCAAGGCGGACATCTTATCGTAAGAATCTTCAACGGCCCCGGCGAACGGATAAACTATATTCCGCAAAATGCCAAACTGAATAACGGCGAATGGCGGGCAATGGAGAATGAATAGAAGAAAGAATTAAGGGCTGGAAAAAAAGTAGAAGTTGAGATACAAATAATCTATGATGGAGACATTAATAAGAGACCTAAAAGATTTTTAGTTGAATATAAAGTAGGTAATGAACATACTATTCAAAAAATATTTAATAATTAAAGAGGCGATATATGGACTTATATAAAGAATTAGGAAATGCAATTCAGAAGAATATTTTTGGTGAATGGGAGAAAGTAACGGTAAAAATCGAATCCAGCCTAAAAAAAATGTGTTCATTTCAGGCAGAATATGTTTTGTCAAGTAAAGAAACGAAAGAATTAAAATTTCCCGTATTAACGGTAAGCGATTTAATGGATAGTGTTTTCGAACTCCAAGAATCCATGCTCACGGAACATAAATGGAACAAAGCCGTGTACACGCTTGAGAAAAACGGACGCTTCGACATGGAGTTTGAATGGGATCAAGCGCTTCAAGACAAATGGGAGAAGGGCTAGTCATAATCAACAACCCCGACGCAGAGCGTCGGGGCACAGTGCTCAACGTTTCGCACTGTGTGTACGATCCGGCATGGATGCCGGTGGTTCCAAACAGAAACGAGTTTTTTGCTTTGTAAAAAACTCGCAGTCAAAAATGTACAAGGATGTATATTTTTGACGAGGTGGTTGCAGTCGGGCTTTAATACCCTTTATCACGACGCAGAGCGTCGGGGTATTAAACCCTCCGCGCGAATAAAACTCAAAATACGGAAACAAAATAAAAGGCGTTCTCGCAAGCACGAATGATAATTTGAATAAAGCCGTCGATTTTGTAAAGAAACAGATTGATGAGTTTGTTAGGAGTAATGAATATGTTTGAAGATGAATTTTCAGCATTACAGGCAGATATGGTAGATATCTGTAATGAGTACTCGCAAGGACTTGCGGATAAGATTTTTATTTATGCAGCTAATGAAGGAATGATTTTAACACAACATTTCTATTGCATTAATTTGAATTTATATAAGTGTAGTAAACTTAATAATGCTGGCTTGTCAGCAGACTTTGATGTATCTAAAGATTGTCAGGGGCAAGTATTGGATATCTTAAATGAAGACATTCAGAAAATACAGAACCTTTGTGAAAAATATAATAAACCAATACCAAAATTGATGAAACTTGTGTATGAACCGAAAACAAAAAAATTCAATGCAGACTATAAGTATGATAATCAAACAACTGATGATATTTCTGTATTTGATAATTATAATACTTGGTTTGAAGAAGAAAAAGCTAAACTATATATACTTGATGAGTAGGAGGAACAAGATATGAAATATTATGAAGTAGACAAAAAAACTATCGGAACAACAAAATATTGCGATCCGCATATTATGGAGTCAAGTTCATGGAGTAATGAAAAACTTTGGAGAAATAAGTATGAGAAGCTTCATGAACTGCCTATTCCTTACTATGTGCAGAATAAGTATGAGCCAAAAGATTATGTAACATTGTACCCACGCCTCGTATCAAGACGCTTGCTGGATATAATCAAAACATTGAACAAAGATTATGAAGCTTTAGAAAGTCAAATGTATTATCAAGGCAAACAGCGGGATTTACGCGGAAAAAAATTATGGGATATGTATTATACGATGATATTCCCCGAATATGAGGTATTCAGTTGAGAGTATTCCGAGTATACAAAAGATATAAGCTATGTAACCGGTAAAGAAATTGTAACTAACTTAAAAAAAGCAGTACTGGATAAATCAAAGGTAGAAATATTGCCTAAAGAAAATAATCTCTTTTGCTTAGCAGAAAAAAAGATTATTTTGGTTTGCACGGAAACAGCAAAACAAGCAATAGAAGCGGCGCACATTACCGGCATTGCATTTATAGAGCTTGAGGTGCTGTAAAGAGTGTAAAGGGCGGGAATAAGATTGAGCCGGTAAAACAAAAGCCGAAGCCTCACTACAAGAATGCAAAAAGCGCCATCGGAAAAAACATCAATAATGTTGAAAATATTACTAGAGCAGACACAAAATTATTAGATAATACAGGGAAATTTAAAAATCAGACGCAGGAAAATAACTACCAAGCATATGTAAAGCGAAAAATGCGGAAAGGACAAACTTCTAAAAACCGTTTGGAATGGAAAGAAGCAAGTGATTATTGGACTAAAGAATCTCCTGTAGCACGAGGAAATAATTTTAATAAAAAAGTGCGTGCTTCTAAAAAATATCCATATTATGAAATACATTTGAAAAACGGGAAAAGACTAGATTCGTATGATCCTATTATCGGAGAAATTATCTCAAGAAAAGCAACGGATTTGAGTAAAATAACAGAAGAAACTTACAGAGGATATTTGAAAGAATTTTCTCAAAAATATTCTATTGGAACAAAAATGAGCTCAAATGCATATCCTGATTTGAATGAAAAAATTCTGGAAGGTAATTATATTTTTGAAATACCAGCAAGAAATGCTAATATAAGCGGCATTGAACATTACAAAGATATTGCAAAAGAATATAATGTAGTCATAAGATTTACGGAGGAATGAGAATGACGGAATTAAATCCCAAAATAAAAGAAGCGTTGATAAGGATTGATTTTATAAAACGCTATGAAGCATTATCCCATAAGTATGCTTCTGATAGAACGCCGTCAGCAAAGAGGCTTGTTTATATTGACGGCGAAGAAGTCATGGAAACAATAGCAGGTTTGGGATATAAGCCATTGTTTGATACAAAAGAAAAATTTTTTAAAATTAAAGAAGAACAAGCCGGAAACCTTGCGTTTGGGTTTCATATTATTCTTCGCGATGGCTCTGCTGATTTAGTTTGGGTGGTTAAAGAAAATGGCGAGTTACTTTTAGGTTCCCCTTGGAGTTTATATTCAAGGCTAATAATTAATCCGGACTATAAAATAATGCCTCCATTTTTTAGTTCGTATGAAGATTTAGATGACATTTTTTATATAGTATTTAAGATGTATGAAGATTTTAAGAAGACTATGACCGCTATCCAATAAGCAAATAAAACATGACCAGGACGGCACGCTTGGCCTACGAAGACAGAAAGGTATGGCAGGCAAGTTGGAGCAGCTTAAAGTTGACAAGGATGGAAACATCCACAGTGTCGATTCGGAGATTAAAAAAAATAAAAAAACTGCCGATAAAATTATCAATAAATCTTCTCAAAAAAATACTACTGAAAACTTAATACCAGGAACTCCTGAGCATAAAACTCAAAGATGGAAAGATTACGAGGCAAATAAAGGGGACAACAGTAATTGGACCTATGATCGCTGGAGTAAACAGTACGATACCATTATTAATAGTTTTACTACCTATCTATAAATTTGATTTTGAACCACTCTTGTCAAAGATAAACTACTCACTGTTTAAAGTCTTGAATTCGCAGTATGATTAAAGGAATAATGCCGCTTTACAAGATATTCGAACAACTATTTCCCGAAACAAATTATGACAACGATAAGGATTTTTATAGAAAAATAGCCGTGTATTGTTTAGGCGCGTAAAGCTAAATCCCTTTACAAAGATAGATATAGAAACTCCTGACGGAAAAACATGCACAGTTGCTGCCGCAGCTCTTATTTTACAAGATACTGCCGATTCGTTATGGGAAAAGGAAGGTGATGAATATTTTGTTGAGCTTGATTCAGATTTCAAGCCGAATAATATTAAAAATCTGAAAAAGGCTGTGGAGACATTCACTTTAGACGGAAACAGCAAGGTAAAATCAACATTATATTACAATCAAAATAAGAGGCTTTCACAGTCATATTTTGAATATGATAACAATCAAATTACATACGTCAAATCAGACTACAAAACTCACCCAGATGGACTGAAAACTCTTGAGAATTATTATTCATATCCAGACTATACTTATGAAAATGATAATCCTTACTTGCAAATAGCTATCTATGAAAATAACCCACATGGATTATTAAAACAAATAAATACAGAAAACCCGGATGGAACTTATTTTCATGAATATTATTTAGATATAACAAAAAGAAGTACACTGTTTACAAAATATGTTAGTAAATACAGCAAAGAAAGAAAGGAACTGTATTCTGAGCAATACTATGAAAAACAACTTTACAAGGGAAAAGTATATAGAATCATTGAGTACAGAGATGAAAACGCGAGCGTAATAAGTACTTTATATTACGACAAGGACGGCAACGAAATCCCAAAGAGCGAGCTTGGCATCTCGGAGTAAAATGGCCATAAACCATAGAAGAAAGTGAAAAATGTATACTGCGCCCTTTTGTCAATACAAAAAAATAATTTATTTAAGGTGTATTTAAGCAGCCATATTTCTATCCGGCTTTTCCGACCGGAAGCTTTGATACATATCATCGAGAACTTCATAATCAAGTCCCTGCTGTAAGCGCTAGGAGGTTTTCAGTAGATATGGATATTTCTTATGCCGTTTACAGCTTTTTGACAGGTTTTTACCTGGAAACACCGCCATCACTCCAAATCGTTTCATCACACGTCTGAGTTGTTTTTCTGTTGCCTCTTCTCCTTGCCTTTTGATTTCTCGCCATATCTTGCGGTAGCCTTTTTCAGAATGTTCGAGCTGTATTACTTGTATCTGCTTCAGCAGTTCAAAATCTTTCATTTTTATATCCACTTTCAATCTGATTTATACTATTACGCAGATATTTCATATTTTCTTCTGAATAAACATACGGATACTCAGATGCTTTCAAAGCAAATGGCAGCTCATTTTCCCAACAGGATATAAAAATAAGCAGTTTGACTAAATTGTCCCGATACCGTACAATAGCCCGTTATGCCGAATCCACTATTACCGCTGATTATCCAAGGCGACCGCTCCATATTGCTCGATGTACATAGTCCTGATGCGCTCGAAGCCCGTTTTGCGCTCATTCCCTTTGCCGAACTGGAAAAATCTCCGGAACATTTACATACCTATCGGCTCACCGGCTTGTCGCTTTGGAATGCAGCAAGCGCGGGTTTGACAGCCGAAAAAATTATCACAACGCTGCAGCGATTCGCCCGTTTTGATGTTCCCCCTGCTGTTATTAGCTGGATTGAAGAAACATTCGGCAGATATGGCAAAATCACCCTGACAGCATGCGAAGACCCTGCGTTTTTATATCTTACTGCGGAAAGCGAACGTATCTATCGAGAGCTGAAAGCGGCTCCTAAGCTTTCAAAATACTTACTTGCAGCAGAAAAACCGCACTCATTTTTGATTGCGCTTTTAAATCGCGGTACGGTAAAACAGGTTCTGCTTAAAATGGGCTGGCCGGTACGGGATCAAGTGCCGCTGAAAGACGGAGCACCGCTTGCCATTCCCTTACGAACACAAACAAAGAAAGGCATGGACTTTAGCATCCGTAATTACCAGCGGGAAGCAGCGGACGCCTTTACCGGCGATAAGGGGCCGGGAACGGGGTTCGGCACCATTGTTTTGCCGTGCGGAGCTGGAAAAACAATCGTCGGTATGCTGGTGATGTCGATGCTAAACACCGATACGCTCATTCTTACTACCAATACTGCTGCAGTGTATCAGTGGAAACGCGAATTACTCGATAAAACCGGTCTTGAAGACGATTGTATCGGCATATACTCAAGCGATAGCAAAGAAATTAAACCGGTTACCGTGGCAACGTATCAGATTTTAACATGGAGACCGGACACTGAATCGGAATTTCCGCACTTCCGCCTTTTCCGTGAGCGGAATTGGGGGCTGATTATCTATGATGAGGTGCATTTACTACCTGCTCCGGTGTTCCGCATTACCGCAGAGCTGCAAGTTATCCGGCGGCTCGGTTTAACGGCAACCCTGATCCGGGAAGACGGATGCGAAGGGGATGTATTCAGTTTGGTTGGTCCCAAACGGTATGATGTTCCGTGGAAGGAATTGGAAGAAAAAGGCTGGATTGCACACGCCTATTGCACGGAAATACGAATACCGCTGCCGGTTTCAAAAGAAATAGAATACGCTGCTGCCCCGTTACGGGAAAAACATAGGATTGCAAGCGAAAATGAAGCAAAAATCGAGGTTGCCCGGCAGCTGCTGATGCGGCACTCGGAAGATCAGATTTTAATCATTGGACAATACATCACGCAGCTTAAAAAGATTGCGGAAGCCGTACATGCGCCGCTCATTACCGGTAAAACCCCGAATGCAGAACGGGAATCCCTCTACGAAGCGTTCCGGAGCGGCAGTATCAGCGTATTAGTGGTCTCTAAGGTAGCAAATTTTGCAATCGATTTACCGGATGCTTCGGTTGCTATTCAGATTTCCGGTACCTTCGGCAGCAGGCAGGAAGAGGCTCAGCGGTTGGGGCGTATTCTCCGTCCCAAAGAACGGAATGCGTTTTTTTACACATTGGTAACCCGCCATTCCGTAGAAGAAGAATGCGCCGATCATCGCCAAAAATTCCTCGCGGAGCAAGGCTATGCGTACTCACTCATCACCGACACGGATATGCAGCTGAATCTGCCGCTTTGCGCACCATCGCTCAAGAATAGCTGATACTCCGTTTATAATTATAAAAACTCCCGCCTCAGGCTATCATCATATTCTTAAAAAAGGTTTTTCGAATCACTCCCCCCGAGACTGAGCATCGGGGGTATTTGTTTGTTATGTATTTCCTTACGGCACCTTCTTTACATCAAATTTAATATCAAAAGTTAAGGTTTCCTCCGGAAAACCTTCACGATACAGTGTTATAGGTTCCAGCTTGTTGCGAGTCAGACCGGAAATGCTCTTTAGCTTATCATCAACGGGATTCTTTGTGGTAAACCGCCGCGGCGCTTCAGAGCCAACTTCTGTTCGTATCTCAAACACCAATTCTGCCGTAGACACGTTTTGCGGAATCACAATGGATTGAGTCAGCTTTTGCGGGGTTTTTGCTTCTTGGTTTATCACAGCCAATTTAGGGTGCCCCGATGTACCATCATGCTGAAATATCATTTTGCAGAGGTCTTTTCTGCCTTGAGGCTGTATGCCTACAGTACCAACAACATTTGCACTATGAAAATCCTTGCATGTTAATTTTACATTGGTAACTGTTGCACTTATTTCGTATCCTTCTGCCGGAATTTCTTTCCGCTCCACCGTTTTGTATGAACCGCCATACTTAATATGCGCGGGAGCATTGTCATCTAAGAACCGCAGCTGATACTTAATAATCTGCCCCGGATTACCGGAAGAGAAGCCTCCGTTTACGATGTATCTCTGAAATTGTGCCACATTAGTAACTGCTTGACTGCCTCCGCCAATAATATTGATGGTAATAACAGCATTGTCTTGCAATTCTTTAATCGCCGCATTAAGATCGACATCACCGATATTAGTTGTTCCACGCTTTAAGACCGTCTCAAAACTCGGTTTTAATTCCTGCCATGTTTTCTTGGATTCAACAGTCAGATACGCGATACGCCCGTAGGATACCGATGATACATATACCGGTATCCGCTCGCCGGCAACTTCGCGAGGAATGTCAAGCATCAGCGGTACATTCTCTTGATCCACATCGACAGTATAGAATGTCTCCACGAATTTAATAAGGTGCCGATGCAGATTATCACCATCTTTGAATTTAAATCCGGCAGCAATCTTACTTTTAATACCTGCTGCAGCAAAACCGACTCCCACTTTAAATTGAGTATCAAAGCTTTGTTCGTTTTTAATTTCTGTTTCTTCATAGCTTAAAGAAGCCGAAGCGTGATAGGTGATATGCTGGCTAAGCACTTCATTGTGCAGCTTCCTATATGCTGCTAAAGTCGGAATGATTTTGCCGGAAGTTATTCCTGCTTGACCGCCCTTTTCTTTATCTTTTACACCTTGAAGACTAAAGGAAATCGTTGCTTCCCGCTTGCGTCCCTGGCTAATTTCGCGATAGCTGCCTTTATCAATACTGCTTCCAACAAGCACAGCCCCCGGATATATTGAATTATGTGCCGGATCAAGCAAAATATTGTCCTTAAAGGCTGCCGTAATGTCATATTCAATTTCTTTTTCGACATACTTGACTACCTGCCCTTGAGCATTCAGTTTCATCTCGGATTCACTGCGCTGTGTTTCCTGTATGATCATTTTGCGAAGTTCTTGTGGAGACCGAGACAAGGTATCAGGAATGGTAAACCCTTGATATGCTCCTACACCGGAATTATTCGGCTGCTGGTTTTCAGTCTGTTTGTTCTCTCCATCTTTTTTGCTCTTGTCTTTTCCCTGCTTCTTTTCTTTTTTCGATCCGGTAGACAATTCTATCGCTTTTTTTTGCTGCGTTTCCGTTACCAGCGGTTTTGCCGGTTGTTGACATCCGGCGCTCACAACAGCAGCGATAAAAAGAAGCGGCACGGTATACCATTTCATCCGTGCTATGAACTTTGTCCATATTTGTTGTTGCATAGAAACCTCCTTGTGGTCGATGCTGTTATGTCTATAAAGCGTGGAGGCAAAAATGGCTAAAAATTTGAGAAAAAAATAAAAAAAGTTAAAAAATTGTTCGCGTATGTATATCAATAAGTAATACGCTCATGAGCTGCGGCTGAACTGATAATCTTAGGGATGTGATTGAAAATAGGGCATCCCTAAAAGCTCTGTTAGAGGTTTAGAGATGCCCGGAAAAGAACTATAATAAAAGATAGAAACAGCAGCTATCCGTCAATTTCTCTTGATAGCTGCCGCATTTTAAAGACATGATTAGTAAATAGTAGCGGTTCCCTTTACCACAACACCGGTTTTGCCGTTGAGGGTAATAATATCGCCTGTTTTTAATACTGAGGTCGCTTCACCGGCTCCGACAATCGTCGGCTTTGAAAGCGTCATTCCCATTAGTGCGGCATGACCGCTCAAACTGCTGTTTTCCGTAATGACAGCGCCGGCACGCTCAATAAACGAATTCATCAGATCATTGGTAGATTCTGTTACGATAATGTCTCCGTCTGCAAAATCAGTCAATAAATCTTTTTCCGTATGAATAACCTTTACCCTGCCGGTAACAACCGACTGAATACCGGTGCCCTTGCCTTTCAGCAATATTTTTCCAACAGTTTCTACTTTGAGTAAGTTTGTAGAACCAACCAAGCCGATTGGAACTCCAGCTGTTAAGACGGCAAGCTCCCCTTCCTGTACAAAACCGTTTTCTTTTGCAACATTGATACACCGTTCAAACATTTCATCGGTTGACTGAAAATACGGAGCCATAATGGGATACACACCCCAGTTGAGCGAAAGCCGCCGCGCTGTTTCTGCTACCGGTGTAACTGCAACAATCGGCACTTTCGGTTTGTATTTTGACAGCGCTTGCGGGGTTTCTCCTGAAGACGTTGCCGTGATGATGACCTGTGCATTCATTTCCAGCGCCATAGAGCAGGTTGCATGAGCAATAGCATTGGTGATAGTGAGAGAGTGCTCCCGTGCAACAGCGCTCAGAATCTTATCGTAGTTTAAAGAGTTTTCGGTTGTAATAGCAATCCGGTTCATCATTTTAACCGTTTCTACCGGATATTTTCCCGCTGCCGTTTCTCCTGAAAGCATGATTGCGCTGGTTCCGTCAAAGATAGCATTGGCAACATCGGTAACCTCTGCACGGGTAGGGCGCGGGTTGTGCGTCATCGATTCCAGCATCTGGGTTGCAGTAATTGCCGGTTTGCTTGCCCGCAAGGTTTTCCGGATAATCATTTTCTGCACAAGCGGAATTTGTTCCGGCGGTATTTCAATCCCTAAATCGCCCCGCGCAACCATAATGCCATCTGCAACTTCCAGTATTTTGTCGATAGCATCCACACCTTCTTGATTTTCTATTTTTGCAATGATGTGAATGTGATGACCGTTTTCTTCTTCCAATACTTTGCGGATGCTTAAAATATCTGCAGGACTGCGGGTAAACGAGGCTGCAACAAAGTCGATACCATTTTCAACACCGAACTTCAAGTCGGAAATATCCTGTTCGCTTAAAAACGGTAACTTGATCTTTACACCGGGAATATTGATACCTTTATGATTTGAAACAGGTCCATCACTCATAACGGTGCAGAGAATATCAGTACTATCGGTAATTTTTTCAACCCGCAGCTCAATTAAACCGTCATCAATAAGAATGCGATCACGCGGCTGCACTTCTTTTGCAAGATTGGTATAGGTTACGCTGCAAATAGTTTCATCGCCGGTAACATCACGGGTAGTCAGGGTAAACGGCTGACCTTTTGTGAGCACTACAGAGCCTGTTCCAAAGTTTTTAAGCCGGATTTCCGGTCCCTTAGTATCAAGCATAATCGCAATCGGAAGATTTAACTCATCCCGAACTTTTTTAATACGGTCGATACGAACCTGATGCTGTTCATGCGTGCCGTGTGAAAAATTGATGCGGCAGACGTTCAGTCCTGCTTTAAACAACTCCCGCAGCGTCTCTTCCGAATCGGAAGCTGGACCAATAGTACAGACAATCTTTGTCTTCTTCATATATGCGCCTCTCATATAAAACAGGGCTGCCCTATTGGACAGCCCCGTAAAGATACAACCGTGGTTTATTCTTTATCTTTTGAAATAGCGTCTACTAAAATTGCGATTGCACCGTCACCGGTTACGTTACATGCCGTACCGAAACTGTCTTGTGCAATATAGAGTGCGATAATCAGTGAGCACATCGTGTCGTTGAAACCGAGCATGGACTGCACAAAACCGAGCGCTGCCATAACTGCACCGCCGGGAATACCGGGCGCTGCAACCATTGCGATACCAAGAATAGCGATAAACGGAAGCATAACACCGGGGCTTGCAGTCTGACCATGCAGGATAAGAATAGCCATGGAACAGCTTGTCAAGGTAATGGTACTACCTGCCAGGTGAATGGTTGCACACAGCGGAATAACAAAGTCTGCAATCTTTTCTTTGATTCCGATTGACTTTGCAGAAGCAAGGGTAACCGGGATGGTTGCCGCAGAAGACTGGGTTCCGAGCGCGGTAAAATACGCAGGGATCATCTTTTTAATAGATGTAAAAGGATTCCGCTTTGAAACTAGACAAGCAATCGTATATTGAATCAAAATCATAATAACATGCAGCGCAATAACGATAGCAAAGACTTTGATGAATATCTTGAGGATAAGCCCAACCTGTCCGGCATGTGTCATATTGGTAAACACACCTAAAATATGAATCGGCAGTAAGGGAATAATGATAACTTCAATAACTTTACCGACGATATTCTGAAACTCCCGTGCAACGTTCTTTAAGGTTTCGGAGCGCGTTACTGCGATACCGATACCGAGAACAAAGCTCAAAATCAATGCGGTCATAACACCCATAAGCGGCGGCATATCAATACCGAATAAACCGGGCAGCAAGGCATCTTCAGGATTCGCATGAGAGAAAATGTCAGCATGAGAGCTGAGAAAAAGCGGGAAGAATACTGAATCGGTTGCAAACGCCAGTGTTCCTGCAAGCAGGGTTGAACCGTATGCAATACCCGCCGTGATGGCAAGCAGCTTTCCGGCATCAGCGCCTAAGTCGGCAATACCGGGAATAACGAACCCGATAATAATCAGCGGGATGATAAAGCTGAGGAAGTTACCAAATATCCCGTTAAAGGTTGCTAAAACCTGAACAGGCAGCGGCAAATGACCTGAACGCGTTACGGTACCGAGAATAATACCGGCAACAATCGCAAGGATCAAACGCGGCAGTAAACCGATTTTTTTTGCACTCATAATGGACTCCTTTTTAAAATGAGCAATTCGCCTACAGTGTAGCTGACTTTAAGCCGATTGTCCAGTTTTTTTGAACACAATTAGCAGCCTTATCGCATTTTCTTACATTTTTATCTATACATTCCAGCAGACGTCTAAAAACTTTAGCTCTCGGGCATCTCTAACAACTTAGTTAGATTTGTAGAGATTCCCTTCATTATCAGTTACCCTATTGATACATAATGAGATACGGGCGCGGATTAAGTTTAAACACTTCTTCGGGTTTCATAATCGGCACATCGTATCCGGCTCCTTCAACCATCGGTTTTAAAAATAGCTTAAACGATTTAAGCGGAATATTTTTTGCCGCTGCATTATACGCATAGGTTTCTTTTTTTAGATTCGGCGGACCAAAGCCATCCGAACAATGAATAAGCTGTACCCGTTCATAATTACTTTTTACGAGAGAACGCTGTTTTATCATCTTTGCATTAAACTGATGAATCACCAGCATACGCCGCCCGCCTATTCCATGCTCAACCATATAATTTTGCATAATCTGCTGCGCTTCGTTAACCTCTTCCGCTGCAACAGAACCGATTTCCTGCATAGGCTTCGTGGTACGCCATTCAGGATCAAGAGCGAGATGAACATTGGGGTATTTCAAAAACGGCAACAGTTTTTTCATAGCCTCACTCACCGAGTATTTTCCAATTTGATGATCAAGAAAAACATACCAGCCGCGTTCTGCCGCAAAGGCAATATATTGTTCAACAATATCTGTTGAAAGAATGCCGATTTCTCCTTCAGGCCAACAGGTTCCGTAGATGATATAAAATGCCGGAATAATGGAGCGGCTGCCGTTTGCTGCGTCATAAAGCTTGACAAACTCGTTCATAATCGGTTCTATCTCTGTCAGTGAATATTGCCCCAGTATTCCCATGGTGCGGGCATTCGGCTTCCCGTACAATGCAAATACATCATTATTCAGCAGTACTGACTGCAACCCCTGCGCTGCACGCTCTTGATTTTTCAGAATATCATGGTACTCGATAGGCCCCCCCGCCAAACCGCCTGTCTCCATCACACTTATTTCACTCTTATTGAGAAAGAGCGCACGGGGAAATACCGGCTTCCATTCAACCTGTCCCGCCGAAAGTCCTGCATTTTTTTCCGGATTCGTTGCATCATAAGGATAGACAACTGCTGTAGAAAGCAGCGCAGTACAGAGAAATAGGGTAAGTTTTCGGGGCAAAGATACAACCATAGTGCTTCTAGTATCGGCAGGATATTAAAAACCTATAGAAGTTACCGTACCTCTACATCCATTGCCTTGCCGTTTTTTTCCGCTGAGTTTTCTCCGCGGGGATTGGGTTCTTTAAAGACCTTAAACCGTACACTCATGCCTTCCGTTATCTTTTTGCGCCGGGAAGATTTGGTAAGATTCGTCAGTACAAAATAAAAATCACCATGATCAGCCGTCTCGATAATTCCCCAGTTTTCCTTAAAACGCTTAATACGTCCGGTGAGTGTACCGGTATTCTGCCGTTCCAGCATCTTAATCCAGTGATTGGGCGGAACAAGTTTGTCAGCTGTCATTTCATATTCATCGGAGAGCGCTTCAAGAATTTCCCGCAGGGTATTGTGGTTATAGGAGCGCGGATCAAAGCCCGGCATTGTCCGCCTAATAGACTTTCCTAAATCTGATAGGCTGACCCAGCCTTCTTCCGTAGTGCGTGAATTTTTATAGGCATGGCTGATGAGTTTTTCAAGGGAATCGAACGGGGAATCTTGAGGCTTTGTTTCTTCCGTAGTACTATCAAGATTTTCCAAATACTTAAATTCATTGCAAGCATTGACCCAGATGTCTTTTGCATTTTGTTTTCCTATGCCAAGTACATACAAGCCGTATTCCCGCAGCTTGAGCGCAAGACTGTAATAATCGGAATCGGTTGAAACAATGCAGACCGCATTGATGCTTTTATTGGTATTAGCAAGCTCTATGGCATCCATAATGATGGTGTTATCCGTTGCATTCGGACCATTCCGGAACTGCTGAACCGGTCTAATCGGTATTTTTTCCAGCCAGGCTTTCCAGCCGTTCATATTAGGGGTTGTCCAATCGCCGTATAAACGCTTAATCAGCAATTCGCCTTCTTTGGAAACTTCGGTAATAATTGCTTCTAAAAAACTGGGAGAGATATTGTCTCCATCTATTAACAAAAGATATTTTCTATCCATAATGCATTCATCTTATCACTATTCCGGCTTTTTTCAAGCATACACGGAAAGCTTCCTTAAGATATATAAAAAGCGGCTGTCTGCCGAAGACAAACAGCCGCTTGATTGCTATACATTTCTAATGGGTTTATTAAGACTGTCTACAAAAAGCGCTTTATTTAGCGTCTCTTACTTCCTTTGCCGTAGGCTTATTAGTAGTAACCTTCGTTAATTTCATCACCTCAACACTCTTGAGTGAAATGGTCATCGTATTGCCGCTAATTTTAAAATCATGTGCAACAGACAGCGGCGGCAGTTTGACTGTAGATCCGCTCCAAACACACTCACCGGAAAGACCGGACACTTTAGCCAGTTTTCCTCCTGCATTGATAGCAACAGCGACTTTATCCTTTCCGCCTTCGCTATAAAAGCAATAATAGTTTTTAACACCAAGGATATCACGCTCCCAAACTTCGGCTGCTTTCGGCTTTGTGCCGCAGCTGCTCATAAATAAGGCGCTTCCTATAATAAGCGCGAACAAAGCAAATAATGAAAGATTCTTTTTCATTTGTAACTCCTTACCATAATGCAGTAATGCACCGGTATTACAAGTACGCTCACCATACGATGAACGGTCGTCATAGTGTATGACTTTCTTCCATATTACCCCCCCCCCCCCCCTTAAGATGTCAAGAGAAAAAACGCATTTTGTGAAAAATATATCAAGGAGACAATCCGCTCTTTTTCCTCGTGGAATTTTTTAGTATGCTAGAAATATGCAGGATAGACCTTTTCGGCATTATCAGCATACACTCTGTAAAGCTCTTTTTCAAAGAAGTATTACGGATATGGATATACTGTTTTCAACTCAGGGGCATTTTTATGTTTGAAGATATACTGTCGGCTCTGCAAAATTTCCGGCAGAACAAAATGCGCACGCTGCTTTCCCTTTTAGGAATTATGATCGGGGTGAGTTCAGTTGTGATTACCATGAATTTAAGCAGCTCGCTGGAGGCGAGTATTGCACAGGAGTTTAAAGATTTAAGCAACTCAATCTTGAGTGTGAGGCCTCAATCATGGCGGAACCGTAACATTATTTTTAATAACCGATATGCGGAAGCTCTCCAAAAGCAAATCCCGGAAATAAAGAATACGTTTTTATTTGATGCCTTTAACGCCACGGTACAGCGCGGGCGGCTGAGTGCAGGCAGCAAAGAATGCTTCGGGATAGACTACGGTTATATAGAAGCGAATAAATGGAGACTTGAATATGGAGAACCGCTGATGCTTTCTGATTTTATAAGCGGCGCCCGGAAAGTTATTATTGGAGAAGACATTGCAAAGGGATTATTTCCCGAAGGAAATGCGGTAGGAAAGACGCTCTCGCTCTCGGTTCCTAATGGAAATGCAGCTCCTTTGCTTTTTACCTGTACGGTTAAAGGGGTTCTAAAAAACCAAAAGACCGCAATGGGGCAAATAAGCAGGTATGTATTACTCCCCCGTGCCTTTTTGGTACGCCAGCTGGGGCATAAAAATGAAGGAGCGTGTATCGAAGTAGAGGTTTACGATACGGTAACGGATTTTAAAGCGGTAGAAGCAGCTATTATAGAAGTCTCCGATGCCTTTGCAAATACGTCAAATGCAGTGCGGGTATGGTCGCCGGCATCTATGCAGCAGCAAATACAGGGAAGCCTGGCGATGATTTCTGCAGTACTGTCCGGAATTGCCGGACTCTCGCTGCTTATCGGCGGCATTGGAATTATGAATATTATGCTGGTAACCGTTGCGGAGCGGCGGCAGGAAATCGGTATACGGAAGGCAATAGGGGCGACGACAGGAGCTATTCTTTCTCAGTTTTTAACAGAATCGGCTGCGCTCAGCATTGCCGGCGGGGGAATCGGACTTGCAGTAGGTTTTTTGATCAGCCTTGCCGCTATTTTGCCGGTGCTGCGGCTGTTTTCCGGAGATGGAGATGTTATTCTTTCATTTAATATGCAGGGTGCGCTATTGGCTTTTGTGATTTCAGCCGCCGCCGGAATCTTTTTTGGCTTATATCCTGCATGGCAAGCCGGAAAACTCGATCCGGTTAAGGCGTTGGAGGAATAGCCATGTGGGAAGATTTTATCAATGCGTTCAATAATTTCCGTACTAAAAAACTGCGGACAGTGCTGTCTCTTTTGGGAATTGCAATCGGTGTTACGGTTGTTACGATTATCAGCAATATCGGAAGCTCCATGCAAGTCAGTATGAAAAAAATGTTCAATTTAGATACGATGAATATTATTGAAATTGAACCGCGGTGGGACTTTGAAACACGGAAGCCCAGTATCACCTTTACGGAAACCTACCGTGCCGAATTGGAGAAAGCGGTACCGCTTATCAAAAATGTATTTTATAGCGATTCTTTTTCAGCCGCTGTATCGCAGAAAGCGCTCACGCTGGAAAATAAGCGGATCAGCGGTATTGAACACGGCTGGCTCGAAGCGAATAATTACGAATTGCTTTATGGAAAAGGCTTTACATTTGATGATTTTGCAAACAGGCGGCATAAGATTATCCTGGGTGAAAGCGAGGCGAATACACTCTTTCCTGAAGGCAATGCCATTGGGAAAAACGTCGCCGTTACGGTTGCATACCGCAACAGAGGCAGATTACGCTTTTTGCCGTTTTCGTTTGAAGTATGCGGCGTGGTTAAACCAAATGATACTTTTAGCAATACCGAAGCGTTTTTTATTCCCCGTTCATTTGTTACAGAAGATATGGGGATTGGAAAAAACGATTCGGATTCAGCCGCGGTACAGCTTTATGATGCCGCATATATTGATGAAGCGGTTGCGCAGATCAAAGCCTTTTCCGATGACTTTGCAAAAATGCAGAATTCGCTCTGGACATTTTCGTACAAGGAATTATTGAATGATATTATGGCTCAAATTACTTTGATAAGTGCAATTCTCACCGCGATTGCCGTTATGTCGCTTTTGGTTGGCGGCATCAATATTATGAATATCATGCTCGTTACCGTAACAGAACGGAAAAAAGAAATCGGCATCCGTAAGGCGCTGGGGGCAAGTGAAAAGGTGATCCGTAATCAGTTCTTAATCGAGTCTGCAACGCTCAGTTTAACCGGCGGAGTACTTGGTATGCTGTTGGGCGGAGGCGTAAGTATAGTGCTGGTGCAAAAAGTTTTTCAGTCAGCTCAATTTGAAATGGTCTTTAGCCCGAATATTCCCGGCTCGGTTACTGCTTTTGTTGTTTCTATTACGATCGGCATTTTCTTTGGGTTACGCCCTGCAATAAAGGCTGCCCGGCTGGATCCGGTAGCAGCATTAGCAGATTAATAGTGCTTTACACTTTTTACAGCCGCACCTGCAAGTATCATACTCCGGATACATTCGCTCCCGGCAGTCTCTTTTCGGATTCTACCGAGCAGGATTTTCAAATTCTAAAAGATAGTGACTAAAAACATTTATCACCATTGTTTTTTCATAAGCGGTTACACGCGGCGTTTGTAAATCGTACAGGTGGATATGCCCGTGTAAAAAGTAGCGGGGAGTAAATTTTTTCATAAACCATAGAAAACATTTAAAACCGATATGGCAAGGGTCTTTGCGATCGTGAATACCGAACGGCGCCGCATGTGCGACAAAGACATCCAAATAGCGTCCATAGCGCAACTTGTTATATATAAGCCGCGGAATAAGCGCTAATAGCCGGCATAGCATTTGAAATTCCGTATATTGTCCTATGTCATTATTATAGCGGATACTGCCAGAAACACCTGCCAACAGGAGTTTACCCTCCCGGTATGTTGTAAAACCGATATAGGTGGAACCGTATCCTTCGGTATTCTCCTCGCTAATCGACTGTAAGTCGGCATTATCCCGCCATTGCTTGTGGTAATAAGGCAACGCGCCCAAATTATGGTTCCCAAATACAAACAATAGCGGCTTATTTAACGATGAAACGATAAATTCTAAGTATTCCATAGGTAAATCCCCTGCCGAAATCACAAGATCAACATCATGATAGCGTTCTTTGATATTCACGCTATAGATCAGCGGGTCAATTTGATCGGAAATACAAAGAATTTTCATTGCTAAATACCTTTCAGATTCTTTAATATCGTTTCAAATTTATCTTTATCAATCAATTCAATAGGGCGGTTTTCGGCAAAGGTTATTGCCGCACGGGACAAACCGCTTGAGGTAACAACCACAGCCCGAACAACATTCTGTGCTTTCATCTGCTCATGCAGAGAGCGTAAAAAACCATCGCTGATAATCTCGCTATCGCGTGAATAGATAAAGAGTTTAGGCTGCTTGCGGACATTCATCCATTTTTCCGAATTATCTTCCAAAGCGATAATCGCACATCCCTGTTTAATTTCTTTTTGCGACTGAACGGAAAGCGAAAAGGCTTTTTCCGTGATCGTTTTGCAAAGCTTCAAGAAAGCTTCCGGCCCGGCTGTTAAAAACTCTTTCATATAATCGTTTGAGCGGAGATCACTGTATTGTCCGAGTTTTTCCGCAACATCTTTAAAGTTGGGACTTACTGCTCGAATCGCCTCCCACTGCTCAATGGCATGATCAAGATCGCGCATCTTTTCATAACAAGTTGCCGCTGCATACCGAAGCCGCAATGTATCCGCACTGGAGTTTTTTGCAGTAGTCAATTTTAACGCCCGGTCAAACTCAAAGGCTGCCTTCTCCAAACTATTGGCATCCATATAGCACAAGCCCCGTTCAGTAAAGCATTTTTGCCGTAAGTCCGCATTACGGGCTGCTTTTTCAAAAGCGGTAAGCGCTTGTGCATATTCCCGTGATTCCCGGAGCATCCGCCCTTGATAATAGAGTGCCGTTGTGTTGTCAGGTTCAAGCGAAAGTGCGGTAGCAATTTCTTGCTTTGCTTCGGTCAGCATCTTGCTTTTAAACAGCAAAAGCCCCAAAGCCGCATGTGCTGCCGCATGTTTGGGACTCAATCCGATAGCTTGCCGATAATGATTAACCGCCTGTTCGGTTTTATTTGTCTGCTCAAACAATTGACCGATTTGATAGTGATAGTCTCCATTACGAGGATCGAGCTTGATCAGCAATGCATATTCGGCAAGAGCTTCATTATGCTGCTGAAAGCGTTCGTATAACTGAGCCGTTAAATTGCGGAACTCTTTTTCCTGCGCTTTTGAATCAAAAGATGCTTTACTGATGCTTTTAAACTCCATGAGCGCAAGTTCCGCCCTCCCGTCAGCCAGATAGGCTTTACCAAGAAGATAGCGGGCTTTTGTATCTCGCGGATTTTTTGCTATAATGGCTTTTGCCCGTTTAATTGCGGTTGCGTATTTGCCTGCATTGATGTATTTTTCTATTGTTGCGGTTCTTTGAGGCGATACAATCGAACGTATCAGTATAAAAGCAAGCAATAGAATAAAAAATGCAAGTGCGCCGATAAAACTAATAAGGTACAAAGACATAATTTTATGGTATAATTTTTGAGAGGTAATGTCAATGAAGCGTTTTTTTTATAGATCGGCTGGGCGAATTTTGCCGGTTATTGTCTATCTCTATGCTGTATCAATATCTACAGGATTAGGCAATGCACAAGATGCTTTAAGCGAAGGGAAAAAGTTCCTGCTGAATAATCAGCCGGCTAAAGCAGTACCGCTCTTTTATAAAGCTTTGTCGGATGGAAAAGCCGATACTAGAACTCACCTCTATATTGGGGTATGCTATATTCAATTAGGAAAATATGCCGATGCCGAACAGCAGTTGTTGACCGGAAAAGAGACTGATACTGCCGGAAGCTATCTTTATTGGTATAACCTTGGCAATGTATATTTTTTACAGAGCCGGTTTACGGAAGCCGAAGAGGCATACACTGCTGCATTAACAGCACGGCGGGCATATCCTCAGGCTGTACTCAACAGAGCAAATACCCGCATCAAACTTGAAAACTATGCCGCAGCCTTAGAAGATTATACATTTTATCTGAATTTAGAGCCGAGCACTTCCCAAAAGCAGTCAATTCAGCGTATGGTATCTCTCTTACAGGCTGAATTGCGGGAAGAGGAACTTGTGCGGATGCAGGCAGCGGCACAGGCGCTTGCGGAAGAAGCTGAACAGAATGCCGCTGAAACGCGGTACCGGAAGCTGCAGGAAGAAATAAATGCGCATCTTCGGTCGGTAGACAGCGCTTCTTCTCTGTCTGCAGGTTCCGATGAAACGCTTGATTACGTGGAGGACTATCATCTTGACTGATTTACATAAATATTTAGTTGGAACGGCTGCTGGTATTATTCTTTGTCTGCTGATTTGGGGCGGCTATTCGGTATTTTCCGGCTCAAGAAGCGAAAAAGCTGCATTCGGCAGCGGGCTGACGCAGAGAGCTGAAAACACAGATAGTACAGATGATATGCGTCCTGAGCTTTTAGACAATGACAGCAGCTCACTCCTGCAAGACGGTATCGGTGAATTGACCGCAGACCAACAGGAGCGCCTTCTTTCTGCACAGCTTGCAAACGAAAGCCTTGCAAAAAAATACAGCGGTTTGCCGGCATCGGAAACAACGGCACAACCGCCTACACCGGCAGAAAGCAACAGATTAGCAGGCTCTTTTCTGGAAAGCGGAGATGCTCTTGCATTGAACCGCAGTATTGCGGAACGGGCTGCACAAAATGCCGGTAACCAGCAGGCTGATCTTCAGCGGATGCAAGTACGGGATGCCATTGTGCAGGGGAAAAGCGCTGCACAAAAAAATCAGTTGGCAAATGCACTCTCCTCCTTTGAAAACGCGGGTGAACTGATGCCGGATGATAGGGATTTTCAGGCTGCTTCGTATCAAGACATGGCGGCTGCGCTTTTCTTGCTATCCAAGACTGCATCTGACGCACAAACGGCACAAACAGCGCGGGATGAAGCGGAACGATACATAAAAAAATCACTTACAGCGCGGAATACTACCGATGCGCGGGGGCTTTATGCCAATATTATGGAAGAACAGCGGAAAACCGCCGATGCTAAACGGCAGCAAGAACTGTTAGCTCAGCAGGAAGCTGATGACCGAATACGGCAGGAAGAACAAGCGGAACGACAGAAACGGCAGGTTGTTGAGCTGATCGGACAGGGAAAAAACGCTGTGGAAAGACGGCTGTTGAGCGCTGCTGTTTTGGCATTTGATAGAGCCGCCGCTGCGATGCCGGATATTCGGCAGTTTGCAGCTGATTCGTATCAAGAGATGGCAGACGCAATGTTGACAATATCGCAGCGCGTATCACAGCCTTCCGATGTGTCGATGGCATTGAACAAGGCAGAAACGTATATAAAGCAAGCGCTTGCTGCGCAAAATAGTGCAGCTGCACGGAATCTTTATGCGCGAATACTGGACGCACGGAAGGAATACACCGCAGCGCAAGAGCGGCTTGCAGCTCAGCAAAAGCAGCAGGAACTAGCAGCAGAGCAGGCGCGGGCGGAAGCACAGAAGAAGGAACGGGAACAGCTTGCACAGAGAAAAACTGAAGAGCAGCGGAAGGTGCAAGCAGAAGAAGCTGCCCGGAAGAAAGCCGATGAACAACGCAAACAGCAAGAGCAGTTAGCAAAGGCGCGGGCTGCGCAGCAGCCGGCGGCGCAGCAGAAACAGCAGGAGCAAACAGCAGCACAGAAACGGGCTGAGGAGCAGCGGAAGGCACAGGAAGAAGAAGCTGCCCGGAAGAAAGCCGATGAACAACGCCAACGCAAACAACAAGAACAGTTAGCAAAAACGCAAGCCGCACAGAAAGCGGCTGCCCAACAAAAGCAGCGTGAGCAGGCAGCAGCGCAGAAACGGGCTGAGAAGCAACGGAAGACACAGGCTGCATCCGCACAGAAAAATCAAGCCGGGGCGCAAAAAGCGGGGGCGCAGCCGCCGCAAAAGGAATCGGCGCAGAATACAAAGGCTGCTGCAAAAACTCCGGCGCAACGGCAGGTTGAAAATCTGGTTGCGCAGGGAACAACTGCGGCAAAACGGAAGCAACTTAACAATAGTGTTTTAGCTTTTGACCGAGCAGGACGGCTGATGCCTAAGGATAATGATTTTGCAGCTGAAAATTATCGGGCGATGGCTCAGGCAATGCTCGATTTTGCGGAGGGCGCTGCAAATGCACAGGCAAAGCAAAATGCATTGAAAAAAGCTGATGAGTATGTGAAAAAGGCTATCGCAGCAAAGGATGATGCGGCTGCACAGGATTTGGCAGCCAAAATTGCCGCGGCACAAAGTGCGGCGCAAAAAGAAACGCCGGCTAAAGGGCAGAATACGAAACCTGCTGCTCAGCAAAAAAAGAGCGCTCCCAGCCGGGGACGCAATACCGGGACGGAGAAGGCTGCACCCAATACCCGTACCGGAGCAGCAGCAGATAATAATGATGCACAGACGCATTTTATCTCTGCACAGAAAGCCGATGCTCAGAATAATCCAGCGCTGGCATTGCAGGAATTGGAGACAGCTAGCCGCTTGGATAGTCAAAACTATCTGTATAGCTATGAATTAGGCAGAAAATATTTTGATCAAAAAAAATATCCCCAAGCCCGGACTGCTTTTGAACAAACGGTTAAAGCTAATCCGAATTATGAAGCGGGATATTTTAACCTGGGTATAACCCATAAGATTATGAATGCCAATGATGCAGCGCTGACGGCCTTTACGAAGGCTGCAGCATTAAAACCGGGGTATGTCCGTGCATGGATCGAAATAGCACGAATACAGGACAAGCAGCGGAAGTATTCCGAAGCACTTACCAATTATCAAAAAGCACTGGCACTGGAACCAGCAAACTTATCAGCGCTCAAGGAAATGGCTCAAGTATATGCAAAGCAAAAAGATAATAAACAGGCAGAGCGTTATTTTAAGGAGGCGCTGACTCTTGGTGATTCAGATCCTGTTACCTATTATAATCTCGCTGCAGTGCAGTTAGAGGCAGGGAATACTACTGATGCGCTGCAGAATGCACAAAAAGCCCTTGCAGGGAATAGCCGGGATGCCCGCTTTTTGTATACCTATGGACTCGCTTTAGAAAAAAATAATCGGATCAAAGAAGCGGAAGATTACTATGCCCGTGCTGCAGCTGCAGACGGCTCGTACAGTAAACCGCGTATTAACCTTGGGCGGCTGCAGCTTGAAGCTGGAAAACTCGATGGAGCTGAACAAAATTTGCAAGCAGCGTACCGGATAGAACCTTCTAACTTTGAAGTCAATATGAATTTGGGGAAGCTATATGGGCTTGAAAACCAATATGGAAAAGCGATTGACTTCTATAGCACTGCAATAAAAATTATGCCGCATGATATGGAAGCCCGTCAAAACCTTGCCGCTGTGTATTTATCTGCAGGCTTAAAAGAAAATGCGCGCGACACCTATCAATCTAGCATAAAAATGAATGCACAGGCGTGGGATAGTTACTATGAGCTTGGAAAAGTGTATATTAGTATGGATAACAAGAGTGAGGCAAAGGCCATTTTTGAGCAATTACTGCGGCAGCGACCGAATTACCGCTATGCTGCTGAAATACGAAAAGTGTTAGGGAATCTCTAAAAGGAATACGATGATATCCCGATGGTAAGAATGAAGTTTGTAGCGGTGCGCGTTGGGGCTGTCCAAAAACTGAAAGCCGATCAGCTTTTTCTGTGAGGAAATGATTCGTCATATACGCTAAAGCGGATTGCGTAACAGTTTTGGGACAGTTGCTTAGATTTAGTTGCGATGTTTGAGTTTAAGTTATTGATACCTAAAGACTTAACTTTAAACTCGTCTGGGGTATCCCGAAAGTAACCAGCTTTTGGTATGCCCCTTGTCTATTAGTTTGAGATGAGGATAATTGATTATGGCAACAGTGGGAAAGAAACGGATATTAGATCTTCCAATTAAGCTTGTATTAACGCAGGAAGGTTCAACTTTTTTTATTAAACAAAATAAGAAGTTACTCCGTTTTACCTTGGCGGGCAATGTTGAAGAGTACGGTATTTCTCTCGACTCTTTTATGCCTGAGAATATTCAGCGGTTGATTCTTGCAAATTATATTTCCAAAATCGAAATATCACAGGCAGAATTAGTGTCTTCGCGTCAAGAGATCATGGATTTATCTAAGTTGATTGTATTTTCACTGTTATACCGCCAATATGATGCCTTTATATTCAAACAGATACTAGCATCTCCTGTTATAAAGAAATGGAATAGATTAAACCCTACCAGTATTATTGATGAGAAATCACATATCAACCAGCAATATCTTGCCGATCTTTTGAAAAAGAACGAAGATATAATTTATCAAACCAAAAAAGAGATATTAGAGCCGCTCTATACCTTTATTAACAAGGCTACAGGTATGCGTGCGGAAGATAAAAATATGAAGCTTTTTCTGGGCGAAAAATTCTTGAACAATTTGCGTCCGTTTACCTGGTTTATCATTACAAAGTTTAAAAATGCACCAGATTTTGATTTGATTGTCCGTACTATCCGCACAAGTTTGAATGAATACATGGATAAAACGAAAATAGCGGAATTTACATCGCTTTTATTGATGGAATTGATTCAAAGCGCAGAAAATATGAATATGAGGAATGCTGCCAAGGTATTGTTTCAGCATAAAGAAAACCTGCAAGAAACGCTTTATGACCCCAAAGTCAGGCAGTTAATTATAGCTGAGTTGAAGCGGAAGGATGAAAAGGTATTTGTGTCGTGGAAAATCGGCGGCGGCAGTAACACATCTATCGGTACACAAGGAAAGATGCAAATTTCGCTGTATAATAGAGCAAAATCTGCAGAAGCAGTGAAAGAAAATCTCAATGATATGAAAAAAGCTGATGTAAAGAGAAATTCTTTGATCGACTTTTACAAGGCGCAGCCCGAAGGATCGGACGTATGCAGCTTAGGAATGTATTATATTTCCTATCTCATTGAACAGTGTGAAAAGGTGAATGTCCACTTTGAATCGAATGCAAGTAAATCGGCGGCAGACTTGACCGTTGTAAACCTCTCATTTGGATTTTAATATGAGACAGCGCTTTTTATCCGCCTGCTTGCTGCCGGCTATTCTTCTGTATGCTGCGTGCTCTTTTAACACCCCGGCGGTTGTACAGGCAAAAAGGCAGCGAATCTATAGTTATAACCGGCAGGGAGTGCTAACGGAACGGCTTGCCGCATTTATACTGCTGGATGACCGGGACGGGCGTAATGATTATAAAAATTTAACGCTGCGGGAAGACAGTACCGGTTTAGAGTGGATGATCCACCGTGAAAATACTGTTTTCCTGCAAGAAGCCGGGTATGGCGCACAGGTTCAGTGGGTTGGTTCAAATAAATTCAGCTATCCCCGCCGCTTGTTTCCCGAAGGCACATATACCTTGACTGCTGCTGATTTAGGCGGTAATACAAGCAAAACAACATTTTCCCTCGCAGCTCCCTATACCCCAAAGGAGCTTCCTTTTGATTTTACTTTGCAAGATGAGCAATGGACACTTTCTATTAAAGACCGTAATGTGTGTTCTTCTTTTTCTTTGATTATGCTGAGCGCTGACCTACAGCCGCTTACGGTATACCGGATAGCCTTAAATAATACGGAACAGCACTCGGATTCGCTTGCTGCCCTCAAGGATAAACCTGCCGATGCACGATATGTCCAGTGTTTCGGCGAAAATAGCGATCAGTCGTTCGGGTTTTTAAGTAAGCCGATTGCACTGCCGTTCTAAATTGAACCTTCCAGAGCTTCCCTTCCATATTATTAAGCTGAAATAGCGCGTTCATCAACCAATGTATCACTCTTACAAATGTCTCGTACAAAATCATATCACTGTGAAAGCAGAGTTTTTATTTTATTGAACCGTCAACCATACCTTTGATAATATACCGCTGTGCAAAGAGATATAAAATGATAACAGGCAGCATTGCAATTAAGGTTGATGTCAAAATCAAATCCCATTGCTTTAAATAAGAACCGGCGAATACGGTAATAGCAAGCGGCAAAGTTTGTACTGCACCGTTTGAACTCAAAACCAGCAACGGTAATAGATAGTCGTTCCATATCCAAATACCATTCAAGATCAATACTGTGATGATAATAGGCTGCAAAAGCGGAAAAACAATTCTAAAGAAAATAGTACCATACGGGCAACCGTCTATCGTGGCAGCCTCTTCCAACTCGTATGGGATATTTTTGATAAAACCGTGGAAAACAAAAATCGAAAGCGGACACCCGAACCCCAGATAAGCAAAAACAATACCGCGCATTGTGCCTAACAAAGGTAGATGCATAACCTCCCCCATAATACGCATCCAGCGCACCATCGGATACATAAGCACCTGAAACGGGATAACCATAACCATCACAAAGAGCATGAATACAATCCGTGAAACACTGTTATCGTTCCGCACCAAAACCCATGCGCACATAGATGAAAAAACAACAATAACGGCAAGTGTGATAATGGTAATCACGCTGCTGTCAAAAAATGCAGAAATATAATTTACACTTTCGTTGGTAAAAATAGCTTTCACGTTTGTAAAAAGCTGCCCCCACGATTCCGGCATCCCCATTGCATTATTGATAATCTCTTTTGAGGTTTTAGCAGAATTGAGAATAACCATACCAAAAGGGAACATAAAAAGAACAAAAAACAAAAACACTACAATACTGATTATTGGATGCTGTATAGATTTATGGTGTTTCATCACATTTCCACCTCTTTACGTTTATTTACAGACACTTGAATAGCAGAAATAACGGCAAGCACCGCAAATAACACAACCGCCTTTGCTTGTGCCTCTGCCATACGGTTTGCTGTTGCTGTATCAAAAATGTTCATTGCCAAAAGCTGACTTGCTTTAATCGGAGTATCAAGGAAGCGGGTTGCAGGTCCGCCTGTCGTCAGTGTTAAATTCATGTCAAATTGTTTAAAGGAAGAAGTCAGGGTTAAGAAAAGAGAAATAGTAAATGCATTCGCCATCATCGGAATAATAATATGGAATATCCGTCTGATGTAATTTGCACCATCTATCTGGGCTGCTTCCAAAAGCGAATCGGGAATGCTTTGAATAGCAGCTACAAAGATCAGCATGATATAACCTGAATACTGCCAAGTGTTTACAAACGACATCATCCAAATAACTGTTCCGGGACGGCTTAATAATGAAGACTGTAGAAATTCAAGACCAAAGCTATTTCCGATAGAAACGACAGCATTGTTAAAAATAAACTGCCAAATATATCCAAGTACAATACCGCCAATAAGATACGGAACAAAAAATCCTACACGGTAAAAATTCCTAAATCTAATCTTAGAGGTAACAAAAAGCGAGAGCATAAAACTCAC
This sequence comes from Treponema sp., assembly GCF_052169735.1. GTDB lineage: Bacteria > Spirochaetota > Spirochaetia > Treponematales > Treponemataceae > Treponema. The sequence goes on from NZ_JBQNBW010000017.1 coordinate 38,219, forward strand.
GACATTCACTAATATTAAATTGATCACTGTATACAAAACAGTTATTAAAAACGAATATATAAAATCAGGTGCGGTAAAAATCGTTTTAAAATGAGCGAATCCCACAAACTTTACAGTATCGCGGACACCGTTCCAGTCTGTCATCGAGTAATACACACCGAAACAAAATGGAATAACAATAATCATAATAAAAGAAAACACACACGGCATACAAAACAACACATTAATAATAGACTTTTCTTTTAGCTTCATAGGAAACTCTCTCATAATATAGTAGCATAAGTACCGGTTTTGTACTCCAAAGGGCTATTTGCACTGGCTGCAATGTAAACCGGCGCTATTTCTATACTAAGCGACCTCTAAAAACACTTCGCACTTGCTACGAAAATACCTGTTCATTGACATATACGCTGTTCATGCATCAATGCAGCAGTTTCCAGAGGTCTCAATTAGCACGATAATTACATATTTGGAAGAGACTTAATCGCCTTCTTCATATCAGCAACGAACTGATCAAAATTATCAGGGTTTTGTGCAAATAAGTCAAAGATCGGACCAAACACATTTTGACCGGCGCCATCCGGCATCATCCCGAAGAATACACCGTAATTGCCGCCGCGTGCGTTCGCAGCCATTAAAGCACGGCTCAGTTTTCCTTCCGGCTCTAATTTGACAGACTTAAACGCAGGGATCATACCGGCTGATTTAACCATGTATGAATGACCTTCTGAAGTTCCGGCAATAGAAGCTAAGAATGCTTTTGCAGCAGCTGCATTCGGGCTTTTTGCATTTACACAATAAAAGCTCGGTGCGAATACATACAAACCTTTTTCTTCAGCATCCAAGAAGGCGAGGGGAGCATACCCCATCTCAAAAGAAGCGCCGAGTTGCTTTAAGTTGGGATCAACCCAGTTTCCCTGATGAAGGAATGCGGTTTTGCCCTGTGCAAAGGAAGCCACCTGTTCATCATAGCTTCCATTCTGAAGGATTTTTTTGTCGGCATATTGAAACAGCAGCTGGACATATTTTGCATACTGCATAAAGCGGGCATCATCCACCATTCCCTTGAGTCCAGCCTCAATCACAGAGGTGTCATCCGCCGCTAAACCGCCGCCCCAATAGCATGAAAAGTTGTGCAGTGCGATTGACCACCACATATTACCGGCAACAGAAGCAGCCATTGAAACAACTGCATTCAACCCCAGTTCCGCTTTTTTGGAATCAATCAGTTTAAATGCTTCTTCATAAGCCTTGCGAGTTGTAAGTGTTGCAGGGTCAACACCGGCTTTCTTTAAAATCTCTGCATTGTATGCCAAACCGAAACCTTCAACGGCAACCGGGAACCCATATACTTTTCCGTTCTGCTTAAAGGCAACATCAGTATCCTTTACCCACGGCTGATCACTTAAATCGGCGATATAGTCTTTCCAAATATTGTATTCACCCTGTCCGGTAATAACAAAAATATCCGGCATTTGCCCGGACTGGAGCTTTGCTTTTAATGCCCCAGCATAGTCTCCGCCGCCGCCCAGAGTTTCAACCTTTACAGCGCCTTCCGGGTGTGCAGCTGAGTACGCTGCTGCATAAGCATCGATTGCATCTTTAATCTCAACCTTGAGTTGAAACATCTTTACCGTTGCATTTTTATTTCCGCCTTCGCTGCCTCCCATAGAAAAAGCAAACGACGCAGTAATACAACATGCCGCAAGTACTGCAAGTACTTTTTTCATAAATCATCCTCCTCAATAATAGACCGCAACATAGCAATTATGCATATTTACGGACAGCTACATACTTTTAAAGGATAAACGACAAAAAAGCATCTGTCAAGAAAAAAATACTGACTGATTGCTATCACTATATCAGTTATAGATTTTATGATATAATATCAGAGAGAAGAGGATAGATGTATAACCAACAACGCAGACAAGCTGCGTTGCGGTTGAAAACAATGTTACATACTCTCCTGGTTTCTCTTGTCCGTACTTAAAAGCATTACCTTCTGATACGCATTCTTTTTAATGCGTATACTTGTGCAGATTGGAGGTAATCTATGATATACGCATATTTGCGGGTTAGTACGGAAAAACAAACGCTGGAAAATCAGCGGTTTGAGGTGTGCCGTTGGGCAGAAGAGCGGAACATTACGATTGATGAATTTGTCGAAGAAGTAATGTCGGGTGGAATTTCGATTGGACATCGTAAACTTGGCACTCTAAGTGAACGATTACACGCAAATGATTTACTGATAGTACCGGAACTTTCGCGGTTAGGCAGAAGTCTTTTAAATGTAATGAGTTTCTTGAATGCGTGCATTGAAAAACATGTCCGAATCTTTTCAATTAAAGAGAATTTTGAGTTTGCAGATAATATCAACTCAAAAGTGCTTGCTTTTGCATTCTCGCTTGCAGCAGAGATTGAGCGGCAGCTTATCAGTCAGCGCACAAAAGAAGCCTTGGCTTTGCGGAAAACGCAAGGCGTTGTACTCGGCAGACCTAAGGGACGTAAAAATTCATTGCTAAAATTAAGTGGAAAAGAGCAGGAAGTAGAAGAACTGCTCAATAAAAAAATTTCAAAAGCAGCCATCGGAAGAATCTTTGATGTACATCGTATAACGGTTGATAAGTTTATTAAGGAACGCCTTAACAATCCGGCAATATCGGAATAGCTTCTATTCCTGCGATTTTGGAGCTGCCTGTAGAGGACGGCTCCAATAATTATATCGTCTAGTTTTTATCCCAGTTTTTCTTATCGGTTACTCTGTATTATTTTTCAGCGATTTACTTGAACGAAAAAACGAAGCTGTAAATATTATTTTTCCTCATAGCTCTTCATAGGATATCCAAATCAATTACGGAATAAAAACAGGCTGCAATGAAGCTTTTATTATAGATAAAGCAAAAAAGATGAGCTTATAGCACTATCGCCTAATTCTGTCGATATTATACGCCCGATTCTTCGCGGCAGAGATATAAAACGGTATGGATATGATTTTGCTGAATTATACCTCTTATTTATTCCATGGCATTTTCCGCTTCATAGAAATACCAATATAACAGGTGCTTCAAAAGAAGCAGAACAAGCTTTTCAACGAGAGTACCCAGCTATTTATAAGCACTTATTACAATATAAAGAACAACTTTCCAATCGTAATAAAGCAGAAACCGGTATACGGTATGAGTGGTATGCTCTACAACGATTTGGTTCAAATTATATGGAGGTTTATTTTCAGCCGCTGAAATAGCGCGGCTGAAAAACACGTCGAGTTTGCTAACCCGCAAACATCGCAGATTGTATGTGCGCTATCGCGCACCAATGCAACAGTCTTCGAGAATTGACATTCTCTCAACTGTTGCATTTTAA
>NZ_JBQNBW010000018.1:0-41287 GCF_052169735.1 Treponema sp.
GCAAAAATGTCCGGTTTAAAACCTTTAAATTGGATACATCGATTGTCGGGGAGACCGTTGCAATCGGTATGTCGGGTATGATTATGCAGGTGCTTTCGCTGGTGCAGCAAACGGAAAAACAAATGCGGTGATTGCAATGCTGATTTTCCCTGCACTCGCTATTATGATACTGAATATGACCTTGTTCCAAGCGATCGGGAAACCGAAACCTGCCGGTCTTTTGGCAATTTCCCGTCAGCTGCTGCTCTTTGTACCGGCAGTACTCCTCCTGCCCCACTTTTTTGGGGCGCGCGGGGTATGGCTTGCAATGCCGCTTGTTGACGGTGTTGTGGTGCTGCTCTCTATAATCATTATGATAAAAGTATTTGCAACTGATCTGGTTAAAAGATAGAAGACTTAATAGAGGAGGGAATACGGTGGTATTATCTTCTCCGCATGAGTAAGGCTGCTGTTTTTTTGTGCGGTAAAGCGTACTTTTATTGTGCAGGTTTGTATTCCTCTATCCGTCTGCCTAATGCGGAGAGCATGACACGGTCTTGAGCAATGGTGTAGCCGGCAGTGGTGAGGTAGTTGCCTGTTATGGCTGCGTTTGCGCCGCTAAGAAAGGCTGCACGCCCATTGTTGTTTAAGAGACGGCGACCTCCTGCAAGACGAATATCTTTTGCCGGATTTATAAATCTGAAAATTGCAACAGTGCGGAGAATTTCAACTTCCTGAAGCGGTGGGCGGTTTTGGAGCGGCGTACCGCTGATCGCAGTCAAAATATTGACAGGGATAGAAACAACATTCAAGTTTGCGAGTGTCAAAGCCATGTCTATTCTGTCCTGCCATGTTTCACCCATGCCGATAATACCGCCTGAGCACACCGCGAGTCCTGCTTTCTGCGCAGCTTGTATCGTCCGTATTTTGTCAGCAAATGTGTGTGTTGTACAAATAGACGGGAAGAAACGTTCAGACGCTTCAAGATTACAGTGATAGGTCGTTACACCGGCTTCATGCAATTTTACAAGCTGCTCGAAGGTTACAAGCCCCATCGAAGCACAGAGGTTGATGTTATGGTTCAGGCGGATTTGCCGATAGGCTTCCAAGGATTGTTCAAAATCCTTGCCGCTTAATGCGCGTCCTGAGGTTACAATCGAAAAGCGGTGAGCTCCTTCTTGTTCATTTAAAGCTGCCTCTGCACAGATTTCGCTGGTAGAAAGGAAATTGTGTACGGTACAGCCGGAATGACTGGATGCGCTTTGCGTACAAAATCGGCAATTTTCACTGCAAGCCCCGCTTTTTCCGTTGATAATTGTGCATAAGTTGACGGAATCGCCGCATAATTCCTGCCGGATATAATCCGCTGCACTGCATAGTTCGTGCAGATCACAGGTAATCAGAAAATTGAGTTCATCGTGTTTTGAAAGCCGTTTACCATTTACAATGTCTTTTGCCGTTTGCCGGATATTCATACAGGTATACTAAGAGAATGCAAATACTGTGTCAACTGAAGGCATACCTTTTTTGAACGCGAATTTTTGCCGTATTATTACAGAAAGTTGAAATTATCGGGCAAACGTGCTATAGTTACGGTATCTCATACATTCAGATGAAAGATTCCCCGTCGTGTGAATTTTTATAGGAGTAAAGAATGAAAAAAGTAACTGTGCGTATATTCACGGCTGTATTGGCTCTTGCAGCCTTTTGTGTTGTAGGATGCAGCAAAAAAGAAACAGCTATTGCAAAACCACAGGAGCAACCGGCTGCAAAAACTGAACCGGCAGTACAGACCGTACACTACAAAGACGGTACATACCATGCATTTACCGACATTAAAGATGACTGGGGCGGAAATGCGGAGATAACGATTACCATTACAGACGGTAAAATTACTGCTTGTGAATTTTTATCCTATGACAAAGACGGTAAGCTCAAGGGTGAAGATTACGGTAAAACGGATGGGGTGATTAAAAATGCCGGCTTATATAAAATTGCCCAAGCTGCGCTTGCAGGAGCTGCTCAGTACGGTCAAAAATTGATACAAACACAGCAGCCTGATATGGTAGATGCTGTTGCCGGAGCAACCGTTTCGCATGAGCTATTCCAAAACGCAGCCGGTATCGCACTTAGACAAGCAAAGGCGGCAAACTGATAATGTCTGCTGTACAACCCATTCAAAAATTGACGGTTATCGAGCTTGCCAAAATGAACCTTCAGCGCAAGCCCTTTAGAACAGCAAGCTTGATCACACTGACTTCCGTACTGGCATTCAGTCTTTTTTGCGGGAGTTTTTTAGTTAAAAGCTTAAACGGCGGTATGCAGTCGCTGGCAAACCGGCTGGGCGCAGACATCATTGTGGTGCCGCAAGGCTATGATTCAAAAATCGAAAGCGCCCTGCTGCGGGGAGAGCCGAACAGCTTTTATTTTAAGCCGGAGGTGGTAGATAGGCTGAAAAAGATTGAAGGCGTTGAGCTTGCTTCTCCGCAGCTGTTTGTTGCCACCCTGTCTGCCGGCTGCTGTTCGTTTCCGCTGCAAGTAATCGGTATTGACTTTGATAGCGACTTTACCATTAAACCGTGGCTGCAAAAACAGGTAAAGCTGCCGCTTACAAATAATCAGATTGTAGTCGGAAGCAATATTGTCGGCAACACACATTCTGAGGTGAAATTTTTTAATCAGCCCTTTACTATTGCAGGCAGATTGTCAAAAACCGGGATGGGGTTTGATAATTCCGTGTTTATGACCATCGAAAACGCAAAGCGGCTTGCAAAAAAAAGAATATGAGCGGATTATGGAACATCCGGTTGCGCAGGATGAAGACCTTATTTCCAGTGTTATGGTGAGGATCAAGCCGAATGCCGACGCGCGGACGGTTGCAAAGAGTATTCTTGCAGCGTTTGAGGGGGAACAAATCTATCCGCTCATCTCAAAACGGATGATGACAAATATTTCAGCAAGCATTACAAACTTGAATGTATATATTTATGTGCTGCTTGCCCTTCTGTGGCTCTTGTCGTTTATCGTACTGGCTGTGTCGTTTTCGTCAATCTTCCATGAACGGAAGCAAGAGTTTGGTATGCTCAGGGTTATCGGAGGCACTATTGATCAGCTCAGCCGGTGCCGGTATCGGTACCATTATGGGATGCGTAGTTGTTCTGTTATTTAATCAAGCGATTATAGCTGGGCTCCAGATGCCTTTTCTCAATCCGCCGATAGTGTGGACGCTTATGTGCGGAGCCATAACCTTTTCGGCTATTGCAGCCATTGGTCCGCTTTCCGCCTTTAGCACTATCCGCAGTATTACCAAGCAGGAGCCGGCATTGCAGATATAATTGTCTGTAGTATATGCTTTTAACCTACGGCTCATATCTATGGGAGAGTATTATGAATAGGATTCAAAAATTTTTTCAAAAGAAAGATGTAGAAATTTCTGCTAAGCGGTATTTTATTGATGCCATGAGTGCAATGGCAATGGGGCTTTTTTCATCTCTGCTTGTTGGGACAATTCTCAACACCATTGGTATAAAGCTCCATATTGCATTTCTAACTGATACCGTATGGCCTATATGCCGTGATATGACAGGTGCCGCCATCGGGGTGGCGGTTGCGTACTCCCTCAAAGCCCATACCTTTGTGTTCTTCTCTGCGGCAATTGCGGGTTATGCCGGCAACAAATTCGGCGGTGCTGTCGGGGCATTTATATCCGTCATTATCGGAACCGAACTTGGAAAATTGGTTTCGCGGGAAACAAAGATAGACCTCATTGTCACTCCGATGGTGACCATCCTTTCAGGCAGCTTGGTTGCTGTGTTCTTTGGACCGTATATGTCCTCGTTTATGAACTGGCTTGGACAGGTTATTATGACGGCAACCAATCTGCGTCCGTTCTGGATGGGTATGAGTCTTGCGGTGTTGGTGGGTGTTATCCTCACCTTGCCGATCAGCAGTGCTGCACTGTGTATGATGCTCTCTCTTTCCGGGCTTGCAGGCGGGGCTGCGGCGGCAGGCTGCTGTGCGCAGATGATAGGCTTTGCGGTAATGAGTTATCGGGATAACGGATTCGGCGGTTGTGTTGCCGTTGGTATCGGCACCAGTATGCTCCATATGTCGAATATTATGAAGAATCCCCGCATATGGATCCCGCCGACCGCTGCCGCTGCGGTATTAGGTCCTATTTCGACGGTGCTTTTAAAACTAGAAAATACGCCTATCGGTTCCGGGATGGGAACCTGTGGTTTTGTAGGGCAGATTGGGGCATTAACCGCGATGGATCAGGCTGGGCGCAGCAGCGCATCGGTGTATCTTTCCATTCTACTGCTGCATTTTGTTGCTCCGGCTGTGCTTACCTTCCTTTTTACGGTGCCGCTTCGTAAAATAGGCTGGATTAAAGATGGAGATTTGAAACTCGCTCTTTAAGCATACAGGCTCTCTTTGTGTTTAAGAATCCCCATCAGTGTTTCTGATGAGCTGTGACGCACATCATGGATGTGTGTGTCCTTCTATGGTGTATACAGTGTTTTTTTAAGATATACATGATACGAGCTTGAAAAATCGCCCCCTTTGAATATTCTGGCAAGTATACAGAATGGAAAGATTTTTCTTGCAACTAGGTTTTTCCTATGGTATAATTATTCATCTTTAAAAGCCTAATTAGTTTTTTGGATATCCAATTGAATTTATCGAAAATATTGCTTTTAAGCAGATATCTTAGATAAATTACAAAAAAATAGTTATTTTATAGCAAAAGAGGTTAGAGATGAGACTCCCCCCCCTCCCCCCCTTATACAGAATTGTTACTACATTGGAATACTACTAAAAGATATATATTTTATGTTATTATTCGTGCGGAAGGTTAATACATACATGCTGCACAGGGGGTATTGAGTGCATTTTGTTATTACATCTTGAGAAACAGAACTGTTCAGACTGTCTAATAATGTGATAAACCATACCGAACAGCCCTGTTCTCTGTAGGCGCTCTATTATCAGAACGCTGGGAGGGTTATGCGTGCGGTGGGTTAATGTTCACACACCGCGCCGGAGTGGTTGATTATTTTGCAAATACCGGCTGAACGGCTTTTACCCACTCATCAATTTTTTCTGCAGCCTTTGCATCGCCCTTGTCCAAGCAAAGTCCGAGCATTCTTCCGCCTCTTTCCATGCGGGAGAATGAAAATTCATAACCGCAGGGGCATACATCGCCGACAAAGCGCGCACCGCTGTAGCGGAGCTTATCATAGAAATCAGCAGCACCGGAGCAGAAGCTGTCGGGGTGGCGTTCTTGGCTTCCGACACCGACGATTGCTACGTTCTTACCGCTAAAATCAACAGTGTGCAGCAGTTTTACGTTTTTACCCCAATCTTCCATTAACGCACCAAAGAAATAGCTGGAAGCCATCAGAACAACATTGTCGTACCCTGCAATTGCTTCAACTTTTGCATCTTTCATATTGTGCAGATCGGCACCGAGTTTTTCTGCAATTTGCTTTGCAAATCCTTCGGTTACACCGCCTTTACTTGCATAAAAAATTCCTGTTTTGCTCATAGGAAACTCCTTTTATTATTTGATATTCCGAACAACCGGACAAGTATAAGTATATACGAGTATGATGATAATATCAAGAATAAGTCTTAACAGGGATTCCTCATTATAAGAAGCTAGAAACTTTTTATCAGTATTTTTATCAGTATTAATGAAGTGTTTCTACTTCCTGTACAGTCAAGCCGGTTGCTTTTGCGATATTGTCAATAGATAAACCTATCACAAGTAAGTTCCGTGCTGTTTCGAGTGCTTTTTGCCGAGAACCTCTTACTTCGCCTTCAGCAAGACCGAGCGATTTGCCCTCAGCAAGACCGAGCGATTTGCCTTCAGCAAGACCGAGCGATTTGCCTTCAGCAAGACCGAGCGATTTACCTTCAGCAAGACCGAGCGATTTACCTTCAGCAAGACCTCGCTCAACCCCCGCACTGAATTGCGTCTCTGAGATGGTTGTTATATCGCTTTTCAGCTTCATTCTTGACTCATACAGTTTCCGTTCTGTCGGCGATAAAGTTAATACATCTATTTTTTCATTCAGCATTTGTAATACCGGTGACTTCGTTGCTATCATTCTACGCTCCTCTTTGTTAGCTGCTCCTATAAATCGCAACCAGTTAATAAGCTGACCTTGTTTACCAGCTGCTTTCCCTTCTTCTTTCGCCTTTTTTGCTGCTTGCAAGTCCAAGAAATGTACCTCAAGCACATCCGTCAGTACGGTATGCGCTGTCTTTTCTTGTAGCAGGTACTCTGAATGAATAGCGTCATTGAGCCTAAAACCGTCTGCAATAATATTGATGGCGATACATCTATGCAGTTTATCATACGATTCTCCGGCTTTAAAATCCGCTGTGTACATCTTTGCCCAGTAGAACATATTAGGGAGGCTTTTCTTTTTTTTCGATAAAAAGAAAAGTCCCCCTATAACCCCCAAAAGAAAAACGGCGACTTAGGGTTCCACCCTAAGAACCCGCCTTGGTTCCCAAGTGTGGTTCTAAAAAAGCTGAGCAATTAAGCTTTTTTGCGCAACTGAGTTTCAGTAGCGGCACGGATGCCGCTGGTTACAGCAGAAACGATGTTTCAGCTGTGCTGAAACTCGCTCTTTCCATCGTACACGGATGTACGATGGAAAGAAACGCATAATCGTTGGTGAGGGTTATCTGTAATTCGTCTTCCATACTTGTAGAAAGTATAGGTATCCGAATATAAAATGCAATGTGTGGAGTACAGGAGAAAAACATCTCCTAATTTACTTTAAACTTACTCACCTCAAGAGAAAGAGCGGCAATGCTCTGTTTATTTTTCTGTGTAATCTCATTGACTTCCTGCACAGCGTTGTTGATCTGCATGGCGCCAGAGGCCATCTTGTTCATACTCTCCGTGATAGCATAGGTGAGACTATTGAGCTTTTGCATCTCTTCTGCAACGCCTTCTCCGCCTTTCAACATTTCCTCGGAACCTGCTTGTACTTCTATTGTTACCGCATTGATGTTTTTAATGGCAGTAAGCACTTCTCTACTGCCCTTTTCCTGTTCCATCATTGCTTCGGTCAGTCGGTCACTCATTTCCTTGACCTGCGTAACAAGAGTGAATATCGTATTAAATTTTGCTTCTACTGTTTTAGAGGAAGCGGAAAGCATTTCAATTTCTCCGCTTAACATTTTCAGTGTTGCGGTAATTGCCTTACCCTGCGTTGCAGAATCCTCTGCGAGCTTACGGATTTCGTCTGCAACAACGGCAAAGCCTCTACCAGCGTCTCCGGCATGAGCTGCCTCTATGGCTGCGTTCATAGCTAATAGGTTTGTCTGGCTTGCAATATGCTGAATAACAGTTGATGCTTCTATCAACGAGCTGGATTCTTCGACAATTTTCCGTGTTACAGTATTGGAGCTTACAAGTGTGGTTTTTCCATCCCCGGTCGCGGTTGTAAGACTTCTTATTACCTCATCGGTTTTGCCGAGAGTTTGTCCGATGGACGCAATATTTGCCACCATTTCTTCTACAGAAGATGAAGACTGCGCAACACTTGCAGCCTGTGCTTCGATACTGGTATTCAGCTGCTTAATGGTGCGGACAATTTCTTCAACGGTTGCAGCCGTTTCGGTAACGCCTGCTGCTTGCGTGAGAGACTGACGCTTAACTTCGTCGATATTTACGCTGATTTGATTAACGGCATAAGCTGTTTCCGTCATATTATCAGCAAGTTTCGATCCTATTGTATTCATCACAACGGTATTCGTATTAATTGTTTGAATCGATGTACCGATGGTCATTATAGTATGATTAAAATATTCGGATAAACCGGTAATTTCGTCATCACCGGCAATAGGCAAGCGTACGGTAAAATCCCCTTCAGATATATGACGTAAGAAAGGAAGCATTTGTAAAATCCGTTTCATTATAGTGTAAATGACAAAATACAAAATGATCAAAATGAGTATTTCGACACAAACAAGAAATATGATAATCCGTATATCCAATTTCCTTCCTTCGCGTAATGCTTCATGCAGGGGGATGTGCGTTCCGGCAAACCATACATTATCAGCCTTACCAACTTTGAAAGGAATAAAGAGTTCTATAATCTTATGCCCGTTTGCGCTAGTGATATGTGTGATAGGCTGTAAATTTTTTCGGGCATCAGCGACACTCTTTTGAAATTTAGCATCTGAAAAGAGCGGATAGCTTTTTGAAATCAAAGACTCATCCGCATGGCTGACGACCGTATTTTTTCAGAAATCAGCATAAAAAAAACTGTTTCATAGAGCTTGATACTTGACAACATCCGCTGCATAGAATCAAGGCTGAAGTCAATACCAACCACACCGATCGCTTTCTTATCGGAATTGAAAATCGGATGGGCGGTACCGGCAACTGTCATGCGTTTCCCTTGCAATTCATATTCATTCGGTTCAATTAATACGCCGGATTGTGATTGCAGCGGCTCATTGTACCAAAAGCTATTTTCATAATCGGTAAGCGGAGAAAGGGAAATCACCGAATCAATTTGGGTAAAATATGGAATATAGCGGCCGGTTTTATCATGAAAGTCAGTATTTTTATATTGTTCATCACGGTTATCAAGGGCGTTCGGTTCCATGATGGTCCAAATATCAATAAAACCGGGATTTGCCTGCAGGATATTTTTTTGTAATACATTGCAGTATTCACGGCGAAATTCAGGAGGCATCTGTTCACATACTTCAAAATTTTGTGCAATCGTACGATTAGTATCATACACATTTTGCATAATGCAGCGTCAATTGCTCTGCATAGCGGATAGTCTGCCGGTACCATAAACTTTTAATTGAAATTGAGATAAATATCCCGATAGCTGCTATGAAAATCGTAAAAATACACGATATGATGAAGGTGAGCCTTAGTTGAAGTGAATATTTCCGCCGGTGTATATGTCTATGAGAAAGCAAAATATTGTCTCCCTTGTATCTTTATAATATTATAGCCCAGCAAAACGATAAATACAACTATAAATTAACATACGGCAAGAATATTCGGGGAGTAACATCTCTGTACGAATAAAGCTCCCATAGTGAATAGGTATAGGAGAGTTTACATATTATCGGGTATCTCTAAAACTCTATACCTGAGTTTTTAGAGATACCTATCTGTTAAAAAAGTGGAGTCTTTGAGCAGATGCCTTTTTTTCTTTTATTTATTGCCGTTTTTCCATTTTGTGCGTAGATTCATTGTATGAACATAGACAAATACACAGTGAAAGCACGCGAGGCATTGCAAGAAGCAGCCTCGCTTGCCGAACAAGACAATCACAGTCAGATTGAGCCGGTTCATCTCTTGTATAAACTCTTAGATCAAGAAGAGGGGATTGTGCCGCCGCTCATTGAGAAGATCGGTGCATCAACAGATCAGATTCTTGATACACTCGATACTATTTTGGATAAAAAACCGCGGGTAACCGGGGACTCTGCACAGGTATATATGTCGCCGGTTTTAACAAAGCTCTGCGCTCAGGCGGAAAAGCTCGCCTCTTCGCTCAAGGATGAGTATGTTTCCACGGAGCATATTCTTCTTGCGCTTACTAAAAGCGATGATGAGGTTGGCGAACTGCTCCGCTCGCATGGCATTACCTATGATGCGGCGCTGAGAGCCTTAAAGGATGTGCGGGGAAATCAGCGGGTTACGAGCGAAGATCCCGAAGCGACGTTCAATAGCCTCGAAAAATACTGCCGCGATTTAACCGAACTTGCCCGGGAAGAAAAAATCGATCCCGTTATCGGACGCGATGAAGAAATCCGGCGGGTGATGCAGGTACTGTCGCGCCGCACCAAAAACAACCCCGTATTGATCGGTGAGCCGGGTGTCGGTAAAACCGCTATTGTCGAAGGGCTTGCCCGCCGGATTGTGTCCGGAGACGTGCCGGATAGCCTGCGTGGGAAAAAGCTCTTGTCGCTTGACCTCGGCGCCTTAGTTGCCGGCGCTAAGTTCCGCGGCGAATTTGAGGAGCGCCTCAAAGCGGTTATCTCCGAGGTTCAAAAAGCCGAGGGCAGTATCATCCTCTTTATTGATGAGCTGCATACCCTTGTCGGCGCCGGTGCGAGCGAAGGGGCGATGGATGCTTCCAACTTGTTAAAGCCTGCCTTGGCGCGCGGTGAGCTGCGGGCGATCGGCGCTACCACCTTGGATGAGTACCGCAAGTATATTGAAAAGGACAGCGCCCTGGAGCGCCGCTTCCAGCAGGTGTACTGCCCCGAACCGAATGTAGAGGACACGATTGCCATTCTGCGCGGCTTGCAGGAAAAATACGAGGTACACCACGGTGTGCGCATTAAGGACGAGGCGCTCATCGCAGCGGCGGTACTTTCCAACCGCTATATCACCAACCGCTTTTTGCCTGATAAGGCAATCGACCTCGTGGATGAGGCAGCCAGTAGGCTTAAAATGGAAATTGAAAGCCAACCGGTTGAGCTTGATCAGGTGGAGCGCAAAATTCTCCAGATGAATATTGAAAAGGTTTCACTTTCCAAAGAAACGGATGCGGCTTCAAAAGAGCGGTTGGAAAAGCTGGAACAAGAACTATCCAACTTAACCGAAAAACGGAATGTGATGCAGGCGCAGTGGCAAAACGAAAAGACCCGCATCAACGAGTCGCGGAAATATAAAGAAGAGCTTGAGCAGCTGCGCCGCGAAGAAACGCAGTTTACGCGCGATGGCAATTTGAATAAGGCTGCCGAGCTGAAATACGGACGCATACCGGAGCTGGAAAAAAAGATCGCCGCGGTTTCCGCAGAGCTGGCAAAAAAAGCGGGCAGCAGCGGACAGCTTCTCCGCGAAGAGGTGTCCGAAGAGGATATCGCCAAAATCGTTTCGATGTGGACGGGGATTCCTGTTGCAAAGATGCTGGCAAGTGAACAGCAGAAGTACCTCGACCTTGAAGCAGTATTGCAGAAGCGGGTTGTCGGACAAGATCAGGCGGTGCAGGCGGTTGCCGATGCCATCAGACGAAACCGGGCAGGACTTTCCGACCCCAACCGCCCGCTCGGCAGCTTCCTCTGTATCGGACCTACCGGTGTGGGTAAAACCGAACTGGCGCGTACCCTTGCAGACTTCCTCTTTAACGATGACAGGGCGCTTACCCGTATCGACATGAGCGAATACATGGAAAAGCATTCGGTGAGCCGCTTAATCGGAGCGCCGCCCGGCTACGTGGGCTATGACGAAGGCGGACAGCTGACCGAAGCAGTGCGCCGCCGCCCGTACAGCGTGGTGCTCTTTGACGAAATTGAAAAAGCGCATCCCGATGTGTTCAATGTTTTCTTGCAGATACTGGATGACGGGCGGCTGACGGACGGACAAGGCAGGGTAATCGACTTCCGCAACACGATTATCATCATGACGAGCAACCTCGGCTCGGAGCTGCTTCTATCGGCGGACACCCCAGAAGCAATGACTGCGCAGATTAAAGACCTGCTCAAACAGCATTTCCGCCCTGAGTTTTTGAACCGCATAGATGAGCTTTTAACCTTCGGACGGCTCGGCAAAGAGCATATCCGCAAGATTGTCGATATTCAGCTGCAGGCTGTTTCGGCACGGCTTGAAGCGCGCCGCCTGCATTTGACTGTAACGGATGCAGCAAAAGACTTCCTCGCCGATATCGGCTATGATCCATTGTACGGTGCGCGCCCCTTAAAGCGGGCTATCCAAACCGAACTTGAAAACAAGCTGGCAAAAGAGCTGCTTTCAGGTGCCTTCGTCGGTAAAACTGACATTACGGTAGATGCCGGAAAGAGCGGCTTGACATTTAAGGCGTAAACGCTCCATAAACGTTCGAATCAACAATCCCGGGAAAGGATACCGGGGTTGTTGATTGAGATATAGGATATCCTCTCTTACACATTTTTAATTCTACGCGGGGGGAAGGGGGGAACGCTGATATGTTTGCGTGTGCTCAAGGTATTCGGTACCTAGGCTACAGCCGCTCTCCTGCACGCAGCCGTGCGCGCATGGTCTGAATTTTTTCATCCATTGCTTCAAGTTCGGCAAGCAATGCTTTTTCGTGCTCGGAAGTTTCGATAACTGCTGCAATACCGCCGTTTTTAATGACAATCCGCTTATCGGCATAGAGGGCAAGGGCTGGGTCATGGGTTGCCATCAAAACGATTTTTTCATTTGAAACGAGCAGCTGTAATGCCTTTTTCCGGTCAATACCGGCGTTTTCAATTTCGTCGATGAGTACAATGGGGGACGAACTTAAAATAGCAGTATCGGAGATCATCAGCGCACGGGACTGCCCGCCGCTTAAAGCGGTAATCGGTGTATCCAGCCTGAATTGCTCTCCTGCCAATTTATTTGCTGCTTCAATTATCCGCTGCACGGCTGCTTCTTTCTCTTCAATCAAGCGGCTTTCTGCATGGAGTTCTATAAATTCACGTACGGAAAGATCCATAACAAAATTCATATTTTGAGAAAGCTGTGCAACAAGTTTATTGTTGATCGAAAAACGGATTGCTTTATCAGGCACCTCTCCGTTGATTAAAATTGTCCGGTTCGTAGGAGTATCCCGCTGTGCTGTCCATTCTATGTCAGCAAGCAGCCGGGACTTCCCGGAACCGGTAGGTCCGACAATGGAGATGATCTGCGAAGTATAGAGTACGAGGTCGTGGAAAGACTCTGCCTCTCCCGATTTATTAGTGCCGGGCAGAATGGTAAGACTTTTGACGGTCTGTGTATCATCGTAATTAAGGAACTGCTCCATTTGCAGAATATATTCGAAAAACGAATTGCTGAGCGCTTCCGGATCAATAGCATATTCTTCGCATTGGTCTTGGGGAATATTCCGGAGGAAGGCTTCAAAGGTGAGCTGTTTTTGATCCAGAATATGCAGTTCCGTCAATCGGTTTTCCGTAAAAAAATCCTCGATAAACGGATATTCCTGCAGCAAGACTGCAATGCTTTTGTGTGCAAGATGCAGGTTTTTACCAAGTTTTTCAGCGCTGTTGTGTTGCTGTGTTATCATGACTGTTCCTCCGCTGCCGAAGATTTTTGAGATTCTGCAATTTTCATCTTCCTGATATTGCCCATCTGAAAGTTTTCACCGATCCGGGTTTCCCCTAAGCAGTATGAACACAGGGCAGCAGGCATTGGGAAGCGCAACTCCATCCCTTGTACAGAATCAATATCTTTTTCACGGCTGAAAAGGAGGGTACTTAGCTCAAAAGCCCCCTGCCCGGTCAATCCGTTTACCTGCATAATGACGGCACGGGGATTGACAGTGTTGACCCGTGCACAAAAAACTTCGCGCTCGGCTTGAGAAACAATATCGCCTTTGGTAATAACAACGATGTCCGCAGCTTTGAGAAGCGGTCCGATTTTTTTCGGTGTATTGATTCCAGAGAGATTATCGATGACACAGATACCAAGGATATTTTTGATGTACGGTGAGCAGCGGTTACAAAGACCGGCAGACTCTGTTATAAGCAAATCGAGGTTTTCTTTTATCCCCCATTGCACAACCTCTTCGATGTTAGACACAAAGAAGTGATCGGGACAGAGCGAACCAGAAATACCTTTTTGTACCGGAATGCCTGCTTTTTCATACAAGAGATCATCGTCGGTATAGAGACAGTCGAATTTGACAACACCGGTACGCAGCCCCTTCCGCTTTAAGGCATCAATGGTTTTGAGTATAACACTGGTCTTGCCCGAAGAGGGCGGACCTGACACAATAATAAGGTTCATAATGCCATGAGTATAGCAGATAGTGCAGCTCTGTTCTGTAACATTTGCAACAGCTGAGCGCTCCAACAACCCTGTGATATTTTTTAAAGCTGCCTTCCTAATAGACACCGCTAAAAAGTACTTTCGGTTTTTGAGATTTCCGATAAACAGTGTACTGCAAGCCGTCCTGCCTTTCCGCGGTGGGAGAGCCGGTTTTTTTCTTCCGCAGTTAATTCGGCAACCGTTTTGCCGAGTTCGGGCAGATATACAATCGGATCATACCCGAAGCCATGCTCGCCATGCGGTTCTTCCGCAATGACTCCTTCGCAGGTTTCCTGCACGGTAAAAAATCTATTTGCATCAAGCATAATAACAATGCAGCAGACAAATCGGCAGCTGCGGTTTGTGATCCCTTTCATTTGCTGTAAAACAAGCTGATTCCGTTCAGCAGCTTCAAGTTGTATGCCGTTTTCCATACCGTAACGGGCAGAGTAAATTCCCGGTTTACCACCGAGCGCATCAATGCAGAGTCCGGAATCGTCGGCGATAACAGGACATTTTACACTTTCATAGAGGGCTTGCGCCTTTAACAAGGCATTTTCTAAAAAGGTTTTCCCGGTTTCGTCGGGGTTAAACTCAATACCTGCATCTGCGGGCAGACTGACCTGGTGATCTTTTAAAATAGCGGCAAATTCTTCTTGTTTATGGCGGTTACCGCTGGCTAGGTAAATATGCATGGGATGTACCATACCATGCTTTTTTAAGATCCGCAAGATCATTATCAATAGTGCCGCGTGAAAAACCTAATTGCTTTGCCAGAGTGCGGTTACTTGGACTGCGGCTATATACTTGCATCCGTTTAAGATAGCGCTGCCATAGATTATAGTTGTAATTTTGCTGTATTTTCAGCTTTTCTACAACTGATGTATGCGTAGTATCAATACTGCGGAGCTGAATGGCAGCGCTTTTATAGCGGACATAATAGAAGTCCCGTTTCTCCGCCAACTCCCGATATTGAGTATCTTTCGTATATGTTTGCTCTTTGAGATTATCAATCAGCCTTTCAACTTCCCATACCGGTACACTCAAATGCCCGGCGACAGTATTCAGCAATGCTTCATCAATACAGAAGCAAGATTTACAGACAAGTTCCAAGATATACCGCGAGTATATTTGTTTTCTTTTTAATTTCCACTTGATTTTTTCTTGGATGGCTTGTTCTTTTTCAGTAGAAACGGTATATGCGGGAACTTCGCTTGCAGCATAGGTTTCGTATGTATGGAGGTTATGCTGCTCTATATAATTGTCTTGAACCTTTTGCTGTTGATCGGCTTGGACAAGCGCACTATAAATTGCCTGCTCGCGATTCTTACGCCCAAAAATTTTCCAATGATAGGTAACAGACATTCTTAAATAAGTTGAAAAGAGAGAAAGATTCGGCTTATACCCTGCAATGATATTGTTCAGCCGAGGATAGAGCCATACTAAAAAATCGCTCCGAGTATCCTCAGTTATGTGGTAAAGCCCAAAATCACGCAGGTGGAAATAAAGATACTGAAAGAGCGTATCAACGGCTTTTTTCTGCGTATCTTGTTGTGAAAAATCACTGAGGATGCCTTGTATGATTTCTTGCTGCATACGATTCTCCTTAAAAAGTGTTTTTGCTACACCTTTCTATAAGCAATATGCGTGCCAATTTTTGCTTAAGGCTCTTTAAAAACGTATTTTTTTACAATTAATAATTTTTCTTTTGTAAGTATTTGTATAACAATGACTTATATGATAAACACCATAAAAAAATATTATTCTGCTATAAGTGCAAAACTGATGGAGTGATGTAAGAAGTGAAGCGGTTTGTCATAATATGACAGTATGTCCTATAAAATGATAGAAGCTGACAATAGACCTATTCGATAACTGCGTTTTCGAATAGGTCGACGAGTTCTAAATCGCACAAATAGCACGATTTAGAACATCGCATTTCAAGGTAACCTGTTCAGAAACGGAAGTTTCCGAACAGGTTTAATATTCTGTGTATATGATTCGTAGAGTGCGCTCTTATTCAACTGGAGAGGTAAATACTTTCGGCTCTTTTTGAACATAACATAAGGGTATTAAAGCCAGTAATCATGTAGACTTTAGACATTAATGCCGTTAAATGTAAAAGTTAATTTAGGTGATTTTTATCTTTTAACCACAAAAGGGTACTGAGGATGTATTCCGGCAGCATCGGAGTTCCATAGTAAAGGTTTTTAAGTTTACCACAGAACCCCGCTGTTTTTTACCTAGTATGCCATTCCTTCTACGGTAAGCGATTCCATCCACAGCATTTTAGCTGTTGTAATGGTTAAGCTCTCATTTTCGGTTTTGGTTCCTTTTCGTACATACACGGTAATTCCATCTACTGGAAACATATCGTATTGTTCCGGTGAATCAGGCGAGCCGACATACACGGTCGGTTGGGGAATAACCCCGCCTCACGTGCGGCAGCCGCCTAAGAATGCATAAACTGTGTTTTCGTTATGCTTTGCAAGATAGGCTCGAGCTTTTTCATCAACAGTAATAGTCATAGGTATCCTCCTTAAATTCAGAATGATTCCGAAATTTATTATAAGATACATAAAAAAAGCTTATCCGTCAAACTTTTTAATCAAATAGTACAATAGGCATCTTCTAAAAAGTCCGGTATAGTTTTTAGAAGATGCCGCATCAGCAAAGCCGATAACGAGTATTTTTGATAAGTCTTGACATGGTTATGACTTATCAAAAATATCGCATTTCAAGATAACTTGTTCAGAAAGGTACGTTTCCGAACAGGTTTACTTTGTTTCGTTTTGCTCCAATGCTGTTTCATTTTCCAAAATCATGGGTATATCGGTGTAAATTTCAGAGTCATAAGGACTCTTTGAGTTCAGCATATTCTGAATATTCAAATAAGCTAAACCAACCGACTTTGCGCGGATCATAGTTTGCGGATTGCGGGTAAGTGCATCCCATGCACGGGTTGCTTCTGCAAAGAGCGCAAGCGAGCGCCCGTTTTTCTGAGAATCGCCGGTGCGTTCCGCTAAGCGGTTCAATGTTGCTCCAAGGTTGTTTGCTGTTTGCATATACTGTTCGATGAATGCTGCATCGTCAGGGTTTACACTTGATAGGATGTAATCTTTACGTGCACGCTGTGCAGTGAGCAGGCTGAAAAGCTGTTCATAGACAGAGAGGGCTGCAAAATAATCGCCTCGTTTAAAGAAGGTGTTACCAAATCCATAGAGCAAATGTGCATCTCGCGGTTTTTCTGCATAAGCACGGCTGATTGCATCAATCGCTTGTTCATAGTTTTCCTGCTGATACTGAATATATCCGATCCGGTATTGGATAGAGGGGGTATCATACAGTTCTTTTACGGCATGCTGATAGTTATCAAGGGCTGAGTCAAAATTATACGAAATAAAATAGTCTATATCGCCGTAATCCGCATAGAGTTTTCCAATATTCTGATTCGCCGGTAAGGGCTTAAAGGCGGTATAATTGCGGTAGACCGTTAATGCATCTGCATAGAGGGTCTGCGCATCCAAGTATTTTTTCTGCATGACGAACTGCTCGCCTAAAAGCCGCATTGAATCTACATATTGCATGGTTCGGCGGCTTGTCATTGGAGCAGCTGTTTTAAAGTGCTTAATTGCTTCGGTGAGGTTTTCAATAGCGCCGTCTTGACGGTTGTTATAGATAAAGAACCTGCCGAGGTTGTAATAGGCTTCGGGCATTGTCTTATCTGCCTGTACCGCTTTTTCCAGCAGCTTACGGACATCATCAATCTGCGTACGGAGCGTTTCGGAATCAAGCGGTTTTGGGTTATACCGTTTTTCCAGCAGGTACCCGCTCAATTCGGTTAAATCCGATGCCCCTACCTTTGAGAACCGGGGTGCAAAAAGCTCTTTTAAGCGGAGAACTTCTGCCAAATTGTCGGTACGGATAAAATACCGCATCATCCGCAGAAGATATGTGTTATTTTCTCCATAGAGTTCAATAAGCCTGCTGTAAATTTTAACGGCATCATCATATTTTTCAGGGTCTTCGTCTCCCCAGTTTAGATAGATATCGCCGAGGGCTAGTAAGCCGTCTTTATCGTTAACATGCTGATCCAGCAGACGGCGGCGTAGGATGGTTTCCGCCTTTTCGTAGTTACGCAGATCCGTGCTCAGCATATCGGCATATTCAAGTCCTGCTTGCTTATCATAGTTAAAGTCGTAGATAAGGCGCGTATACATTTTCTCTGCTGATGTGAACTGTTTTTTTGCCCGGAATGCGCGCGCATAAGCGAAATACCATCGTTTTTTACGCTTATATTCTCCCGCTTTGTTAAATTTTTCTATAGCCGTTTCGTAATGTTCGTTTTGTAAATAGGCATAACCCGATTTATACAGGGATTCCGATGTTACCGGTTTATAGATAAACTGCCATGACAGTACCGAAATACAGAATATTAAAATGAGGGCAATGCCGGACATAACCGCAACCGGCAGGAAACGATGAACAAACCAGTATTTGAATGTTTTCTTTTCCCGTTCATATTCTTCAACGCTCTTGCGGTGGAATCCGCGCGGTATCGGAATAGAGGTGTTGGTGATCCCTTCGAGTTTTCTGACAATTTTTCTGAGAGAAGCGCCTGATAGCACATAACGGATAAAATTCATTTTGTCTTCAGGACGGGATTCATGATTGGCAATGTAATTTTGAATGGCTAACTGCACATTAAAGGGGAAATCTTCCAATTTATTGAGGAATTTGAAATAATCATCGTCGGAAATTGAAAGAGGATCACCTTCCTCAGTAGTTCCCGTGCTTTTTGCAATCACGGAATCAAACATCTTACTTTGAGCATCTGCAGTAAATTCTTTAAAGTTATCAGGGAGATTAAACTGATCATCGGAAACTTCGGTTATATCGGTGTCGAGGGGGTTCTCTTCAAGAGAAAAACCTGTCTGATCGCCGGTATCGGCTCCCGGCTGCTGCGCTAAAAAGTCTATTCCTTCAAATCCGACATCAGGTATGCCGGAGCTTGAAGCGCTGTCCGGTATTGTATCAGCCGGTGATGCGGAACTGCTGCCGCCAAAAGGATCGGTCTCCGGGGTAAAATTGAATGAGGAAAGATCAACCTCTTGCTGATCTGCTGAAGCATCATCTGCTGGGAGTTCATCCGCAGGGGGATCATCCGTATAAGCCGTATCGGCAGCTGCCGGCTCTTCCGGTGCGCTGCCAGGCTCATCCCGCTCTTCCGAATAGAGCAAAAGCCCGTCTGAGTCATCGTATCCGCCGAAGCTGTCCTTTGCATGGGCTTCTGAACTGTCCGCTGCCGTATCAAGCTGCGACTCCGAATCGTCTGTAAATTCCGGCATATCCGGCGAAAAGCCGTCATCGGTTATATCCGGTATTTCAAAGGAGGAGACATCAGCGTCGGGTTCTAATGCCTCAAACGAGTCTGCTCCATCCGGCTGCGGATTGTCCGGGAAGCTCAGTGACGACACATCAAAAGGCTCATCGCTAAAGTCCGGTACTTCTATGGGATCGGCATTGCCGGGAGAATCTAAAGAGTCAAAGGTATCGAGGCTTTCGGGTTCTGTGTCGAAAGCGGTGTCAGGCGCTGCCGGATCAATATCGGGGATAGCCAAATCATCCATAGAAAAATCCGCTTCCGTACCGGCATCTAAAGCGCCGTCTTCGTCCGCTGCTGCCGCTTGAGTTTGGGTGTCATCAAAGTTGAGCGAGGAGAGCATATCGTCAAAATTAAGCGGATCTTCGGAAGCAGGTGTTGAATCTTGCTGATCGGCTGTTTGAGGCTCATCCGTATCAGCAGGGAATGTACTGCCGAAAAGATCATCATCAAATGAAAAACCTGAATCTTCATCGTCAAGAGCAGTAGGTGTATCATTATCCATCGAAGAAGAAAGCCCATTATCGCCGGTAAGCGGTGCACTGCTATCATCAAATCCGGTAGATTCCGTACCGCTGTCTTCGGGGGCAGGCATGCTAAAATCTTCTAGGTTTCCGAAATCCAAATCATCAAGATCAGGCATGAAGGAGGTATCTGCTGGAGATGCTTCATCCTTGTTGCCCTGCTGTACTGCATCTTGAGAAGGAGCTTCCATACCAAAGGAATCGGAGTCATCGCTGCCGGATAGACCGGGTTCATCTTCTTTGTTTCCGCCGAGAAGATCGTCAAAGGAGGAAAGAAAGGTTCCCATATCATCCAATTCGGGCATTCCCTCTTCATCGACAGGATAGGCAGAACCCAAATCTTTCGTGATGGTATCATCTGCGCGCGAAGAGCCTGAGGCGTTTTGCGGAGCTGCAGCAGTATTTTGCGGAGTATTATCGCCAAAATTGTTTTGGAAGGCTGTATCTGCCGGTAAAGCGGAGGCATCCGTTACCGGCACTGTATCAAAATGGTCGGAATTGCCGGATGCAGTAGGGGTATCGGTCTGCGTATCAGGTCCAATCGTAGTCAATAATGCATCCAAATCAATGTCCGGCACTTCAGCAGGGTCGGGAGGCGGGAGTTCGTCATACAGCCGGTCTCCCCAACTAGCTAATATCTCACCTTCGTGAGCAATATTCTTGAGTTCTTGTCTAAACTTTGCAATTTCATTCAAATTCGGCATAAACGCGCACAAAAGCCCCTTTCTCTTGTTATTTCGGTATTTTTAACGAAGTTCTTGAGCAGAAGCATCGGATTTCCGTATAGCGGTGTATTCCGATAGCTGCTGCCCGCTATGTCCCTCACAAACAGCATAAGTTAAGAGAGGGACTTTTTTATTCCTTATAATACTGATGGAATACCTTTGTGATAAACTCCTGATCTGCTGTACCGCCGAGTTCGCGGATAGAATGCATGGAAAGGATTGGATTTCCAATATCTACTATCTTTATCCGCAAATTTTTTGCAGTAATGGGTCCGATTGTTGAGCCTCCTTTAATATCAGAGCGGTTCACAAAGTTCTGACAGGGAACCCCAGCCCGTTTGCACAGGTCTTTAAAGATACCAGCGGAAATTCCATCGCTTGCATAGCTCATTGCGGCAGCAATTTTTACGACTGGACCTCCGTTTACCACAGGGAAGTTTGTGATGTCGTTTTTTTCAGGATAGTTCGGGTGCAGCGCATGGGCTTGATCGGCAGAAATCAAAAACGACCGGCTCAGCTGCTGCTGGAATATCTCAAACCAGGGTTCTTCCGGGCTGCATTGTGCAATGGTAATCCGCTTCAGTGTGTCGGCAAAGAAGGGACTGCCTGCGCCCTGCATAGTTCCTGAACCAACCTCTTCGTTATCAAAGATACAGGCTGCTTTTACATAGTCCAGCGGTTTATCCTGTGCAATGAGGGCATCGAGCGAGGCATAAGCCATTCCGAGGTTATCGATTTTTCCCGTAGAGAAAAATTCTTCGGATAACCCGCAGAAGGAGCCAGGCTGTGTGTCGTAGAGATACAGGTCAAAGTCAAGGATGGAATCAGGATCGATAGAGAGCTGTTCTGCAAGCAGATTGGTAAGGAAGCCCTTTTGTTCAAATTTCTCATTGATAATAGCGAGAAGCGGCAGCATGTCTTTTTGCCGTTCAATTTTATACCCTTCATTGACCTCTCTGTTCATGTGAATTGCAAGATTAGGGATGATGAGCGGGGCATCTTTCAGCGAAATGAGCAGCTCCTTTGGTGCGAGCGGATTATCTGTTCTGACAATTACCCGGCCTGCTGCGGAAAGCGGGCGGTCAAACCATGTTGAAAGGATTGCTCCTCCATATATTTCGGTATTAAGTTTGAGATAATGATTTTGCACCGTCAGCTCAGGATTTGGTTTAATTCTAAGACAGGGTGAGTCGCTATGGGTACCGATGAGTTTAAAACCAAGTGATTTTTGCCCCTTACTCATTTGCCATGCAATAAGTGCGCTGCCGTTTGCCGTAACAAAGTATTTTCCTGCCGGCTTTAGATTGAACGGGTCGGAAAGCTGTAAGCGGGTAAAACCGGCTGCCTCAAGCGTCCGGGCAGCATTCTCAACGACATGATACACTGATGGACTTTTATCAATAAACTGCATCAATTCTTTGGCATATTTTTTTTGCATAGGATACGTGTACTCCTTGACGGTAAAATATTGCAGCGCTCCATGCGCAGACACCTTTCTAGTATAACGGTCTTTTGCATTTTAAGGAAGATTGCCCTAGTATGTTTATGCGAAATCCTCTGCTTTTCCATTGAAGAAAACCCATCCTTTTTATATACTGATTTGTATACAAGCATGATTTGTATACAAAAGCCTTTAAACGCTTTTTGCATAGTGGGGTTTTAGCGATTGCTGCTGTTTTGAGGAGGAAATATATGAAAGTTGCTGTACTTGACGGCTATACGCTTAATCCGGGTGATCTATCATGGAAGGCTTTGCAGGATATTACCGATGTAACGATATATGATAAAACCGATTCTGATGAGCTCTATGAGCGGGTAAAGGATTGCGAAGCTGTTTTATCGAATAAAGTAGTTTTTTCTCAGGAATTGATTGAGCGCTTGCCTAAACTGCGATATATCGGTGTTCTGGCAACCGGATATAATGTGATAGACAGAGAGACAGCCCATGCGCACGGGATTACCGTAACGAATATTCCCAGCTATAGTACTGACAGTGTTGCTCAGCTCGTGTTTGCGTTTATTTTGCAGTTTTATTGGCATGTACGCGAACATAGTGATGAGGTACATCGCGGTGCATGGAGCAAAAGCAAGCATTTCTGCTATACTTCTTATCCTGTATTTGAATTGACGGGAAAAACACTCGGTATTATCGGCTTTGGGCATATTGGACAGCGGGTTGCAAGTATCGCGCTTGCAATGGGAATGCGGGTGCTCTATGTCAACCGCTCCCCCAAGGCGGTACCGCAGCTTGCAGCAGCTCAGCAGGTTGATCTTGACACCCTTCTTGCCGAGTCTGATTTTATCAGTCTCAATGCACCGCTGAATAACGAAAGCCGGAATATTATCGATGCTGCGGCGTTGGCAAAGGTGAAACCCCATGTGTGTATTATCAATACCGGCCGGGGACAGCTGATTGATGACGCTGCCGTTGCTGCAGCCCTTCATAATGGATCGATCGGGGGCTATGCAAGCGATGTGCTGAGTACTGAGCCTCCTCCTGCAAATCATCCGTTGTTCGGCTGTCCCAACTGTTTTCTCACGCCGCATATTGCATGGCAGACCTTTGAAGCACGCAGCCGGCTGCTTGCCATTGCAGTGGAAAATCTCAAAAGCTTTCTAGCCGGTAAACCGCAGAACGAAGTATAGAGGATTATGAAGTATAGAGGATTATTATGAAGCAATTAAAGAATGGACACCTCGCTGTAATAGGCGTAGTTGTTGTACTCGTTGTTCTGTCTTTTTTTAGTTTTACCATTGTTTCGACAACGGACAACGGCGTAGTAACCCGTCTAGGGAAATACAATAGAACATTGCAGCCGGGCTTACAGTTTATCATCCCGTTTATCGAGAGTGTTGATCATATTCCGGTTACAACCGTGCAAAAGGAAGAGTTCGGTTTCCGTACTACCATGGCATCCGACAGGAGTCAGTACCGGAATAATATCACCAGCGAATCTTCAATGCTGACCGGTGATCTCAATATCATCAATGTTGAGTGGACGGTGCAATACCGCATTGTTGACCCCAAGGCATGGCTTTTTAATGTTGAACGGTCGGAACGTATCAATACCGTGCGGGATGTGTCCACAGCAGCTATCAATAGTCTGATAGGAGACCGGGCTATTTTGGACATCATGGGGGCGGAACGGGATGCCATTCAATTTTCCGCAAAAGAGATTATGAACGAAAAATACAAGCAGCTGGGACTTGGTATTTCAGTCTCGTCGGTGCAGCTGCAAAATGTGGTGCCGCCTGAGGATGTACAGCAGGCATTTGAGGATGTCAACATTGCCATTCAGGATATGAATAGGATGATCAATGAGGGCAAGGAAGCGTATAATAAAGAAATACCCAAGGCAAAGGGTGAAGCTGATAGGATGATACAAGAGGCGCGCGGCTATGCTGCAGAACGGGTAAACAAGGCTGAAGGCGATGTTGCCCGGTTTAATGCGGTGTATGCTGAATACAATAAGGCACCTGACATTACCAAACGGCGCTTATATCTTGAAACCCTCGACAAAATTTTTGCAAATACCGATAAGGTTATCTTTATTGATAAAAATGTTAAAAACTTTTTACCGCTCAAAGATTTATCAGGAGTCCGCTAATGAACGCATCTCGTGTAAAAAATACAAAATTGCTGCGCGGTATTATCCTTGCGGCGGTTATCATCACTGCGGTGGCAGTGCTTAAACCCTTCTATGTTTTACAGGAGGGGGAGACGGTTATTATTACCCAGTTCGGGCAGATCGTCAAAACCGAAACTGCCGCGGGGCTTCATTTTAAAATGCCGATTGTGCATCAAGTACACCGCTATACGGCAAAGCTGCTCCGTATAGACGGCGATCCGCAAAAAATCCTCACTAAAGAGAAGCAGTTTATCGAAGTAAATACCACAAGCCGCTGGCGTATTTCCGATATAAGCAAGTTTTATCAGTCTTTGGTTACATACGAAGGCGCATACTCCCGGCTTTCAGATATTATCGATTCGTCGGTACGGGATATTATCACGGTAAATAGTCTTGATGATGTGGTTCGCACTACCAATAATATCAATGAAACGCTGCACAAGGAGCAATTCGGGCTGAATACCGATGAAGTAAAGCTTGAGGACGTAACCGGTTCCGAGAAGATTGTATATACAACCATTGAAAAGGGGCGGGATGTGCTTGCAGCAGAGATTCTCAAAAAGGCGAATATGCAGCTGGAAGATTTCGGGATAGAAGTAATTGATGTTATCTTTAAAGAGATAAAATATTCAGATGAGCTGCAAGCATCGGTGTATAATAGGATGATTAAAGAGCGGAATCAGATTGCCCAGACTTTCCGGTCAACAGGCGAGGGGAAGAAGGCTGAATGGCTTGGTAAATTGGAAAACGAGAAAAAAAGCATTTTATCAAAAGCCTACTCTGAATCGGAAAAAATCAAGGGTGAGGCTGATGCACAGGCTACCGCAGTGTACGCAGCATCATACGGGAAGTCTCCTGAGTTTTACAGCTTCTGGAAAAGCCTTGAGGTGTATCAAAATGCCCTGCCCGAAGCTGAAAAAATATTATCAACCGATATGGAATATTTTCAATATTTATATAAACATTAACATGCGATGTTCTCAATCGTGCCATTTGTACGATTGAGAACTCGTCGGGTGAGAATTCGCCGGGCATCTGCGAAAAAAACTATACCTGAGTTTTTTCTAGAGATGCCCTAATATCTATTGAGCTTGATACCGATATTGATATATGGGTAATCTCTGAAAATGCCAGTTTTTAGAGGTGCCTTATGCAGGAGGGAGTGCGGTGAGACGGAGAGGTTCTTTTGGACGTGTAATAGTACTGCTTTTATTGATTATTATATTAGCCTTTGGCGGACTCTTTTGGTTTAGTTATCTTGGTTTAGTGAATGCCCGCGGTGTTTTTTCGCCGGTATATTCTTTATTCGGCTTAAAGACTCCGGAAGGTATTGCATCGCCTGCAGAGGCTGAGGGTGATTTAGATGCCGACCGCTATGCAAAACGGCTGCTGGCGTTGGATGTCCGTTCACAAGAGCTGGATAAAAAGGAAGCTGAAGTTACTACCCGTGAGAAAGAGGCGGCTCAGGTATCGCAGGAATTGGACGACCGGCTTTCCATTATAGAAGAAAAAGAGAAGTCTTTTAAGCAGATGATGGCAGAACGGGATCAGCGTGAAGTAAATATCGATCAGATTGCGCAGTATATAGACGGTATGCAGCCTGATAAGGCGGTTGCGAATTTGCTGCAAATGGATGATCAGGATATTATCGATGTGCTGCGGGCTGTAGAGGCAACTGCAAAAAAAGCGAACAAAACATCCTCTGTTGCTTACTGGTTCTCGTTAATGCCTGCGAACCGTGCAGCTGATATTCAGCGGAAGATG
Source organism: Treponema sp. (assembly GCF_052169735.1). Classification (GTDB taxonomy): domain Bacteria; phylum Spirochaetota; class Spirochaetia; order Treponematales; family Treponemataceae; genus Treponema. The sequence continues at coordinate 25,776 of NZ_JBQNBW010000018.1, forward strand.
GCAAATAAACCGGCATCCCTTCCCTAATACCTAATACCGATGTGAGATGCTGTTCCCGACACTCCGGTTTGCGTTCTTCTTTTTCATTGTTTTTTTCCTGTACTGGTACGTATTCCGGCAGAGCAAACAACGGGTACTCCTGCTTGTGTGTGCAGGCTATGTTTTTTATGCAGGCTGGGATTGGCGTTTTTGTATCTTGCTATTCGGAGTGTCTGCGCTGTCTGCGCTGTTCGGCGCAGTACTCGGGCTACAGAAAAACCATATTCCTCGCGTTATCACTATGATCACCGGGACAGTGCTGCATATTCTGTTCCTCGGTTTTTTTAAGTATTTTTACGACCTTACTTCCTTTTTAAATTATCGCTTTTTTAGCGGGCAGCTTGCAAGTCCCGTGCTTACCCAGCTGCAAAATTATTCTTTACTGCTCCCCATCGGTATTTCTTATTATACATTCCGCTCGATGAGCTATATTTTTGACATTTACCTGTGTAAAATGCGTCCTGCCCGGTCTTTTTCGGAAGTATTGCTGTATATTTCGTTTTTTCCACAGCTGGCATCCGGTCCTATTGTACAGGCAGAAGCTTTTTTTGCAGCCCTTCCTGCAAACCTTACGCGGGATGCCGATGCAGCCGTAAAACCGATAGCCCTTGACCGCAGTGCGTTACTCATTGTGTCGGGACTCTATAAAAAATTGATTTTAGCAACCTTCCTTTCCGTGCTTGCAGTTGATCCTGTATTTGCGAATCCTGCGCAGTGTAATACGGTCGAGCTGCTCATCGGGCTATTGTCCTATACCTTTGTGATTTACTGTGATTTTTCCGGCTATAGCGATATGGCAATCGGAATAGGGCTGCTGCTGGGCTTTGAAGCCCCGCAGAATTTTAACCGCCCTTATGTATCCCGCTCGGTGAGTGAGTTTTGGCGGCGCTGGCATATCAGCTTTTCATCATGGCTGCGTGATTATGTCTATTTTTCTTTCGGCGGTTCCCGCTACGGCTTATTCCGGACGGCGGTTGCGCTGATCGGTACTATGCTGATTGCAGGGGTGTGGCACGGCAGTTCCATACCCTTTGTGCTATGGGGTTTGCTGCAGGGTGTTGCCTGTGCCGTTGAACGGATTGTCTCCGTGTTCAAAAAAGAATACGGCTGTGCGGCTGACACCCCTGTTGCGTTCAAAGCAGAACACCGCCGCTTGGATGATTCCCCCGTTGCAGCCTCTGTTGACAGCCTTGGTGTTGCATATTCTGCCTCTCAGGACAGCATCGGGATAGAGCAGAGGAGGAGATTGCAGCTGCTCCGGCTTGCCGGTGTCTTCCTTTTTATAAATGTGAGCTGGCTTATTTTCCGTTCAAGTTCTGTGCGGGAAATTGCTTTGTATCTTACCTCGCTCAAAAATATTACGCAGCCCCTGCATACGGTGCATTGGTTTGTACTGATCCCGCTCGCCGCCGCCTTTCTGCTGCAAATCCCGGGTACGGACTTACGCCGGAAATGCTTTGAACGCTATGTACAGCTGCCTGTTGCGGTAAAAGCCGCCGCTCTTGTTTTGTTTTGCATAGGACTGAACATTGTTTCAACCTCCGGGGTTGCGCCATTTATCTACTTTGGATTTTAAATTGCAGGTGTACCGTATGAGAACGCAAACAGAACGGGCAGCACAGACAGAGGGCTGCACACAGGAGCCGCAGACTCGGAAGGGGCTGTATAGCCCCAATCAGTGTATTTTTTTTGCGGCTGTTGTGCTGCTAGTTCTGATTCCCTTTTTAGGGCGGCGGCTTGATCATCCGCTGCAAAGTATTAAGGCTCCGGCGTTGAAAAATATTTACAGTGCACTGACGGCTCCGGTTGTTTCTGTTACCGAATCTTCTCCGGCTGCTGCGGTGATTCCGTTTTTGCGGAACTCTTTTATACAAATGGCTGGTTTGGAAAAGCGCAGCGAGTGGGATACCTTCTTTTACCGGCAAGCCCGCTACGACGGCGATGTAGAAGCCTTTTATGCAATGACCGGTGAACACGGTACCGCTGAATCTTTAGGAGGGTTTTCCGATAATCTCAATACCGGCGGCAGTTTACCGTTGGAGCTGTTCGGGCAGGTGTCTCAAGCAGCGCTTCGCAATGTTGCACTACCGGTAACTCATTCTGCCCGGCTGCCGCTCCGGATGTTCTTTTTCGGCGACTCCCAAATGCGCAGTATTGCTGCAGGTATGACCCGTGCGCTCGGTTCTGACACTTCTATCGTGATAGAAGAACTCAGTGTGCCGTCCTCCGGCTTTCTCCGCTCCGATTATTATAACTGGCCGCAAAAATTGGAGGATGTTTTTTCCGCACAGAAAGACGGTACTCGTTTTGATGCAGCTGTTCTCTTTTTAGGTATGAATGATTATCAGGATATGTGGACTACAGGCGGCATTATCTTAACGGCAGGGACACCTGAGTGGGAAGAGGTGTACCGCAAAATGGTAAAAGCGCATCTTGATATTGTGCTGCAATCCGTACCGCGGGTCTATTGGCTTGGATTGCCGGCTGTGCGGCGCACTGATTACAACGATAAGATGGCGTATTTAGATACCGTACACCGTTCTATTGCAGAAGAATACAGCGCTCAAAAGCTCGTCAAAGTTTCTCTCAAGCATTTTGTCAGTCAGTATGGAAACGGCTATGTGGGAGCAATCCAGCCGGAGGGGACTGCCTGGGTTTCTTTTATGCAAAGCGACGGCATCCACTACACAATAGAAGGCGGTGAATACCTGATGAAAAAGTTTATTGCACAGCTGCATCAGGATTATCTCTTTGATGCGCATGATTGACAGGAATATATTTTTGTCTAATCTCTCCAGGCCGGGGTATGTTGATTTTCAGGTTGAATAAATATGTTATTTTAATAAACCTGTTCGGAAACTTCCGTTTCTGAACAGGTTACCTTGAAATGCGATGTTCTAAATCGTGCTATTTGCGCGATTTAGAACTCGTCGCCCTATTCGAAAACGCAGTTATCGAATAGGGCTAATATATAGCACTAAACCGAGCGTCCAGCAGTTTGAGAATGCTGCGTAATTCAATACTAACACGCTTTAAAAAACTGAGATTATGCACGTAGCCGCGTGCTGCATCGGGAAAATGGCTATACAGATAGTCCCGCTCCATAAGAATCGACTGCAGCTCTTGTTCAGACAGCTGCTGCTCCCCCTGTAAATGCCCGGTCAGCATGGTTAAGGCTTCATACTCTTCTTTCAGATACTGCTGCAGCTGTATAGGCAGGGTTTCCATACCGGGATGAGACAAGCCGGCTATATGCGGATATACAGATACCGGCGCTGCATCCTGCTCTGCTGTCCTCATTGCCGACTTCTCCGGGTATGCCGCCGTATATGCCGCAAGCATCCGTACTGCATCGGACTCCGCTAATTCCGGCAGGCGGGCGGAGAGTGTACACCCCTGCTGTCCAATGTCAATTACCCGGCTGTTACCTGCAAAGGCATGACGGTACTGATCCGCATATCCCGACAGCAGGGCTGTTGTCCGGTATGAAAGCCCCTGTTTTCCGGTGATATACCGGATATTGGCTGGAAAATTCAACTTATAGATGGATTCCGTCCGTGCTGTCTCTGCAAAGAGTTTTTTAACAGGGCTTGCCCCGCGGGCATGGGTTAAGCCGTTCTGCCACGCAAAGTCCAAACCTGTATGGAATACCGGAGCCGCAGGAGGACTCAACAGCAATGCAAGTTGTACGGCAGTCAGTCCTACCGAACCCATCGGCTGTAAAATAAGCGGCTGCAACACAGAATATATCCGAGTAAGGTAACGCAGAGGCGCATAGTCCGTGCAAAAATGAAAAACCTGCCCGCCTGCAGCCCGTAAAGCCCGGGGAGAAGCCGTAATATCTGCAAAGAGAGGGATATTCCGTGAAGACGCATGATATTCTATACCATCATGCAGTCCGATAAAAGCGGAATCAATCCAATATTGAGATTCTACTAACACGATTGCATCCGGAACAATATCCGGTAAAAGAGCTGCTGCTGCTGCATCAACAGCAAGTACAAACAGCTCGTTTCGGTGCTGACAGATAAAACCTCGCGATTGGTCAAGCGAAGGACCGGCACCTACAACCATAATAGGCTTACTAATACGTTCCTGTCCTGTCAGAACCAGCCGCCGAGTTCCGCTATCCAGCCTCGGCTCCCCAGTCCCCGTCTTTGCAGCGCTATCGTATACCGAGATCAGATTTCGGAATGTGTTATGTACATAATTTCTGCCGAGATGCATAAGTGTTACCCTATTTTGCCAAAACCGGGAAATCACTTCTTCTGCATAATTTCGGACTCCATCATAAAACGATTGATACAGCTGCACCCCGCCTGAACAGGGGATGCAAACACATTTTTTGAAGGGAAAGAGCGGCAGCGATTCAATTTTATGCAGTACCTCAGAAACGGAATCCGTGCGGATATAAGAAAATTGCCGGTGCGCAAATACTGTGCGCTCTCCATTGTCAAGCGACAAGCGCATCAATGATTGATCACACTCTACCGCAAGCATATATGCGGAGGGAGGCAGCTGCTCCAACAATGCGTTTAATCCATACGGAAGCACCGGCGAAAAACATACCACGAGGGTAGAATCCGCAATTTTAAGCGTTTCAACAAGCCGGTTCATTGCCTGCGGAGGATCGTATTTAGAATATAAGTATTTATTGCGGTATAAAACAGAAAAGCCCCTGCGTGTTGGTATGAGCAGAGGCTTCTCCAATTGATCTGTATCCATGTATCTACATCTCACTGGCATCCTTCGTAATGTAAGGACTCCAGTCTGCGGTATTGCAATGGGGCTGTCTTATAGTCTTTTGACAGTCCTTCGCACCATTGGACATCTCTAAAAGCTGAAGTTTTTAGAGGTTCTCTATTGTTATTTAAAGACCTCGTTAAAGTTATCCGTAAAGTTTTTGTTCTTTAACACAAAATCAATAAAGGTCTGCTGTCCCCACGAAAGCGGCTGATATGCCAACAGTGCAAGCGGATATTGATAGTACCATGCAGAAGCATACTGCGGATAAGAAGTCGCAATATTGTTTTGCACTTCTTCCGATGCTTTTGTCTCTTCATTCAACTGCAATACAAGAACATTGGAACCCAGCAAAATCGGCTCCGAAATTTCAGATGCCTTTAATGCAAAGGCTTTTTTGAAAAATGCTTCATTCCGTACACCGGAAGCAAAGAATGTATCAGCCTGTGAAGAAATTTGCGGCAAGATTGCGGCATTACCGTAGTTCAATGCAATAGGATTACTGGTCTGCACAACCAATTCATTAAGCTGCGCTTGTTCTGTAAATCCGCTGGCTTTTGCAGCATCGGCAAAAGTTTTTGCTTTTTGCTCAAGATAATCTTCAATAAGCCCGCGCTCATTGGACTTCATATAAGCAAAGACGCGATCTTCCGTTTCCTGCAAATCAAAATCCGCAGCTTTTACCGGTGCAGTGCATTTTACGATCGCAAAACCGGAGGCAGTCTTCACCACCGGGCTTACCTCATCAACCCCCAGCTTCAATACGGTATCAAGGTCTTTTGATTCCGGGAATGTCCTATTTACTGTCGTGCGGTAAGGAGAAAGCATTTTTCCTGCTGAATCTGTTCCCAGCTTCGTAGAATTGGTTACAACGGCATCCTCAAATTTGACTTCGCCCTTCTGCAAAGCTTGTGCTGTTTTATCAGCTTCATCTTGAGCGGTAAAAGTCAGCATTGATAAGCTATGCTCTGCAAATAAATCGGCATGTTCTTCACCATATGTGCGGATTTTATCCTTGGGAAATTGACTTTCCTCAAAAACAACATAATTAAAATTGCGCTCATTTTCTGCCATCTTTTGGACAAAGGCCGTCTCGGCAGAACTGGTTTTTAAACCGAACAGCTTGTCATAGGTACCAAAATTATCTTCTATATAGCGTTGTGCAGTAAGATACTCGATAACTTGCTTTCTATTTGCAAGCTTTTGCTGCTCAGAGGTTTGTGTATACAGTTTCTCGGAATAAGCCCCTGTTGAATCGGTATAAAAAGCCATCAGCGCCTTATTGATATTCTTGTTCGGCAGGTAAAACCCTGCGTTCAGAACCTCATTCTGCGCAGCAAGCTGAATCATCGATGACTGAAATGCCGTCCGCATAACTTGCCGCTCCATAAATTCCTGCTGGAGTTTATTATCGCTGCGGAGATACCCGCTCATTTCAGCGGCACGGTGCAGCTGCCGGTATTCCTGTAGAAAAAGTCCGTCTGCAGTATACTCAAGCCGTTTATTCTTCCATTTGCCGAGTAACGTCTTTGCATTCGAGCCTGACTGTCCGCCGACAGCAGGAATAAAGACAAATGTGATAACCGAGAACACAAGAATAATAATACTCCCGATTGCGAGCGTATTTTTTTTAAGACCTGCCATAATGATGTTTCCCCAATCTTTATAATCTCTACTAATGTTCTATTGGAGCTGCTGAAAACTCCCGGTTTTAGCAGTTCCTTCTACTATTTTACGATAGACAGTATATAACACTACCAGCTTGAACGTGAAATGTCAATCACTCAGAGAAATATGTTCAGGGATTCCGCTCTGTTAACAAATGCTATTTATACAGGTTTTCCGGCAGGCTTTGATTACTCAGTATCAATCCATACCATATAATAAAACCTTTGCGTTTTCTCTGTGCTTCTGCTGTTATATTGAAAAAACTGCTCTCTTGCAGCTCCTTATAAAGGAAATAAAAGATAAGCTTAATAATAAAAAACTGCTATACTATCCTTATGAACATCCCACAAAAATTGCCGGTTTGCATATAGACTTTTAAGGATTTACGCGAAAAAAGATTTCTCTATGTTGACAAAACGGAGTACCTATCTCGATTAGTCAATCAACAACCCCGACGCAAGCGTCGGGGTTGTTGTTCTCATAAGGTGGTTGCAGTCGGCTTTAATACCCTTTGTTACGACGCAGAGCGTCGGGGTATTAAACCCTCCGCACGAATAATGGAAAGGTGTATTTCTTGAGCCGCCCGGTATCAGACAAGCGGAAAGAAGATTGTGCTCATTGGTGCGGGATTTGATGAACAAGCACGCACAATAAGAGACTGGAAGACAGCTAATGGGAAATGACAAATTGGATGCGTCTACAGCAGCTGTGCAGAACAGAGGAGTCCGTCTTAGAGCGGCATTAAAAACTGAGGTTTTTAGAGGTTCTCCATACGCACTATATTGCGGGACATATAGGCGGTGTATTTGCATTGACCATGATCCCAAACGGAACTTACAGCGATGGCATTTTTCCTTCAAGTCTTTGGAAAGTAAATCCCGAAATATTCCGCTCCGCTTCATCAAAATTGATCCCAACCAGATAGATGTCCTTATGCATATTCTGATATTTCTCATAATATTTCTTTGCTTTTATCTGCTCCAAGGCATTCCCGCTGCCCACCTTAAACTCGATAATGTAGACTTTCTGCTCCATAGTGAGCGTTAAATCTATCCGTCCTCGGTTCGTCGTATCTTCTCCAATCAGCGGAACCCCTAAACTCGCTAAAAACGCATACACCACACTCGCGTAAAATCCTTCGTACAAACTGATATTGTTGTTCGCATAGTTCTGATACGGCAGCGAGGCAAACAGCGTGTGCAGCGTATCTTTGATCCCCTCCATATCGGCATTATGTAGAGCTGTCAGCATATTACGATATAGCGTACTGCTTATCAACCTCGACCCCGAATCGGTAAGGCTTGATACAACGACCTTATTAAGTGAGCTTTTCACTTCCAAATTCGGTATTTTCAGTGAATAAAACACTGCGTCTTCGAATTGTTTTTTCTCCCGTATGGTTAAATAGCCTGACTGATACAAAAGCACTTCAAAGTTGATCTTTTCAATATCAAAAGCGTCCAGTTGTTCTTCATCTATACTAATATTTTCCAAGTCCGGCAGATAATAGCTCTTTTCTTGTATTAATTTAATGAGAAAGCTCGGACTACCTGTTTCAAACCAATAATTTTTATACAACAGCTCGTTCGCACAAAAATTAAGAATATCAAACGGATTGTATACATTATCCTTTAAGAAATTATAACCGTCATACCAGCGCTTCACTTTTTCCATATCAGCGCCTTCCAAATACGGCTGAAAACTCGTTTCAAGGTCGGCTTGCGTATACCCGCAAATATTCCCATACGCAGAACGTAACGATATATCGACAATATTATTTAATCCGGAGAAAATACTCACCTTGGAAAATTTGCTCACCCCCGTCAAAAAGGCAAACTTTATATACTCATCATTATATTTGATATGCTCATACAATCCTTTGAGCATATTCCGCGCATAAGAGCGCATTGCAGGATCGGTAATATTGTCCAGTATCGGCTTATCATATTCATCGATCAAAATAACAACACGTTTATGGTATTTTTTATACGTTTCTTTGATGAGCGAATCAAACTGAGATGAAAGCGATAGGGATTTATCAAGTGTTACACCAAGGCATTCGGCATTCCACCGTAGGGCGGATTGTACTTCACTTTGAAAATTAAATTCCGATGTAAAATTACCGCCCCAATGTATCCTAATCACGGGATAGGCTTCAAAATCGTATTTATCGTAAATATATAAGCCCTTAAAAAGCTCCTTCTTCCCTTCAAAAATCGCCTGTAGGGTTGTTAAAAAAAGGCTTTTCCCGAACCGGCGCGGACGTGATAAAAACACATATTGATAGGTACAGAGAATTTCATACGCTTCCTTGGTTTTATCAATATAAAGATAATCTCCTTCGATAATTTTAGAGAATGTGTGTATTCCTATCGGTAGTTTTTTCATCAGTGCCCCTTTTACACAGCTTCTTATACACTTTGCTCCCGGATAGTGCTCAAGAGCTGCCATCTATCGTCCATCTTTTGCTAAAAATAAATTGAGTTCATCTTCAAGCACCTCAAGCTGAGCTTCCAGTTTTTCTATTTTTGTAAGCATTACTTTCTGCTGTATCTTTTCCAACTTTGAAAAAACCGTATCGAAAAGTTCTTGCTCCATTACTGCAGCTTCTTCATTGAGGTATTTTATTTTATAACATCCTGCCCATGCCTCGGACAACTGATCATTTTCATGCATATTTCTTCTTTTCCCCTTGATATATGGACATCTGCAAAAATTCAGGTATCGCTTTTTATAATTTGCCCTTGTATTGCTTCTACCTGATGATAATCATACATACCGATCAATATTTGTACAGATTACGGCGGCAAAGTAATTAAGCGGCTGTACGGCTCGTGAATAATTTTGCATATCATCAAAAATGATGAGTATTTTTCAAAGAAAATATTACATCCTTACACAAAATATATAACTTCTATTTGGATAATACGGTCTTTTGACCGAATATTCAATAAGCAGCTGTATTTTTCGAGTGAATCAACAAACCTGACACAGTGCATCGGTGAATCCCTCTCCGCACGAATAAAATGTGATCTTTACATTGATACCTAATAGCATACATATTTCCATACCCTATGCAGCCCTGCATTTTTTCAGTATGATGGCGGAATGGTCGAATTATTAGCACCGGCAGGAAATCCTGAAGCACTGGAAGCAGCCATCGCAGAAGGGGCGGATGCCGTTTATTTAGGTTTAAAGAGCTTTAATGCCCGTATGCGGTCTTCAAACTTTGCATGGAATCAGTTTGAGGCAACAGTTGATGTGCTGCACAAGCGGAATAAAAAAATATATGTTACGGTCAACACGGTTGTAACCGAAGATGAGATGGAGCGGCTCTACCGGTTTTTAACATACTTAAACAATATTGGACCGGACGGTATCATCGTGCAGGATCTCGGGCTGATTCAGATGGCACACAAACATTTTCCGAAGCTCAAGCTCCACGCCTCAACACAGCTCAATATTGCGAGCGCAAAGGCAGCCAATGCGATGAGCCGCTGGGGGGTGTCACGGACGGTGCTAGCACGGGAACTGAGCTTGGAAGAAATCCGGACAGTCCATGCCAACACCTCCTGCGAACTGGAGGTGTTTGTACACGGGGCGCTCTGCGTAAGCGAATCGGGACTTTGCCTGTTTTCAAGTTATCTCGGAGGCAAATCGGCGAACCGCGGAATGTGTACCCAAGCCTGCCGCCGTCTCTACACAGCGCATGAACCGGAGGGCGACCGTGAAGGCTACTTTTTCTCTCCGGCAGATTTACAGCTCATCGAGTATATCCCCGATCTTATCCAAGCAGGGGTTGCTTCATTCAAAATAGAAGGAAGAATGAAAAGCGCCGAATATGTCGGCACGGTGGTCTCCGCATACCGGTATGTCATTGACAACTGGGAAACCGATAAAAAAGGGGCGGTTGAAACAGGCAAACGCATCTTAGCAAATGACTTTGCCCGGAAAAAGACCGGCTACCGCTTTAAAAGCACCCATGCAGAAGAAGTGCTTAATCCTGATCAGGCAGGCGGCACCGGTATCTATCTCGGCGTTATCGACGGGATTAAAAAAGGTCCCGTACAGGAAGTCCCATTCAAAGACGGCACACGGGCTGTGCATTATGTGCAACTCAAAGACGGACATTATACACCGGAGAAAGGCGACTCGGTGCGTATTCATAAGAAGGACGACAGCGGCAGGGAAAGCTGGAAAATTCAGGACATAATGGAAAGCAAATCCGGCGCATGGCTGCAGCTGCCTGCAGATTCCGGCAAAGGGGACAGCGTATACCTCTTGCAAACCAGGGCGATGACCAAGCGCTACCCCCGTTTGCTGCCAGCATCGCTTGAAAAATACCGCAGGCAGCCCAACGATGAAGCCCTGCCGATGCTTACCCTGGAGGCAGGCGTCCCTACACTCGGCGATACAAACAAAGCAGCCCTCACAACATCAACAACCGCACCATCCGTAAAAAAGAGCCTTGCGAAAAAGCCTGCGGATATTTTCCCCGAAGGGCTCTACGTTCAAGTTTCCTCCATTGCGGATTTACATACCATCCTTACGGATAAACCGGTACGGGTTATTATCAATTTGAATGAGGACACCTATCCGGCTCTAGTCGGACAGCAATCCAATCAGCAACAGTTGAATCAGCAGCAGATAAAACCGCTGCCGTTTTCCAAACGGGAAATTTTTGTTTCCCTTGATCCCTTCCTCCCGCAGGAACAAGAGCCTATTCTAGCGGAGCAGCTACAGCAGCTAACAGCACAGGGCTATACGCAGTTTATTGTGAATAATCCGGCGCATATTTCCATGCTCCGCAATAAAAAGAACTTTTTAGTCGCAGGACCGTACCTCTACACCTTTAACTGCTGGGCGGTTTCGTGGCTGCAAGAAAACGGCATCTGCGCCTACATTCCCCCTGCTGAAAGCTCTCAATCCAATATCGAAACAGTGTTTGTACCGGAGCTGCGTCCGCAGGTACTGCTGCCGATTTTTTCGTACTCGGTGCTGTTCAGAATGCGCTTTACATTGCCGAAAAACTACAACTTCCTTTACTTTTCAGACAAACAAGGTGAGGCATTCAGAGCTTTTTCCACACCATCAGCCTCGTTTGTACTGCCGGATAAGCCGTTTTCGATTATAGACCGCTATCATGCCTTACAGAATCATCAATTCTCACGCTTTCTGCTGGATTTTTCTCATACGGCTATTGAACGCCGTGCTTACCGGTTTATCTTACAGTCCCTGCGGAGCGGCACTCCCCTCCCCGACTCCGTACGCTTTAACTGGAAAGAAGGATTCTATGATCCGCAGCGGGTAGAAGAACTCAAGCAGCTGGGGCAAAAATCAGCGGAAGAGCGCGGTACCAAACGCTCCGGCGGACGGGCAAAACAGCCCCGGAAAAACCGGCGATTCTGATTCGCTTATCATATTTTCTTGTATGCTCGATTTTTTTAATCCTACTGAATATTTTGTGATTTTACTCAAAATATTCAGTAGCAACCCTCCAAATTTAAGCTGTATTTTTCGGGCTGCCCTCGCATAAGCCGGAGACTTACCGCATATTTTCCAAGAGCTTCACAAGGAACTTCCACACTCTTTCTGCAGAAGAAATACTCAGGTGCTCATTCGGTGTATGGACATCATATAAATTCGGACCAAAACTGACGGCATCAATATCGGGAATTGTTTTTTTGATAAGTCCGCACTCCAATCCTGCGTGAATGGCAGAGATAACCGGTTCTTTGCCGGTAATTTCTTTATACGTCTGTACTGCAGCATCACGGGCGCGGGACTGCGGGGCATATTCCCATGCGGGGTATTCCGAAAGCTTGGTAAAGGAGCCTCCTGTTCGTTCTGCACACAGCTGTAATACCTGTACAATTTCATCCAGCGCGCTTTTTACCGAACTGCGCACTGAAATGGTAAAGGATACAGTATCTCCATCCACCGCAAGAATACCGTCGTTCAAGCTGGTTTGTACTAAGTTGGGAATATCCATACTCATGTACTGTACGCCATCGGGTACTATCATCATAAAATCAATGATTCCTTTACTGACTGCACCGGTGAACATAACCTGAGGTACAGCGCTTGCCGCTTTTGCAGTGATTCTAAGTCCCTTATCGGCAACGCGGTATTCAGCTTGCAGTGCTGCGGTAATTGTTTCAATCGTTTTTACCGCACGGGCAGAATCTTCAACGGTAATAACAGCCTCTGCATCCTTTGCAATGGCATTATGCTTTGCGCCGCCGCAGAGCGACACAAGGTGTACCGGCTGTTCAGCTTTTACTGCTGCCAGTACGCGCCCCAGCATTTTGATGGCATTTGCCCGCTGCTTAATAATTTCGATACCGGAATGTCCGCCGAGTAAGCCGTCTACTTTAATAGCCAGTGCTGTTCCTTTGAGCGGTTCCGTTTCAATCTTAAAATCGGTACGGGTATTGGCACCGCCTGCACAGCTGACTAAAAAGATACCTTCCTCTTCCGAGTCAATATTGAAGAGGATTCTGCCCTGCAAGTGATCTGCCTTTAGCTCCCGTGCACCGTCCATGCCGACTTCTTCGTTTGTGGTAATTAACACTTCAAGCGGGGGATGGGCAAGCGAATGAGAATCCAAAACAGCCAGCGAATATGCTACCGCAATTCCGTCATCTCCGCCGAGGGTTGTCCGGTCGGCATGGAGCATATCACCTTCAACAATCAGTTTGATGGGGTCTTTGAGAAAGTCATGGGGCGAATCGGCTGTTTTTTCGCATACCATATCCATGTGCCCTTGTAAAATGACGGTAGGGGATTTTTCATATCCTGCCGTTCCGGGCTTTTTGATAATAACATTGAGTGCAGCATCTTGATACACTTCGAGCGACCGCTCTTTTGCAAACTGTACGAGGAAATCGCTGATCGCTTTTTCATTTTTTGAACCGCGGGGCACTGCCGATATTGCAGCAAACCAGCGGAACACTTCTTTGGGTTGAACTTGTTCTATTGTTGTACTCATAATACTTCTCCTGAAGGAAGTATAGCATAGTTTGGCAAATAAGCCAGCCCTTAATCTTTTGAAAATATACGACGTATCTACTGCGTCGTACGGCAAAAAAGTGTCCTCAACGTATCATAGATACGCCTGCGGTACTTTTTGCCTAACTCCTTGTATCTACGCCGTCTCTTTGCAAAAGCGCTGGTTTAAAAATATACGGCGTATCTGCGTTTCACCGTTTTTAGAGATGCCCATGTCTCTATTCAAATACTCCTAAACCCGCTATAATGCGCCGACTTGAGGTTTCTTATGATACAACACGAATACTTGGGTACGGCATCATTTTATAAACATGCTCTGTCTATCGCTCTGCCGGTGATGGCGCAGCTGCTTATTCAAAATTTTGTTTCGTTGATTGATAATTTTATGGTCGCAGGTCTTGGTGATATTAAGATGTCGGGGGTTAATACAGCAGGAATGCTGATTTTTGTATTCCTTGTTTTGGTATCAACGCTGTGTTCTGCCGGGGGCATTTTTATGTCGCAGTTCAATGGCGCAAAAGATAAGGAGGGAATGCAGCAAAGTTTACGCTTCAAACTGCTGCTTACCGGAATCGCAGGTATTTTTTTCACGATTATTGCATTGATTGCTCCGCGCGGTTTATTCGGTCTTATGCTGACCGTCAATACTGATGCTGAATTAATTATTGACCAATCAGTGCGCTATTCCCGTGCGGTGGCTTTTTCCGGTATTTTATTGGTTTTTTCGCAATCACTTGCTTCCTCGCTCCGGGAAATAGAAATTGTCCGTCCTCCGCTGGTTATTTCTATTGTAGCCACCCTTGTTAATACCTTTTTTAACTGGATATTCATCTATGGCAATCTCGGTGCACCGCGGCTTGAAGTAGAAGGAGCTGGTATTGCAACTGTTATTGCCCGTGCAGTTGAGTTGCTTTTGTTTATCATATATGTGTTGATAAAAAAGCCTCCATTTCTTTTTAATATTTTAAGGCTTTTTGATATAAAACTGAAACTTTTTAGTACTATTATCAAAAAATCTACTATGATTCTCTATTCTGAATTGACTTGGGCGGTCTCAGAAACAGTGTCTACCGCCTTGTATAATACCCGCGGCGGAGCTGAAGTTGTTGCCGGCATGTCTGCCGGTTTTGCTATTGCTAATTTGTTTTTTATCTGTTTTTCAGGAATTGTAACCGCAACTTCTGTTATTGTAGGGCAAAAGCTTGGGGCAGGAGAGTTAGAAGAAGCAAAACAATACAAAAACTGGGTTTTATCGGGTTCGGTACTATTCGGTGCTATTTTTATGCTTATTGGTTTTTCCACTGTGTTGTTAATTCCGTTTGTATTTAAGGAGCTGAGTCTCCATTCACAGCTGATTGCACGAGGACTTATTATTGTTGCTGCTGCATATTTACCGCTTTGGGCGTACTTAAATGGTCAGTATGCACTTTCCCGTACCGGCGGAGATACAATGATGGGGGTACTTTGTGATACTATTGCAAATATCCTTTTTGTAGGCGGTATGTTTCTTTTGATATGGTTTACAGCACTGGGACCTGTTGTAATGTATGTCATCGTCAAGCTATCCGATGTAGTTAAAGCGGTGATTGCCTATTTCTGGCTGAAGAAAGAACGCTGGTTGGTAAATTTGGCTGCCGCACAGAAATAAAACTGCAGAGGCGTGAAATAAATTTTCTTGAAGGTATTCCTCTTCCATGATATAATCAATCATCGTGAAGAACGATTACCTTTTCGTAGTGCTATAGGATTTCTTTATGCGGTGATTTAATGCCTTGATGCTTCTTGATTTGTAACATGAAGGCATTAAAGCTGACTGTAATTCCCCATATGCGTATAATCTCACAGGGATTCCGCATTATGACTACTTAAAAATATTGTATACGGCAATACCTTTTGCCCCGCTTTGTGTTTTTCTCCTATACTCCGCGCATTGCATTTTATATCCGGATACCCTATACTTTCTACAGCTATGGAAGACGAATTACAGATAACGCTTACCAACGATTATGCGTTTCTTTCCATCGTACATCCGTGTACGATGGAAAGAGCGA
>NZ_JBQNBW010000019.1:0-38693 GCF_052169735.1 Treponema sp.
AATAGTTTTAATTGTTTTGCAAAGGTTTCATAAAAGATAAAACTTACTGACATCTATTTCTCCTTATATGAACGATGTGTTTTTATTCCGTATCGATCATCAATTTCTGCTATCCATTCAGGGAGAACCGGATTAAAATATGTACCGCATTCATGCATTCGCTGTTTGAGTAATGGTAGTAATGTTTGATTGCAGATTTCTCCAGCATACAGATTAAGCCGTTTTTGCGCATACTGAATTTCCTCTCTCATTTTTATATTGTAAATAACTTTTTCGTATCCTCCACCAAAGATATACAACCACGCTAAGAGCTTACAGCAAAAATCATCATTGAGTATTTTAATATCACATGATAATGCCGTTTGTAATAAATCATGATAAAAAGTATTTTCTCCCATCGTGAATTACTCCTAAAGATTATTTTCTTTTATGAACTTATCAACCGTTATTCGGTGCACACCCAATAGCCTGCCGATCGCAGCCTTTGGTATCTTCTTACTTAAATAGTCTTGTATCTCCGCTTCTTTGCCGTACAACTTATATCGTTCAGCAGCATTCTTTTTACCTTGTGGGCGTCCTAACACAACGCCTTGAGCACGCCGCAAAGCAAGCGCTTCTTTTGTCCGTTGGCTGATCAGTTGTCGTTCAATTTCTGCTGCAAGTGAAAAAGCAAACGCTAATGCTTTTGAATTGATATTATCTACAAATTCAAAATTTTCTTTGATTGAAAAGACTTTAATATTCCGCTCAATACAGACATTGAGAAAACTCATTACATTCAAAAGACTTCTACCTAAACGTGAAAGCTCGCTAACAATGATCACATCATCTTTCTGTAATACCTTACTTAATTCTCCAAGTTTACGATGCCCAATAGCAACGGTCCCGGAAATAATTTCTTCTACGAATTTATCAATAGTGATATGTTTATTTTCTGCCCAGTTATTTATTTCAAACCGTTGATTTTCAACGGTTTGCTTTTCTGTACTTACTCTGATGTAAGCATAAATCATTTCTTACTCCTTTTTTATTTCTCCAATAGTTTAATATCATTATTTCTGATAAGCGGCGCGGTGTGCTTTCCTTTCTTTTTCTTGCGCCTCAACTTCTGCTTGAATAAATAAATCTCCTTGCGCAAGCGGCAAGAGCTTTTCATAAAACCCGTTTACATACTCTCGTTTTATTTCAAAGCCATATCCTTTCCGTCCGAGATTTTTACAGGCAAGGAGTGTTGTACCGATTCCCGCGCATGGATCGATTACGACATCATTTATGTCGGTAAAGGTACGGATTAAATGTTCATATTCAGATTTTCTTTCAAAGTTATATTCGTGCATAAAAGATCCTCATATAAAAAAATAGATAGTCTTATCTTCCAACCCAGTACAGCTTATTGTCTATTCTGTCATCTTCTGCTATTGGCAGCGTACTGTTTTTGTTTAAAAGATTTTCAAGCGCTTTTTTTTCAATCTTTAATACTGTTTGTACAACGGCTTTATCAATGCCGTTTATACCCGCTTTTTGTAAGAGTTCGCAGAGTTTTTTTATCAACATTTTTTCACGCTGTGCATCTTTTTTATTGATGATCTTTTGCGGGGGTATACATATTTTCTGATTATCATAAAAAGGGAAATGCAGTTGCTTTTTATTCTCTTTTTTCTTTTTACCGATGTTCTTATAAAGAAGAAAAAGCCGATAGTCTTTTTTATCAAAGATAAAGACGTGTTTGTTTTCAACCGTGATTTTCGGTATGTTATACTTCCGCGCAAAATACCGCACTTCGGCAGGTTTCACATGCGCTTTTTTTGCAATCGCGCTTGCTGTATACACTTTTCCTCCCATAGTGTAAAATAGTCGCTGAGAATACTGCCTATCGTTTCAAGCGCGAAAAGAACGATAGGCTGGTATTCTTTAAATAAAAAAAGGCACGGTATGTACCTTATACCAATCCCTACATCGGGAAGCCCAAATCATCAAAGGTTGCTTGCTGCTGGGCATCCCATAAGGCATTTAATTGTGTTTCCGTTTCTGCGCTAATGGTAGCGTCTTTTCCCGCAGGGAGTTTCGGCTGCGTGGTACTACTCCGTTGGGGTGAAGGAGAAGCAGGTTCCGCCATCTGTGTAGGAGGCTGCTCATTTGGCACCTTATGAGCCGGCGCTTCCGGTATTTGCACGTCATCACCGGTTTCATAGTCAACGGTATCTGTGATTTCTTGATAATCACCATCACGGACAATATTTTTTGTGATGATGCCGCCATCCATATTTATTGCCGTTGCAAGTCCTTCCTGTTCAGGATTGGCATATTCAACTGCTTTCGGTGCATACTTTAAAAGCGCTTTTAAGACCGTTTTTTTTGCCATCTCTTCCGGCGCGGTTTGCCAGCTGGAATCCGCTTTACTAAAACTTTGCGAATACTGCTTGGCATGTGCTATCACTTGCTCCCATGTCCACACTTCAAAATCGATACCACCGTTGAGCAGTTCATAGAGCGCATAGACATGTGTCGGTGTACCAATCATTTTCGGTACGTGCGTTAAGACGGCATGTAATCCATAAGAATAGATAAAATCATCACCGGCGTGAACTACCACCGCTTTTATCCTACGGAACTTCCCCGTGCGATAGGCGAGATCGAGAATACCTTGATACCCAAGCTGGAATTGACATTCCATCCCGCGTTTTCCGTTGTAGGGGATGAGATAGGATTGCCCGAGCGGTGTGTTGACTTCAAGCCCCAGCTGTGCGGCGGTAAGAAGCGCACCAAAAAAAGAAGCGAGGCTGCAAAGCGCGAGCTTCGGATTTTTGGTAACCGCGGTCATTGCAATACGCGCCATACGCTCCGGTGTAACTGTTTTTGGTACCGCCATTTTGAACATATCCATATTGCGCATAATCATATCGCGTAAAGAGCTGTTCTGTTTTATCTCTTGTTGTTTTTGTTTAGTGTTTACGTTCATGTGTTTACTCCTCGTTTATAAAGTTCGATGCACACGTTTCTCGTCGCTTCGATGTCTGCACCTGCGCTATGAGCGCTTTCTAATGGAACGCCGAGCGATTTACAGATGGTACCGAGCTTGAAATTCTTTTGGTAGGGAATGAGCTTTTTAGCAGCCGCTTTTTTTGCCATTTCCATTACATCAAAGCGGGTAGAAAAATAATCATCGAGTCTTTCGTTGCAACGGGTAAAAAGCGCTTGCAGATGATTCCAATCAAAAAGGCAGTTATAGCCTGCAAACACCATCCGCTCACCGCTGCAATAATTCTCCATCGCTTCACAGAAAAAGGCGGCTATTTCAGGGATTACCCGTTCTGCCGGAGGGTAGGAACGGATTATTTGTTCACTAACACCGTGTACTTGCGCTGCTCCCTCGTGATACAAAATCGTGTCAGTCAGAGGATTGAGGTGAAACCCGCACTCACAAATAATTTTGCCATCGCAGGCAAAAATGATGGCAATTTCAAAAGCCCCTGAATCTTCAGGCTTTATGCCGGTTGTTTCGGTATCGCACCAGATGACATTCATGCTGTTACCACCTCACCGTTTTTTAGGTAAATAATGCCTTCTTCCATCTCTTCCGGCACGATGCCAACTTTTAAAAGAATGACTAAAAAGCCGGTTTTTTCTGCCCATTCAGAGATGATTGCCTGATGTGTTTCATCGAGACTTTCTGCATTGTCAATAACAAGCGCCTTAATCTCTCCGGAAAAGCGGACACCGAGAGAGAAAAAGACTTGTATACTTTGTGCCGTTGACCAGTTACCGATTCTGTTTGTTTGCGTAATACCCCGCACTGCACCGTTATGAACGAGTGTGTTGTCTTCGGTAATTTCCAGTCCTGCAACGCCTAAATTCATATTCGCTAAAACGGCTTTACGCTCTTGCCGTTTCGCTTCGATGGATTCTGTCAACGCCTGATATTCTTGTTCAAGTTTTTCGATCACTTTGCAGGAATCGCAATACGCATCGTAGGCGGTAGCGGCTGTTTCGTTTTTATTCCATTCGAGAATGGCAGCGTCCAGCTTTTGAATGTCGCCATCGGTATAGTGTTTTCCCTGTTTTGAAAGCCACGTGTGCAAATTCTCTTTTGCTTCAGTAAGCCGTCTAATCATTGCATCAATATCCGCTTCCGTCTTAAAGCTCATCGCATGGATGTCTTTTTCAGCGCTCTCAAATGCGCGGGCAAGGGATTGTAAAAATTGCATTGCCGCTTCTTTTTCTGCTTGCAATTCGTCAATCGGTTTTCCGTGCTGCGCTTCCGGTACAGGGGTAGGCGTTCCCAGCCGTTTTTTCTCCCTGCCGATTTGCGTTCGCTCATCTTCAAGACGCTTTAATTCCGAATCAATAGCAGTAATTTTTTCAGCGGTACCGGTACGCTCTTTCAGAAGTTCTATCACCGCGGCATCTGTCCAATCTTTCATGGTGTATGGTGCTTCAAGTCCGGATCGCAGGGAATCAAGAAATGCCCGAACCCCGCCCGATACTTTTGTATAGCGCCCCGCATCGTTTAAGCGGGACACTTCCTGTTTTACTTCATCTTTCACAATGGTACGGATTTTTAAGCCGGTATCGGTATACGCGATAATTTCCGCGCTTTCTTCGCCGTGCGTTATTGTTCCGGGAATGAGTTCTTTTGTTCCGCCAAGCGTGAGCGCAATCGATTGTGCGATGGTCGTTTTGCCGGACTTATTCAAGCCTTGAATAACTTGTACTCCCGCTCCGTGAAACTCTATTTCCGCTTGTTTGATTTTCCGCATATTGCGGATTTCTAATCGCTGTAATAGCATGATTTCTTACCCCCTACCTACGCTGTTTTTGATTCGGTAACACGGAACATACTGCTTTCCGATTCTTTACAGTATTGCTCATACAGTCCGTCTTTTTTTAAGCGGTCAGTATCAACCGATCTCCTTACACTCTTTGAAAAACTGATTTTGTAGTTCCCTGCAATCGCATGTGCTTTGCTCTCACCTGCTGTTTGCTGTGCAATGATTTTAAGTTTCAGGCTTTCACAAAGCTGTGCCTTGCGTTTTTCAAGGTCTTTCATTTGACTATTGATTAAAAGATATTCTGAGCTCATGCTCTCTGCTTCGCTATCTAAAATGAGCGTTGTTGCAGAGCCGGTAAAAAGCGCGTTAATAGCATCACTTTCTGCATCAATACCGGAGGGAGCAGGCATAATACCTTTTTCAATGAAGTTTTCCCAAAAATCTTTTTCTGCTTCTATGAGACGGCTGATAAATGCATCATCGCGCTGGATAACATAGTGGCAAAACGCATGGCGGTCGATAAAATACGCTGACAGAATAAACCACGGTAACTCAAGTACTGCCATATAATGTTGCACTTGCGCAAAGTAGCTATCCGGTATTTCATGTTCAGAGAAATCGTCCCCTCGCTGCGTCGTTTTAATTTCGTGCCCGCCTAAACCGGAAAGTGAAATGCCATTGATTTCTTTTTCTTCTTGGATATATACAAGTCCGTCAATATTGGCGCTCATAAAGGGGTGCGTAGCAGAAGTAAACATATAGGGGCACTCTTCGATCATAACGCCCAATGCTTCTTTCGCTTTTTCACGGATCGGCTCTTCTAGCCAGCTGCCGCGCTCTGTTGCATCGTTACCATCAAAATGGTTTAATCCCTTTTTATCAAGGTAGACGGTAAGCGGGCTTGACCACTTGTTTAATCCCACTACCGCTCCGGCATCAGAGCCGCCGATACTGTTTCTCCGCTCTAAAAGCCATTGTTCTTTTGTCATGCCTTTGGTAAACACATGTTCTTTGTGTGTTGCAAGTAATTGTTTGTACAATGGTTCCATACCTTACTCCTTGTAGTGTTAATGTATATGAAAACTTCCTAACATTATCCTTATTGACAAGCGGTCGCATGTTTCAAGGATGGATGTCAAGGTGCGGGAGTTGAACCCGCTTACGCTGCCTGTCAGCTTACCTTGACGTTACTTGTCTCGATAATTGCTACGCGATTACCGATACTTTGATACGTTCCTTCAAGTATTCAGCGATTCTCAATCGCGCCTCATTACGCCATGCTCCACCGTCAGCCTCAAATAATGCAGCTTGTACCGCCCCGTTATCGCTGGTTTTAATACGCAATAAAAATTGACTTTCAGGCTGTACAATCTCTCTGAATGTCCGGTACGGAGAAAGGCGGACAATCGGTTTTATCTCTCCTTTTTCTTTTAATGCTCCGCTTACGCCCTTCTTGACGGTTACGTGCTGTGTGATGCCATCGTCATCCGTATTAGCGGTATCAGCTTGCACTGTTTTTGAAACCATCAGTGCAACGTAATCAAAATCATCGCCTTCCTTTTTTTCAAAAAGAGAATGCAGTTTGATGATAAAATCTTCTTGCGGAAGGAAATAATTAAACGGAAATGTTTCCATTTTTCTATCAAGTTGTGCAGATACTATCATTTCGCGATCTCTCTTTTCTTTTGAAAGCGCTGAATACAATACAACAGAATCCGGATCATTAATGACAGCAAAAAAGGATTGTATTAAATCAAGATCATCAATATTCCGTTCGACAAAATCGACAAACCCCGTAAGCGTTGCAACATCAACCGCTTTTGCCTTCGGTTCATACAATACCGGATTTAAGCTGTGTGCGCTGTATACTCTGCCGTCTACCTGTACGGTAAAACTATCCTTTACCAAACTTTCAATCTTTTCGATTGCTTCTTTTCCAAAATCCATACGTCTAACCTCCTAAAACGGAAACTTTTCCGCTGGTAAAATCTAATGTATGCTGCTCAGGGTTATCTTCATAGGCAGCAAAAATGCCATCATCGATATCAAGATAGAGGGTACTTTCTGCCGGTTTTATCGGGGCGAGACGGCTTGTTACCGAAATACGGCTTTCTGCATCCCGCCGTGTTTTGCCCGGTTTTACCTCAATTTTGATCGTGATACTGCGCGATGTAGTAGGGCTTGTGTTTTCGTCATTGATGTTTGCAAGTAATTTTTCAAACTCAACATTGAATAAGTCGATTACTGCACCGCGATTGAGTGTTTGCAATGTAACTTTCTCCATAGTTGCTCCTTTCAGCGTCTGTTCCGCTGTGTCATGTATTGTAAAAAATACGCTTATGATTTCTTTTCTACTCGTTCTATAATTGCTGCAATTTCGTTATTTATTACTTTGAGGTGATTTTCGATTTCCGATAATGAGTTTTCATTGTAACAATCGTTCAAGATGTTGATTACAAAAGCATGAGCGCGACCAAGCAGGTAGCCGCCGCAAAGACAGACAAAGATGATAAAAAGTATTTCACTATCGCTCATCCTCTCATCTCCCGTCGGCGACATAAACCGCGATGCTGCTTTTGCCGCTCGGCGGTTTCAATCCATTCTTCAACCGTTTTAACCTGCATTGAAAGGACACTTGCTACATCAAGTTCTAAGCAACATCGCGCCGATTGATATGGTGTTACGAGCACCGCAACAGCGCTACACGTTGAAAGCACTTGTAAACATTTTCGCGTTCTGCTGTCAAAATTCATACTTTCATCACAAAAAATTGTCGGGGACATAACCGCAAACCCTGCATCATTGAGCCGTTTACGGGCGGTTTCAAAATCGTTTTTGTAATTCGGATTAGTGCTTATTGCGCCGGATAAATACACTTTCATTTATTATTCTGCTCCTTTTGTTTGAAATACTTCCTGCTGTTTCCATACTGCATCGCGGTAATGCTTATAGACATTCCGCCAAAAGATATACAGCGGTTTGTCATTACGAAAATAAATCATATTTCGTATTGCATTTTTATACCCTTCAAAAACAAAGCGCTGTGCCATCTCTCATCCCCCCTTATCACCCTCGTT
Organism: Treponema sp.; assembly: GCF_052169735.1. Lineage (GTDB taxonomy): Bacteria > Spirochaetota > Spirochaetia > Treponematales > Treponemataceae > Treponema. Next base: position 7,847 of record NZ_JBQNBW010000019.1, read on the forward strand.
AATAAAAATCTCTTTCCGATACTCCGTAATAGGAGTATGTATCTAAACTTGCTTTATATTCTGTTTCTGCTTCCTCATACTCTCGGCTGCTGAGAATCTCGGCTTCTAAGTCAGATATATCCCACTCGCAAGTCTTTAATATCGAAAGTTCTTCGTCGCTGTATTCTTCTCTTTGCTCATCCCCGCTTACTTCCATTGCGTCGGGGGTATAGTCTATTTGTAGCCCGTCATAATCGACGTACCAATCAAAGCGCTGTTTTACTATCCATCCGTTAGAAAGGTTTGTTTCGATCAATCCTGTTTCATAGCCGATTATTAGCTGTTCATTTTGAATAGCAATCATCGGTTATTCCTCTACCGGCTCGCTGTAGTACACCATGCAAGAATACTTTACCGCCGAATAACCTACCGTATTGGGGTCATCATTGCTTATAATTTGATATTGAATGCTCATAATAGAAAATCCGCGTTCTATTTCTTTTGAAAGAAAAACATTAACTATATTTTCTAAAACAGCATCATTATTTGAAGAAAAAATTTTCACCTTCTTAACGTATCTCATAGTGTTATTCTCCAATCGAGAGCGAAGCTATTTTTTCGATATCGTGTTTTTCCAAAGGTTTGAAAAAGATATCCATTTGCAACTCTGCTTCTGACAAAAAATGCCAATCAACCACATCATCTGTAACTTCTCTGCCATACCAAGCAAACGTATCCTTTTTGCCGTTTTTATAAAAAATAGCTTTATGCCATTTGTCTGGTTTGCTTTTTAATAAAACCCATACAATACCTTGTTTTCTCATACTTCATACTCCTCAATTATGTTTCCGCCGGAGTATATCCGGCGGTTAGATTGTTATTATGCGGTAAGCCGTTTCGCTTCCTTTTCCTTCTTAGGATTGATACGCGCAGTGCGCTCTACAAACTTCGCAGGTTTTCCATCTTTGCCAATTTGTAAAGAGTCGTAAAAATGAACATTGAAATAGTCAGTCATTGCATCACTGTCATCGTAGTTGTACGAGTTCATAAAATCTTGAATGTCTTGCAAAACTGCGAAAACAACAGGATTAAGCCACGTGTCGGATTTAAAAAAGTTCTTTTTGCATCCGGCTGTTTCTATCTGGTGGTTAATCCATTCTTCCCGATCCGCTTCATTTGTGTCATTAGCATTGATATATCCTTTTGATGGAATATATACCGGTCTTGAATAAACAGATGTATAATAATAGTTAAGTAACAATTCGCGGTTTGTCAGCTCTACCGGATGCTCTATTAAAGATACGGTAATATGGCGAATATTTGAGGTGATTGAAAAACGGTATGTCGGATACGCATTTTTGACGTATTCACGGATGAGCTTTGCAATGTCTTTTGTTGTAAGGTTGCGATCATAGCGCTCACCTTGCCAGCCGTTCACTGTATAAAACTGCCGCCGGTAGCTGCTTGCACTTTCCGCTGTTTTAGGCTGTTGTTTGGTATACGTTGTATTTGCTTTGCCGAATTTTTGAGCCATCGCAAAAGCGATTTCAAATTCATTGTTCAATTCCTGCATTGCCGCTGTGCTGCCGCCTCTATCAGGATGCAGCCGCATCGCTGCTGCTCTGTATGCTGCTTTCACTTCGTCTAATGTCATTTTTTTGGTAAAGTATTTCATGGTTGTTGCTCCTTTGTGTTTTAGGTTTGCTGTAGCTTTTTATTAGCTATTGATATTATCATAATAGCTATATAATAGCTTTTTGTCAAGTATTTTTATGAGAATTTAGCGATTTTTTAGCTTTTTTTTTATTTTTCTAATGACGTTTTTAGCTTCTTATGATATATTCATAGTATGAGTAACAATATTGCTACATCGTTCAATCTACCTTTGGATTTTAAAGAGTATTTAGACAAACAGGCTAAAAGCTCAAATAAAACACGGACACAATATGTCATTGATGCGGTAACGGCTTATGCAAGTGAAGGAAAAACTATCACTCAAGAGCAATCGCAGCAGATTGAACAGCTACAAGTTTTGACAGTCTCTTTATCGAAAGAGCTACAAGAAATTAAAACACTTGTTTTTCAAATCCTCAAAAATCAGCAAGGTTAATCAAGTTTCTACCATAATTATAACGTATGTTAGATTTCTGGATGCGTGTAAAAGAATTATTAAAAGCCCAAAATGCTACGCAAGATAAAATAGCTAAGCAAATAAATGAAAGAGCTGATACCTTTAGTAAATGGATTCAAAAAGACCGATTACCGGATGCGGAACAATCCTATAAAATAGCGGTTGCTCTCGGTGTCTCTGTTGAATATCTCGTTACCGGAGAAGAACCGGATAATTCAGAAAAAATAAAGCAGGCAAAAGAGCTGCTTTATAAGACAATAGAGACACTCGATAACATATAAGATTGTCATGTATCGGTATCTTCATTAAAAGCCACTTCCGCCTTTCCAGAATTGCACATCATCCTCAAAATATTGCTCCATATCTTTTCGTTGTTTCAGATAAGCAAAAGCCGCACCTATAGTAATGCCTACACTGATGCTAAAAAAGAAAATTTCAAGAAAGGTCATAAAAACTCCTGTTCTATTTATTAAAATCTCCCGATATAAAAAATTAAGAGAGATTGATATGATAGATGGACTGTTTGCTATTTTATGCGTTTTGATCGGTTCTTTTGGTACTTATATCGTTACAATAGTAAATAATAAAGCAAATGAAAAAGCAAATCAAAAAATTATTGCTGAAAACAGAAAACAAGACTTATATCAACGCCGCTTAAAACTATATGAAGATTTATTAGAATGGCATTCAACATCTGATAATTTCTTTCCTAAAAATACTACAACTCTTGCTTTTCTTTTATCTCTTATGGATAAAAATATTTATTTTGAAGTTCGTTGTAGAATGTATGCAACACAAGAAGTTTTAGAGATCATTAGTACTATAACCACTGATATACACACTATAAAAAATGATTTTGAAGCAAAAAAAATAACAGATGATGATGCTGCTTATAAGGCTGCAAAAATTTACGCTGATTGTTTAGAACTTTTATCTTCAACAATTAGGGAGGAATCCATCCTCTATACATTACAAATACAACAACCGTTAGCAAAAAGAAGAAAGAATCAAAAAGTATTTACTGCTAAAGAACACCAACTGCTTACTAATGTCAATTTTTTATCGAAGGAATTACAAGAAATTAAAACACTTGTTTTCCAAATCCTTAAAAATCAGCAAGGATAATATTTTCAAGAATTGCTAACCCATTCAAATTGCGTTTTATCTATGATAAAGCGCAATTTCTTTTTAACACGATTTCCAAATCCAAGCAGTACCAACACTTTTCATTTTTAGGACGATAAGCGTATTCGCTAATTACTGCCCCGTGTTTTTCAACAACGGCTTTTATATCAGCCAATAGTTGAATGTTGTCAACTTCTTTTTTGTTTTCCATAATCATAACCTCCTCATGGTCTTTAAGAAGCAATATTGATAACTAACAGTGTATAAATTTTACACTGCCCGTAGTTCAACGGCATAGAATATATATCTTTCTCACTTTTTATTACTTCGATATGATTATCTAAAAAATATCGCAGAATATCATCAAGCAGATTGTCCGTTATATTTTCTTTTGTATTTATTATTTCTAATCTGCATACTCCCTGTTTACAGGAAAGCGCAATGATTTCATACGGCGGCTGAATTTCATTCAATACCTTTATTATTCGGTCTTTTTTCATATAATCTCCTTATTCCGCAAGCTCTGAAAGCTCGGCTATCTTTTTTTGAAGATCGCGCAGATTATCGCTTAGCTTTCTTACGGCGTTATTGATACCCTGTATGGAACCTTCGATACATTTAAGGCTGTGTATCACCTGTTCGGTTTCGGGGTGCCGTTTTAAGAATTGTTTTTGCCGTAATCTTTTTTGAATCGACTTACGATAGTTTTCCGCCATGAGCGTTGCATAATACTCACCTGCTGATACTGTCTTGCTATCTTCTTGTTTTTCAGTGTCAGCCGTTCCTTCCTTATCTATACAAGAAAGAGCATCCGGTGTTGTGGTGCACGGGCTTTTTCTTATACGCTCAACAAACAAATAGAGCAGTGCAAAAAAGGCGATTATGATAAAAAGAACCACGCAATACAAATATACTTTCATATCAACCTCTTCATTTTTGATAAAGAACACAAAAAGGCTCAATCCCATCCATCTTCAGAAAAAGAAATATAGGCCATAAGCAGCAATGCCAATAGGCTTAATATCCAGAATGCCCCCATAATACACACAGCTATCATGCAACCATTACCGGATTGCACAGCAAAAATAGCAGTAACAATTAAAGCGACAATCAAACAGATAGCAAAACCAACAGCAAAATTAAAAAGCTTCTTCATTGTATTTTACCCCTTCCCTGTAGTATCATTCCTTTTTTGCATCCTCGCCGAAACAGAGTAATGCCGGTTTTTGGTACGCTGTAAAAAGATGGACGGTTTCTAAAACCCTCAACCGCCCGAAGTTGGGACACTCCCAAGCCTATTTTGGTCGCCTTTTTACGGCGACACGGAAGCCGTGATTTTTGCTCACCCACACAGGAGAGTAGGCGGCTTGCTCCTAGCCTTGCTCCGTACTTTGCACCGGACGTGAAGGCTCAATCCTCTGCAAAGGCATGAAAAAAGCGCATAAGGCTATTTCGAGGTTGCCCTATGCGCTTTCCGCCGTAAAACGGCCAAGTAAGCAACCTCGACAACTTACCTAGCCGCCGAATTACCGATTTATGTCGGTAATTCGTGTATAGCAAGCTGCTTACAAGCCCGCCGTAACAGGGTCTTGCTGCGCTTGCTCGTTTTTCTTACAATCTTTCTGACAGTTAGAGATTAGTTTTAATGAAAAGTGATTGTGATAAGCTGTTAAAGTATGTACTGGAGGCTATCTAGTGCATTTTTTTGAAATTCTGGTACAGAGTTAAAAAATATACAAGGATGTATATTTTTTACCGTGCCTGCGGTTAATTTGTACTTGCGCCTCGTATCTGTACCGTCTTTTTTCAAAAGGCTTACGGAAAGGGACTTTTGAAAATATACGACGCATCTACTGCGTCATACGGCAAAAAAGTGTCCTCAACGTATCAAAACTGCCAAGGAGGGCAGTGGTTCCAAGCAGTATCGAGTTCGTATTACGAACTCGCAGCCAAAGGATATACACGGATGTATATCCTTTGGCGTGCCTCCGCTTTATTTTCAGCTAGCTCCTTGTATCTACATCGTCTCTTTTCAAAAGGCTGACGGAAAGGATTTCAGGACGGACAGGGATGTCCGTGGTTCCATGCAGCAGCGGAAAGGATTGTAGGGGCGGCGAAGCCGTTCCGGAGGAATGGAGCCGAGAGGCGGAACCCCGAAAAGCCTGGTTTTTGCTGGAAGCAAAAATCCGCCCAAAACTAAAAAAAATAAAACAAATGATGGAGGGGGCTATGGCTCAAGTTTTTTCAGATAAGGTTTTTTATCATATTTATGCGCTGGGGATGGGGAATTGCGCTAAGCGGAATGACTTTGCGTGTCCGGCGGGGGATTTTTTTGAGAAACTGGCGGGGCGGTTGGATGAGATTAGGGCGTTGGGGTGTAATGCGCTGCTGATTGGACCGGTGTTTGAGTCAACGGCGCATGGGTATGATACGGTGGATTATTATCACGTGGAGCGTCGGTTGGGGAATAATGAGCGGTTTAAGGAGTTTTGCCGTCTGTGCCATGAAAAGGGCTTTGCGGTGGTGCTGGATGCGGTGTTTAATCATACAGGGCGGGATTTTTTTGCGTTTAAGGATATTCAGCGGCATGGATACGGCAGCGCCTATAAGGATTGGTATGTCAATCTTGATTTTTCCCGGCGGAGTGCGCAGGGGGATTGCTTTGAGTATGAAGGCTGGGCTGGCTGCAAGGATTTGGTCAAGCTGAATGGTGATAGCGGCGCAGTGCGGGAGCATCTTTTTGGTGCGGTAAAAATGTGGATTGAAGAGTTTGGAATAGACGGACTCAGGCTTGATGCGGCGGATGTGTTAAGTAAAAACTTCCTGGATGCGCTGGGGGCTTTTTGCCGAAGTATTAAGCCTGATTTTTGGCTGATGGGAGAGGTGGTGCATGGCGACTATGCCGAATGGACGCGGAATGGCAGGCTTGATTCAGTAACAAATTATCAAATGTATAAAGCGCTCTGGTCGTGTTTGAATGATCAGAATATGTATGAGCTTTCGTATAATTTGGACAGGGAATACAATAGCGAAAGAGGGATGTATAGGGACAGTGCTTTGTATAATTTTGTGGACAACCACGATGTAAACCGCGCGGTCAGTGCGCTCAACAAGCCGGAGCAGCATATTCATCTTTTGTACGGACTGCTTTTTACCATTCCCGGTATTCCGTCCATTTACTACGGCAGTGAGTACGGCATCAGAGGGGTGCGGAGCCATAATTGCGATTATGAACTGCGTCCGCCGCTTCCGCCGTTCGGGGCGCTTCCTGATTTTACCACCCCCGGTTTTGATGCAGGGTTTATCCGCACCTCGATTACAACATTTGCAAAGATACGCGGACAGCATCCCGCCTTACAGCGCGGTTCGTACCGGCAGGAGTTTGTTGCAAACCGGCAATTCGGCTTTTGGCGAGAATATTGCAAATATAATGAAGAAAAAATATTGATTATCGTGAATGCGGATTTTGCGCAAGGCTTTGTTTCGCTCCATTCCATTCCGGCGGGTGAGTATGAGAGCTTGACGGACGGGCGCGTCTATCATTCCGATGCGTTAAAAGGGCTGCAAATGCCTCCGTGTTCGATACTGATATTGCGCAAGAAGTAAGCCGATGTACGGCTGATGCAGGAAAATGATTCTGAAGAAAGCAATAACGAAGTGTTCAGTTGTTTTTAGCGATCAGTAAATACTGCTGCTCATCAGTAAATCCTGTATGCCGTCCATCAGCAAAATTATCATAGAGTATCTATAAAAATGAAGAAACAGCAACAGTCTTATAATATAGCTGATTAATTGATTGTTTCAGCTGCCTTCTAACCGTTCTGCTTCTCTTGCTGTTTCTGTGCAAACTGTTTATACTAACGGATATGAAACTTTTTGTTGCACGGCATGGAGAAACAGATGGGAACCGTAATGCTTTAGCTTGCGGTGTTTTTGAATCTGACTTGACCGATCTTGGAAGAGAGCAGGCAAAGACCTTGGCAGAACGGCTGAAGCAGGATCAAGAAAAAAATCAAATAACTGCGATCTATGTATCGCCGCTAAAACGTGCCCGTGATACGGCATCTTATATTGAAAAAGCGCTGAATCTAACAGCCTGCATTGATAACCGGCTTAAAGAGATAAATTTTGGGACTTTTGAAGGGCAGTACTGGAAAACCGATGAATTTATCCGTATTTATAAAAATCCTTTTGTTAAATTTCCGCAGGGAGAATCCCTCTGTGAGGTTGCACACCGTGCTTATAGTATAATAGAAGAATTAAAACAAACCGGAAAGAGTAATGAAAATATTTTGTTTGTATGTCATGGGGTATTGACAGCGATGCTATGCACGTATTTTAAGTCTTTTTCTATGGAAGAACTGTTCAAACTTGAAATTACCAACTGTCAACTGCTCGAGTTCGATTTATAATAATAAACAGATCAAAAGCAAGATTTAAAAATAATTTGAACGATTGATAGATGATATAATAAACAACATGCAGAACTCAATGTTTTAAACACCCTACGGGAAACACGGAAAAACAGAACCGCTTGTCTCAAGTAAAACTGTCTGCTGAAACTTCGTGAAACATGGTTTGATTCGTGCGGATGGTTTGATACCCCGACGCAAGCGTCGGGGTATGCTGATTTGCAGAAACGTCTTTGCGTAAGAGGGGGGCTTCTTTACGGGGGAAGCTCTTAAACTCTTTGTTTTGAAGCTTCCCCTCAAAAATTAGAAGCTGCGGCGCGGCTTTTCCTGTGCTTCGTTTACACGAAGGCGGCGGCCTTCAAATTCTTTTTCGTTTAATGCTTCGATAGCTGCTTGTGCAGCGCTCTCATCAGCCATTTCAACAAACCCGAATCCTTTTGAGCGGTTACTAAACTTGTCCTTTATAACAACAGCCGAAACAACATCTCCGTAAGAACCGAACAAGGTCGTTAAACCTTCTTCTGTAGTTGCATAATTGAGATTTCCTACATAAATTTTTTGAGCCATACTCAAATCCTTTTTACCGGTTACGGTAACTAAATACTGAATCCATACGGAAACATTTTCTATGAGACCTTTATTTTATTATGCAAGCAGAATTTTCGGCACATCAATTAACACAAACAAGGCTCATACGAATAAGATACTTTAGCACAGTTTCCATACACGGTCAACCGATTGATCACGCAGGTATGGAAGTATAAACTGCAATTTATGGAGAATCCACGGTACAAATCAACGGTTTCGGCACATCGTAGCGGGCGTTAACTCCGCAGGAATCAAATCCTTGACTACGCATTTTATTTATGCTAGTATTTAAAGGATATTCTATCATAAATAAGGATGTAAATAATGAATCTTATTCCATTGTTGCAGCAAGCAGCCTCCGGCGGGAGTTTTGTTCCGCTTGTGGCGCTCGGTCTTATCTTTGTGATTTTCTACGTTTTTATCATTGGACCTCAGAAAAAAGAGCAGAAAAAAACGCAGGAAATGATTTCAGGCGCTCAGAAAGGCGATAAAATCATCACGATCGGCGGTATTCACGGCGTAATTACTTCCGTAAAGGAAAATACCATTATCCTCAAAGTTGATGACGGCTGTAAGCTCGAAATGAACCGATCCGCGATTGCGACCGTGCTGTTGGACGAAAAGACAAAGGCAAACCGTTTGGAAAATACGCCGGAGAAAGCTTCTTTATTGTCCTCTCTTTTTGGTAAAAAGAAAGAGAAAAAAGCTGAGGTTTCCGATGCTGAGAAACCTCAGCCGCCTGATTTTGCCGGAGAATCGAAGTAGGATAAACCCCGGCAGCGGTATGCACGGAACCTTTGTTCCTGTTAGATGAGGAGATAGACATGAAAAAACGAACGCGATTCGTGATTGTTCTGGCTGTGTTAGGCCTCTGTTTTGCATTTTTATATCCCACCCTTAAATGGTATTTTTGGACAGATAAAGACGATAAGGCATTGGCGCTCGGTTCCAGAGAAAAAATTAAAGACTATGTTGTAAATATGACGAAAGCCGATGTAGATGCGCTGATTATTGCTGCAAAGGACGGCAACACCGATCCGGTTGCTCCTAAATATGAACCGTTAATCAAAGCTGCAAAGAAAAACTTAAAAAGCCTCGGTAAACCGGCTCCGGCTGTGTGGACGGCTGCGGACTTGCTTGCAGCTTTTCCTGAAAGTTCCGAAGATAAGGCTCGGTCGGCAATAAGCCCAATTCTTGAGGATTCATATAGAAGTAAGATATTGAGTATTAAAAATGCGCAGGCAAACGCGGTAAAGCTTGGACTCGATCTTTCCGGTGGTATGAGTATTATTATCAAGGCTGATTTGAGCGGGGTAACGGGAAGCGGGGAAACCGATCTTTCAGCTAAAAAAGAAGCGATGAATCTTGCGATAGATACCATTTCCAGCCGTATTGATAAGTTTGGACTTACAGAACCTGTAATTCGGCAACAGGGGGATGATCGTATTTATGTAGAAATTCCCGGTGCTGCCGATGCCGATAAGATTAACTCGATTATTATGGGACGCGGTCTCCTTGCATTCCATATTGTTGACGACGATGCCACAAGCGCCTTTTATTCTTATTATAATGCTAACCCTACCCGAACATTTGATGCAGACTACAATCTGCTTGATCCATCCATCATCCCGGAAGATACAAAAGTTCTCGGAATTTACAGTAAAGATTCATACGGACTGGATGAACGGCAAGGCTTTTTAGTTGTTAAAAAAGAAGCCGCTCTTGAGGGGAAGCATTTACAGCGTGTTACAACAACAACAAGCCAGACAAATGAGCCGCAGGTTGTTTTTGAACTTGATAGAGAAGGCGGGGAAATTTTTGCAACGGTTACCACGGCTAATAAAGGTAAACGGCTGGCAATTGTGTCGGATGATAAAATAAAATCAGCACCGAATATCAAGGAGCCGATTACCGGCGGAACGGGTACGATTAGCGGTTTTAGTGCTGATGAAGCAGAAAACTTGAAAACCATTTTGCGCACGGCATGGCTCAACGTACCGCTGCAGCTGGAAAATCAGCAGGTAATCGGAGCAAGCATGGGCGAGCTGGCAATCAATCAAGGTTTGAAGGCTCTTCAATGGGGGCTTATTGCGGTATTGGCTTTTATGCTGATTTGGTATCGTACCGCCGGCTTTAATGCGTGTGTTGCTCAGGTACTCAATCTTTATATCGTATTCAGTGTACTGTCGGCATTCAATTTAACACTGACACTGCCGAGTATCGCCGGTATGATTTTGACCATCGGTATGGCAGTAGACGCAAACGTTGTTATTTTTGAAAGAATTAAAGAAGAGCTTGCGCTCAACAAGAGTAGAGAAGCTGCAATTCAAACGGGTTTTGACCATGCTTTTTGGGCAATTATGGACTCCAATATTACCACGTTTATTGCAGCGCTCTTCCTTTCGATTTTGGGTACCGGTCCGATCAAAGGTTTTGCATACAGCTTAACGATCGGTGTTGTTTCCTCCGTATTTACAGCCTTATTTGTTTCTCGGTTAATATTCGACTTCGGTACGGAGACATTGCATCAGAAGAAGCTTCATATTAGTTGGAGGACGCTCGCATGAAAAAGTGTATAAAATTCAGCAAGCTTTTTACTGTTATGGTTATTTTCAGCTCCGCACTGATTGTTTCCGGTATTGCGGGCTTTTTTACCAAGGGTATTAACTTCGGTATTGATTTTCAGGCAGGTTTTATTGCAAAAGTCCGCTTTGCTCCATCGGCATTTATTTTAACCTATAACGGGGAAAAGAATGTACAAGTAGCACAGAACGGACAAGGTATAGACCTTACTGTCATCTCGGTTGATACTGAAAACAAAGTGTATTCCTTCAAATATACGGACTATCCGGAAATCGGTCAGTTTATTGATGCTGTGCAGCAGCAAATTGATGGTATCAAAATACAGACGCTGGCACCGGTAAGTACCCCATTACGGGATGTGTTTATTACTGCTGAAACCTCCCGCGTAACGATGGAACCGTTTAGAGTGCATTATGTTCCGTCTCAGATACAGCCGATTGATGCTGATGAGGTTCGGCATGCACTTGCCTCTATTCCCTCTGCTTCGGTGCAGCAAGTCGGCGAAGCGCAAGACCGGGTTTTCCAAATCCGTTTACCCGATAACGGTACCTATACCAACGCAAATGCCGAACTGCGAGCGGTTATCACTACTGCACTGGTTACAGCATATGAAGCGGATAATTTTGTTGTGTTGAGTACGGATTTCGTTGGTTCCCGTTTTTCCAGTTCGCTTGCACAGCAGGCTATCTTGTTAGTGCTTGGTGCATTGTTCTTGATTTTTTTCTATGCGTTGATCCGATTCCGCTGGACATTTGCTTTGGGAGCGGTACTTGCATTGATTCACGACGTACTAATTATGCTTGCCTTTATTGTATGGTCACGTATGGAGTTTACGTCAACAACTATTGCAGCAATTTTAACCATTGTCGGTTATTCAATCAACGATACCGTTGTTGTATTCGACCGCATCCGCGAGAACATCCGGCTTAATCCTAAGCTGCCCTTGGTTGAAGTTCTCGATTTGGCACAAACCGAAGTACTGACAAGGACGATTATTACAACAGTAACCACTATGCTTGCCGCTATTTCGCTCTATGCATTTACCTCAGGTAATATGAAAGACTTTGCTCTCGCACTTATTGTTGGTATGACAAGCGGTGTCTATTCAACAATCTATATTGCCGGTGCTTGTATTACCTTCTTCTCCGGCAAACGGACAGCAGCAGGTGATTTATTGCAAACAAAAAAAGAAGTCATCTCCGGTGTAACTGTCTAAGACAGATAGGCGTAAGATGAAAAAGCCCCGCCCATTATCTTTGCGTGTTTACAAGGATAAAGGCGGGGCTTTTTATTTTTGTAGAAATGGTGCATACCCGGCACTTGGGTGTATCGTCACTCCCTCAAAAAATCAGTATGTGGGAATGACGCTCTGCACGAACAACGGATCATCTGTAAAAAACTAACCGCGTCTTAGGAATGACCAAAGGTTTTGTTTTACTTTTACACCGCGGCTGACCAACCTGATGCTCCGCACCGGGTGATGGTTACTTTTACTTATGCGGGTTCAATACGGGTGTATTTCCCATCAGAGCCGAGACTGAAAAACTCATCATGTTCGATGTCTGCAAGCCAACCTATGTTGAAGGTATCAGCGGCTGTGTTGCTTGCAGGGGTTATTTTTACTGCGGTACCGCAGCTGGAACTAAGCTCCCGCGGTACCGGTATCAGCTTTATGCTCATCGCTCCTGTACGCACAGCCTCATGGTTTTCAAGACTGCGCATACAGAGCATCGCTTCGTAATGGGTATTAAACGTTACAATATAGCAGCTGCTCATTTTGTAACGCTGATTTTCCAACCGTCATCAGTGGGTGCAACTGTTGTTGCAGCCTTCATCTTATCGCAAAAACGGATAACATTTTCTTTTGAGGTTTCGTTATCAACGAGTACCTCAAATGCCTGATGCCCATCAAATGCTTTTTTTGTCCGTACTACCGGTTCGGGGCAAGAAAGTCCCCGTGCGTCTACTGTATAATCTGCCATAAAAATCTCCTTATTTTTCTCGAGAACCTCTAAAAACAATACTTGTGTTTTTAGAGGTCTCTATTCTTTTTTGTTTATTTTTTTACGACGATTTTCCATGCCTTGTTGTCAAGCCGGTCAAATGCTACTACTTCATGATTGTTCTCTTGGCAATGGCGCGGTAAAGTGGTAACTGCTTCAGGGCAAGTAAATTCCAGTTCGATGAGTTGTCCTGTTGCTGCTTCTTTTAATGCTTTCTTTAATTCAATCAGCGGAATAGGACAATCCAGTCCTTTTGTGTCAATTTTCAGTGTGTCCATAATAGAGCTCCTTATATTTATTTTGTTTATCTCTAAAAAACAATTAGTTTTTAGAGCAGCCGTTTTAGGCATCTTTTCTCATTAAAAGTAATTGCGTTCCGGTCCAAATACCGAGGCTGATAAACAGCAAGCCTGTCCATGCTCTAACCGACAATTGTGCAGTGCCTGTCAAACCGTTTCCGATCAAACAGCCCTGTGCCCATACTGCGCCAATCCCCATCATAATGCTGCCTACCATCGTTTTAACAACGGTTATTGCATTTGTTCCGACTAGGGTGAATTCGCCGCTGATAAACGCAGTAATAAACGAACCAAGGATAATGCCGACAACAAGCATACTTGCCCAATTGAGGCTGTAATTGTTGTTTGCAATCACATTGAACCACGATAAAAGCGGTGTTGTAATACCGAATCCGCCATTTCGCCCTGTACGGTTACTGAAGTAAAAACCTGCTGCCATCAAAATACCACAGAGTACGACAATAATTTCTTTCGACCATATTTTTTCGCAGAGCAAGTGGCGCAGTCCTGAATATTGTTTAGGAAGGCTAAACTTCGGCTTATGTGTTTTATAATACCGGAACATCACAATATAAAGCGGTATAGCTATTGCAGCGAATATCCCTGCCGGAGCAGGTATATTCTGATAGAGCGTATCATTGACAAGTGCTTTTGATGCTAAAGCCTGTGTAACGGGCTTTAATGCTCCTTGTTTCGCAAATGCTGCACCGATCATAAATGTTATTGCGGAAATAATCCCAGTTATTCTTCCATCTCCAGTTTTTACGAGTGTAGAGACAATACAACCGTTTGTTAAAATAGCTCCAAAACCGAATATAAAACTACCTGTTATCACAGAGATAAGCGGGAAGCCTTTCAGCTTCGGCATCGGTACCAGTCCTGCCGAAATCATTAGATGATAGAGAAGACCTTCCGTTGCAATTAATGCTAAGATTAATAGAAGGTTATAGGTATATCCCTCAAGCCGAACATCCCGAATAGTGCCGGTTGGACAAAATCGCCCCCGTTTTAAGAAAAATCCGAAAATAATTCCGATAACCAAACCTGAAATCATAGTATATCCTTATATAAGCTGAAAGCTTTTAGCTTCTGCACGAAGCTGCTTTCTTTTTACCTGGAACTCCAAAAGTATTTTTAGAGTCTGGTTTTTGCATATTACCGGTGGCTCCTGTTTGTATGGGAAATTCGCTATCCATTTGCCATGCATTCCAACCGCCGTCATAGACAACTGTATGTTTCCATCCTGCAAGCTGTGTCATAAACCAGGATACACCAGCCCGCCATCCTGTCCCGCAGTAAAATGCGAGCTTGTCGTTTTGGCGAATATTCTGTCCTTCCCACAATGCGAATATCTCCACTGGGTTGCGCAATGTGCCGTCAGGATCATAATAATCGGCCATGTTGGAAGAGTCTGTCCCGGCAAATCCCCAAATTGCACCAAGCGGTTCACCCTTACCGGGGATATAATCATAACCGCTGACCTGTCCTATATATTCGTCCCATGCTCTATTACTGATTAATTTTAAGCCGGCTGCTTGTTGTGTCATTGCTTCGGCTGGGGTTGATACATTGACAGAAGGATGTACCGGTATGACGGCACCGAAGTCTCTTTCTGATTGAGGTATATTTACCTTTGTCTCTGTTGGTAAGCCTGCATCAGTCCATGTAGTAAGATTCCCATTTAGAACACGGACATCTTCTACTCCTGCCCATTTTAGAGCCCAGAACACACGGTACGAAGCCAGCTGATTTGTGGCAGAATACAGAATAATCGTTTTATTTTTGGTAATACCTGCTTTTAATAGATTCTCTGTTATTACTTCCGGTTCACGTAGGTTCCAAACCGGACCGTTTTCTATCCAGTCTGTGTCAAAATGATACGCACCTTTTATATGCTGCACATAGGCATCGCTTTTTTCGAGCGGTCCCCATGAAACTTCAAAGACCATAAATGCATTGTTATGATACGTTTCAGGACTTTTTCCTTGCATAAGCGCATCAAGCCATTGCGGGGAAATACTCAAGTGATAATTCGGCAATGATTCCATCGGATAGGTATCAGAGTTCGCGTATGCAATGAAATCACTGAATTTCTTAACCTTGTATCCCCTTGCAGCAAAGTCAACAGCAACTGCATGTACATCGTCGGTATTCGTTCCATAGATAACAAGCGTTTTATCCTTCAGAATGCCTTTTCCGGCTGCGAAGGATTCAAAAAAGGTATCATCAATATAGTCGAGCCACGGTTTTGAAAATTGAACGGCACCTTTAATGTGTCCGCCGCGCTGTGCTTCTGCTTCTTTAAATCCGTTGTACAAACTGTCGTTTCGGACATCGATGATGATATACTGCGGATTCTCAAGATTTTTCACTAAGTCTCCGATTGCTATGCTTCCTACTGAATTGGTATTACAAGAAATATATAAAAATGTTACACCAATGAGGCTAAAAAAGAATAGAGATTTCCATTTTTTCATTTTTCTTACACCTTTTTACTTATTCTTGACAGCGTAATATACGCTGATACAGGCTGTTACGATGAGTCCGATGATGACGGCAATCATACCCGCGCTTGTCGGTCCCTTACCGGATGAAGCCAGTCCGAAGTTGTGTGCAAATGCAGCACCTGCAATTAAGCCGGTTACGGTGATTGCTGAGTCGGTATTGCCTTCTCCGGTGAGGATGAGCTGACGCAAAGGACAGCCGCCGAGCAGGACGCTTGCCCAGCCTACCAGTACCATACCGAGGGCGTTCCATAAGCCGTCGGTGTGTGCAACGGCTTGTCCTGCAACTCCAAGCTTAAACTGACCGGTGATAACGGCGCCGATGAGTACTGCAACAACGATAGAAATGCTTCCCATCAAGAGGTGAAAATCTTTGAGCATGATTGCATCGCGGATACCGCCTGCAGTGCAAAGGCGGCTGCGCTGTGCGAGTGCTCCGCTGACCAGTCCGATAATCAGCGCAATAGCGAGCGGTGCATGCATGGAACCCGGTCCTTTCTCACTAAAAACAAGGACAGCGGGGAAGGCGATGAGCAGCACCAAAAATGCAATCATCACGATAGGTGCCATCACCCCTTCCTGTTTTGATTGGGGATATGCGCGGCTAAGCGAGAAGTTCTTGTTGAGGAATACAACACCGATACCAATGCCGATAACAAAACCGACGAGTCCGAATATGGCATTCAAATCTCCTGCTCCCAAGCGCAGGAACATACGCAAGGGGCAGCCGAGGAACATCAATGCCCCTATCATTACAAAAAAGCCGAGCACAAAGCGGGTGAAAGGCGCTGAACCGCCGCGCGGCTTAAACTCTTTTTTTACGAGTGCAATGGCAAAAGCACCAAGCAGCAGTCCGATAACTTCCGGTCGCATATACTGTACAACCGCCGCATTATGGAGTTTCAAAGAACCTGCCATATCACGTAAGAAACACGCGATACAAAAACCCATATTGCCGGGGTTCCCGAATTTTACTAATGCTACAGCTGCAAGTCCGATAAACGCGCCTGTCAGCACTACCATGAAATGTTTTTTCATTTCATTCCTCCTATTTTTACTATTTTTTATGATAAAACAATAAAAAAAATGATATATAGGTTATGATACCAACGGAGACCTGACTTGTCAAGTTTTTCAAGCCGCGGATATATCACTCGTTTGACGCTTGACAAAAGCCTATAATTGTAGAAACTATATACATAATGCATGCGTTTTTTGTACAAGTTGATTCTGTATTCAGAAATCCGATTTTTCTAGCGGCTATCACCAGCTGGCTATTCAGTCAATTTATTAAGACGTTTCTTGGATTTTGCGGTTCGTCAGTACATAGTTTTCGGGTTTTTATTGATTTATTGATATGGAGAACCGGCGGTATGCCGTCGAGTCATAGTGCCTTAGTAACCTCATTGTGTACTACTATCGGCTTTAGAGAAGGTGTTACCTCCAGTTTATTTATTTTTTCTTTGTTCTCTGCAATGATTGTTATTAGAGATGCTATGGGGGTTCGCCGTTCGAGCGGGGTTCAGGCAAAAATCTTGAACGAACTGGGCTCAAAGATAGCGGAAAACATGCATGTTCCTTTCAAACCGGTAAAGGAAATACAAGGGCATACCCCTATCGAAGTCTTTGCCGGTATGATCGTCGGCATCCTCATAGGCACGTATTTTTCACTTTACTATACAGCTTAACCCATGAAGCGGCTGAACGTTTTTTTCTATTTTTTGTCAGCGTTTATCGCAACGGGAACGCTTTTGCTATTTGCAGTGCTGCCGCTGAGGTTGAACCGGTCTGTATGGCACGGCTACCGGCTGTTGGTTGTTCCTGCTGCGGCAGATATTGAACCCTATATCAGCGCTGCAGAGCGGACTGGCATTCCGGATATTGTATCGGAACTTGCTATTGACCGGCGTTTTGCTCTTTTAGGGGGTAATAAACATGGGCTGTACCCCTTTACCGATCAGCAACGGTACGGACAGTGGTTTTCCGATGAGAACTCCACGCTGCGGTATTTGTATATTCCATACACCTCTTTTGCGGTTTTTATAAAGTTTTTCTTTCTTTTGGTATTACAGCAGCAGCTGTTTTACCTTGAACCGGCATTTCCGTATATGCTGATCAACGCAGTGCTTGCCGGTGTTCTGTTTATATGCTGCCTTGCCGGATCGCAGAAAAAAACACTCTTTTTTCCTGCTGCATTCGGTTTTTTGTGTTACGCTGCATCGGTAAGGAGCAGTTTGTCGGCTGTAACCGCGCTGCTCAGTATATTCGCAGTTGCTTATTGGCTTGAAGCTCTAGAGAATGATGCTGCACTCCCTCTAAAACAACTCAAAGAACGTATTCAGCATAATGTGTTTATGTTGATTCTGCCTGTTGCACCGCTGATCATGGCTGTTATTGACGGAGTAGTACCGTTTTTGTTTTTTGTACTTGCCGTGGTGCTGTCTGCAAGTGCGGTGTTTTCGGTGTATAGCTTTTTGCAGCTGCGGGAGACCTACTTGGATGAGCAGCGGGAGCACCCGCCCTTAAAAATACTTGCTATGCACCCTCAGTCATGGACACAATTTTGGCATACCCGCTATGCACGAACCGTAACTGTGCTGACCGGCTGTTTACTGCTGTTCGCTGCCGTATATCCGCTTGTTGGTTCTTTTAATCGGCTTGACCGCTCCATTACTAAGCTCTCTGTTCCGCAGCCTGTGTCCCGGCATACCATCCCGTTTACCGACACCGGTTTTTTTGCTGTCCGGAATACACAACAGCAGGGCTGTCTTCCCGATCTTACTAATTATATAGAAGATTATTGGTATGCTGCCGCAGTACCGTACCTCAATGTCCACGCTCCGCTGCAGCCGCTGCTCCCGAATACTCAGATACTTTTTGACTCTTTTACTGAAGACACTGCCGGAGTGCTGCACCGGAAAGAAAAAGCTGTGCTTACCTTTAACACTGCGTTTATTTTACACGTTTTAAAACATGAACATATCGCCCTCCTCCCGTTGGAAAAAATGTTGAGAGCTCAAGCGGGGTTTGTTGCAGCAGTGGTGCAGCCGCTGAAAATCCGGACACTTGGACTGTTTACCGCGTTTTTTATCAGTTTTAGTACATTGTTATTTCCCGGTATTCTGATTATAATAACCAAATTGCAATGATGGAATTTATACGGTTTAAACGAGGACAGCAGCAAGCCCGGTATATCCGATTGGAACCTCAATTTGAAGGTAATGCTTTTTTACCGCAGTATGCGCTTATTCCGCTGTCTTTTCAGACACACATGAGTACTCTCCCGCTTGTTTCCATAGGAGACCCTGTAACTGAAGGACAGGTAATAGCACGGGCTGGCGACAGTACGTCTGTGCATGTGCATGCCTCGGTACCGGGTATTGTAACGGGATTTATTGATTCGCCGCTGCCGAACGGACAGTTTTTCCGCGGGATTCATATCCGAACTGACGGTGTGTTTGATATGTTGGGAAAGCAGCGAAACCCGTACCCGTGGCGCCAAAGCGATCAGATGACACTGCTGCATTTTTTCGATCTTGCCGGTTTAGTCAATACCGCACGAGGTGTCCGCTCCTTGGCTGATACGCTCAGAAATGCGATAAAGAAAGGGACAAGAAAACTGACCGTAATGCTGTATGATACGGATCCCACCTGTATGCTCGATTCGTTTTTAACACGCCGGTTTCCCCATGAGATTGCCGAAGGAATCTGTATTGTTGCACGGGCATTGGAGGCAAGTTCGATTACTATTGAAATGTCTGCTGATAAAAAAGACCGAATGTTGTCTGAACCGATTGCGGCTGCCCTGTCCGGCTATGAGGTAAACGTTTTGACCGTACCGCCTGTTTATCCGCCGGAAAGCACGCAGACTCTGATAGCAGAAAACGGCGGTGTACTGATTGATGCAACAACGGTTCTGTCGGTCTATGAATGTGCAAAATATAATCAGCCGATGATGACAGTGTATCTCTTGCTGACAGGAAATGCTCTTGAACATGCACGGGTGATTAAAGTGCGCATAGGCACCCCGATTGGGCGCTTGATTGAAGAGTGCGGCGGTTTTAAAACAAAGAATACGCATATTATCATCAATGGATTGCTCGGCGGTAGCCTTGTAGACAGCCTTGATTTACCTATAGGAAAGGGAATAAAGTCTGTTCATGCAGTGGGAAAAGATATTGATATTCAAAAACAGCTGGATGAATGCGGGCATTGCGGACAGTGTTTCCGCAGCTGTCCGGCATGTATCGATCCGATCACTACAGTACGCGCAATCCGAAAAGACCGGTATACCGCTGAAGTACGGGAAGCTATTGCAGCCTGCCGCGGCTGCGGATGCTGTTCTGCAGTATGCCCTGCACGGATACCGCTGTGCACGATTATTAAGTCGGCGGCTGCACAAGGAGTAAGCCATGCCGTATAACCGAACCCAACGCTTTCCGGCACCGTATATTTATTCTGGTATCAGTACACAGAGCCGGGTGCGGCTTGTTATAGCCCTCTTAGCGCTATACATTGCAGTGATGGGAATGGCTCATGACTTTTCCGGAATTATGCTCATTATCTGTACCGGTACCGCAGCCGTGTCAGCTTCTCTTTTGATAGGCTATCAACAGGGGACAGTATCATTCGACATACATGCTTTGCTTGCCGGTTTATTGATGGGCTTTTTTATCCCTGCTGACGGAGGTCTTGTTTTTAGCTTTTTCATCGCTTTTATGAGTTATTTTCTCAGCTGGGGAATTTTCGGCGGTAAAGGTTCATCGTGGGTGAACCCTGTCATGCTTACTGTGTGTATTGCTGCTATTTGCAAACCGGCATGTTTTGTGCATCCTGTTGACGCGGAACAGATAATTTCCGGCGGCAGCGTCTATGCAGCATTGGAAAGCGCCGGGGTGAGCAGGATTCCTGCAGATCAGTATCTTACATCGCTTTTTAATTCAACTGTGCTGCATAACATCGGGGTTACCTTACCGGAAGGCTATCTCAGTCTCCTATTTGTCTATCCTTCATCTATACCTGCGTTCCGCTATAACCTGCTCACACTTTTTTGTTCTATTATATTGCTGTCTTCAAAAGCATTGCATAAGACGCTTCCCTTTGCCTTTCTCGCTGTATATGGGATGCTGATCTATTTTTTCCCCTCTGCACACAAAGCAGCGCCGTTGGGAAGAGGCGATATATTGTCAGCTCTGTTGACCAGCGGAGCCTTGTTTTCTGCTTTTTTTGTGATGAATGATAGCGGCTCTATCCCCCGGTCTTGGGGCGGTAGGCTTATTTCCGGCATACTTACCGGTATTTTTGCCTTTTTTATGAGCGGTACAGCAAGAAATCCGGCAGGTATTCCCTTCGCAGTCCTCTTTACGGATTGTATTAATCCGCTCATTGAGCAGGGGGAAAGAGTCTTTTATCAAAAAAGGAGACGGGCATTATGACCGATACGGCGTCATATACTTTTAAACGATACGCCGTACTGGCAGGAATAATACTTATATTGTTGAGTATTATTTTCGGCTTATCGTATGTAAGGAGAAAAAACGAGATCAAATACCTCACTGTTGCTGCGGATTCCTTACTGCGCCTCTATCCAGCTTTTGCTGATCAGCCGGTTTGTATTGGCGGACGGGTTGATGGGGAGGTTCCTGCAGGGCTTTCTTTCCGTGCGGTACTGCGTGCATCGTATAGAGAACGTGATGCGTTGATCTTTTTTTTGCCCATTACCGGAAAATACGGTGTGTATTCGGCGGTCTTCTTTTATGAGAAGACTCTTGGCTGTGTGTTCTGCGGACTTGCGGGAGTAAATGCTGTACCTGATATGCTTGGTACATACGGAATAACACCGGCTGCTATAAAGGTGCATCAAACAAAGATCGAAAAATTGATGCAAAAATATCCGAGGTAGTCCATGATCAATACATCCGTTATCTTCTTTTTAGGCTTATGTCCGCTTATTCCGCTTGCAGCACGTGTTGCGGATGGACTTCTCTTTATTGGAGAGTTTTGGTGCTTATTTGCAGCCGGCAGGGCAGGCAGATGGGCAGTATCTTATTTTAAAATAAAAAAACACTCACCTTTGCTCGTTTACTTGATCATTCTTTTAGCAGCCGGTCTGTATGTGCAGGCAGTAGGCTGTTTGTTTCCAGTACCGGTAATGACGATAGAAGCGTATCTCTATATTGCTGCTCTTTCGTATATTCTCTCCATCAGTATCGAGAAATATCAAACAACAGGAGACTCCTTAGGGTTGCCGCTTGCGTATTCACTGCTGCTTTTGGGTGTTTCTGTTATCCGTGAGGTACTTGCGTTTGGAACGCTTTCCTTTCCGGCTCCTGCAGGGCTGTGGTCTATCCGGATTATGCCGGGACGTGAGTCCTTGCAATTTTGGGGAAGTACAGCGGGTATTTTGATGCTTCTGGGGATTGGTTTGTGGCTTTTCCGTAGTTTTCAGAAAGGAGAATTGCTTCCTTTTCAAACTGATGAGTCCCGCCGGAATAGAGTCTAACAAGGAGCCGGTATGTTCATTGTCTCGTTGATCTTTTTTTATAGCTTTCCCGCATCAATGCTGTTTATCCATGGACTTGGATTGGAACGGCTCTCTATGAACGTGCGCTCATCCCGCGTTATTCTTCCGTTTTTACTAAAAGCAGCGCTTGTGATGCTCTGTGCTGCTTCGATAAGCTGGGTTCTCAGCCTCTATTTTTTTCCGCTCTTGCGGCTTTCTTTCCTTATGCCGGTTTGTTCTCTGCTGATTGCGTATGGATGTGAGCAAGGCATCAGTTTAATTATGCCCGATCATGCGGTTAATGAGACCGGCTTGATGGGAGAACGGATATTTATCGGCGGCACGGTGCTTTTCGCTCTCTATCATGCCTTTAATTATGCTGAGCTGGTTGTTATTGTTCTGTGTTCGGTGCTAACTCTCGGTGTATGGTCATTTGTACTGTATGCGATTAAACGGAGAGTGGATGAAAGTTCAATGAGCGCGCAGTGGAAGAATGCCCCCCTATTGCTGATCAGTTTGGGTGTTGTTGCATTAGCTCTCTACGCTTGGGATATGGTCTGGGTGTAACTTTCGGTTATGAAGTGTTGTTTACCAATGCAGCCCTATAGTTTTTTCACGGCTGCTGCTTTATTTTAATAAGACGGAGTATATTCGCTTATGAAACGTTGTTGTTGTCTCGTTCTTTTTTCTCTTTTTATCTGGAATAGCTTTGCACAAGATAGTGTAGATAGCGGTACTGCTGATACGCCGTCCGCACAAACGCCTATCACTGCTTATGTCTATGAGCCGATTCGGAAGGGAGACCAGTTTATCAGGATGGGCTTACAGTTGGGAATCCCGCTGTTTAATACATCGCCTGAGAAGTTTGCTATTAAAACCAATATTTATCCCGGCGGGACTATCTTTTTAGGATATGAACATTATCTTACGAAAGGTGTTTCTTTAGGCGGTGATTTGGGGTTTAGTTTTTTTCCAACCCTTGGGAGTAATCTTTATTTTGCTATTCCTTTTACCATTAACTCAGGATATACTTTTGCAGCCGGCAAGTTCCGTATTCCGCTAACCTTTGGAATTGGCGGAGATTTTCAGTCGTATAATGGAACGCGGTATTTCAGTCTTTTACTAAGACCCCGCGGCGGCTTCTTCTATCAGTATTCCCCTGAATGGTCATTCGGCGGTGAATTATCGTGGGATATTGTACCGCAGTGGTATAAGGATACAACCTTGAACCGTACCGGCAATTTTTTAAATATCGGTTTTGCTGCCCGGTATCACTTCTAACGACCGAGCGTTTCCCAAAATTCAAGTGTGTGTGGGAATCGCTCTGAGCAGAACCTCTTAAAAACTCAAGCGAGATTTTTAGAGGTTCTTTTAAGTATAAGGATTAAAGTATGAAAAAAAACATAGGTATGCTTGCACTGATTATGTGTGGTATCTGTCTGATTCCGGCATGTACCAATCCTCCGATATTTGCCGCGATAGAACAGGAAGTACAGCTCAAAAATGCATCGATCAAAAGTTTTGTGTATAAAATGGTTAGGCTTGAAAATACGCTCTTTGCAGCAAACGGAGCGCTATTCAAAAAGGAGCTTGGTGACATCAGAAAATGGGAGCCTATCCGTGAGGTAGACGACTACGGCCGCTGTATCGGATTAGCGGAAGATGATGCCAATCTGTACGGTCTGTTTGGAGACAATGGCAGTTTTAAAGTGTATAAAGCTGATAAAAACGGTGCCAACTGGGCTGCCGTTACCGGTATGGATAGCGCTGATTTTCTTGCAGGAACCAAGACTGTTTTTGCAGCTGATACCGGCAGTAAAAAAATGTATGTATTAAGCGGCACCTCTGCCGGTACGAACTGGTCTTTACCGGATAAGGTGATTCCTGTGGGTGCTGCCGGTGTATATTGTTTGCTGGGGAACGGCTTATATACTGAAGCAGGGACTCTTGTGAATGGAAGCCCAACTACAGATCTAAAAGGTATCTGTGAAGGGCCCGGTAATGCCGTGTTTGTCCTTGATGCTGCCAATCTTCATTGCTACACCGGCTCTGGCTGGTCAAAAATTGCTCATAAGGTTGAGTCTCCGCAGGGTATAACCTATTTACCGCGTAAGCGGCTGGTGCTGATCGGCGGGAAAAACGGATATGGTGAAATAAAACTGAAAGAAGGCGCTGATTTGGCAAAGGCTGAGCGTGTTTCTGCCGGGGCAGAGGGGTCTTCAATACCGCAAAAAAATTATGATCAATATAAAAACAGTGTCGGTAAATGGCTGCTTAATCCGATTATGGCATTTGATTATGAGAATACCGATAAAAACGGATATATCATTTACGCAGGAGCGTTAGATCCGAATGCAACCTATTCGGGACTTTGGGGCTTTTACTATGACCAGCAAATAGAATGGAACCGTGAGTAAGGATTTATTTGAAACGGCGGCTGCTCAGGAGCGGCTGCCGTTGGCTGCGCGGATGCGCCCCCGTAATCTGGACGAATATATCGGTCAGGAACACATTGTCGGGAAGGGGAGGCTGCTGCGGAGAGCTATTCAGGCAGACCGGCTTTCCTCTGTTATCTTTTTCGGTCCGCCTGGTACAGGAAAAACAACCCTTGCACGGGTTATTGCCAATCATACAAAAAGTAATTTTTTAAGTTTGAATGCGGTGCTTGCCGGAGTTCAGCAAATACGCGCCGCTATTACCGCAGCAGAAGAGCATAAAAAGCTGTACGGAAAGCCGACCATCCTCTTTGTGGATGAAGTCCACCGGTGGAACCGCGCACAACAAGATGCGCTGCTCCCGTGGGTGGAAAACGGTACGGTAATCTTTATCGGTGCAACAACCGAAAATCCTTTTTTTGAAGTAAATAAAGCTCTCGTCAGCCGCAGCCGGGTCTTTCAGCTCAATGCGCTCACCGATGCGGAACTCCGGCTGACTGTAGAACGGTGTGTCCAAGATCAGGAACGGGGCTATGGGCAGTGGCATATTGCATTTACAGCCGGGGCGTTGGATCACCTGATCGAAACCGCTGCCGGCGATGCCCGCAGCTTGCTGAATGCGCTGGAATTGGCAGTTGAAACCTCTGTTGAACACTGGCCGCCGCCTGCGGGGACGGACATTGTGATAAACATGCAAACTGCCGAAGAGAGTATTCAGCAAAAGGCTGTCCTCTACGATAAGGACGGTGATTATCACTACGATATTATCAGCGCATTTATCAAATCTATCCGGGGCAGTGATCCCGATGCTGCACTGTACTGGCTTGCCCGCATGGTGAGGGCAGGGGAGTCTCCGAATTTTATTTTCCGGCGTATGTTGATCTCTGCCTGTGAAGATATCGGGCTTGCAGACCCCCATGCTCTTACAGTGGTGAACAGCGCAGCGGCAGCTTTTGACCGTATCGGATTGCCGGAAGGACGGTACCACCTCACTCATGCGGCGCTCTACCTTGCAACCTGCCCTAAATCAAATAGTGCGCTCGGTTTTTTTGATGCGCTTAAAGCTGTGGAGCAGGAGCAAACCGAGGTGCCGAATCACTTAAAAGATGCAAACCGCGATGGGGATTCTCTAGGGCATGGGGCAGGCTATCTGTACCCCCATGCGTACCGGGATCACTGGATTGCGCAGCAATACCTCCCTGATGAGCTGATCGGCAGGGTCTTTTATACGCCCGGCGCAACCGGCTACGAACAAACCATACGGGATGAGGTGCTGGCAAAGCGGGAAACCCAGCTTGCTGCTCTGCAGGAAGCTGCCGATAGCGCTAAAACCGGTTATACCGCGGAAGATTGGCAGGTGCGGACGGAAGGCAGCAGCGCCGAAATCCTTGAACATATCCGCGATACGCTGATAAAGCTGGCTCAGTTGGATGCTGATGACCGGGTGCTGGTCTACCGGGCAGACGGAGGGCTGCTGCTGTGGGCAAGTACCCGCATTGCGGTGAACGGCTGCACAGCAGGACTTTTTGAACGCAGCGAGGCGCTGGATGCGGCGCTACGGTATGCTGAAACCTTTGAGGTACTGCACCGTCCCATAACGGCGCTGATGCCTCCCACAGCGTCAGCATGTGCAGACGAAATCTCTGCTCCTTCTGAGGCTGCGTTATTTCCCGGTGCCTCCGTGAAACATGCTGCCGAGACAGCATGTGTATGCGGTGCATCTGCCGCAGGCTACCAGCAATCTCATCTCAATCCCCATACAAACCCTACCGTTCAGCCGCTCTTTCCCGATATAGTTTTTGATGCAGTACTCGCCTACAATCCAGCCGCAACCCTACCGGATTTTGCGCATTTTTTCTCCCGGATTGCAGCGGAACAGATTGCCGGCGCCCGTGTGGTCTTTGCGTTTCAGCTTCCGCAGGAAGGCTTGCGGCTGGCATCGCTGCTCCCGCCCGGTGCTGACACACAGCGCTTCACCGCTGCCGAATCGGCATTTTTTACCGATGCTCAAAACGAGCGGCTTTCGTGGACACCGGATATGGTTGCAGAATGTGCGCATAATGCAGGCTTTACTCTACAAACCGTTGAACGAAAAACATATCAGGAAAGGCGGTTGATCACACAGGCAGAACTGCACCGCTGGTTTTCCGAAGATTCTGAATACGGAAGACATATCCGCTCCTCTTTTGCTGACGATCCGGCAGTGCTTGAAGCTATTATCAGACGGCTGGAGCAGTGCTGCCGTAAACCGGTGGAGTGTGGGAGAGGGGTGGGGTATATCTATATGCACTTGTAGTCTTTTGCAAATATACGGCATATCTGCGTTGTCGCTTAACAAAAAACAGTCCTCGACGTATCAAAGATACGCCTGCGGGTGTTTTTTGTACGCTCCTAGCATCTACGCCGTCTCTTTGCAAAAGCTTACGGAGGTGTGTGCATCTACTGCGTGCTGCACAAAAATAAATGCACACGTATCAAAACTGCCAAGGAGGGCAGTGGTTCCACACAGAAATGAGATTTGCGAAATGCAAATCTCACAGGTCAAAATGTGCAAGGATGTACATTTTGACCGTGCCTGCGGGTACTTTTTTGCCTAACTCCTTGTATCTACGCCGTCTCTTTGCAAAAGCTTACGGAGGTGTGTGCCTCTACTGCGTTGTCGCATCGTCAAAACTATACATCCGTGTATAGTTTTGACTACGAGTTTCGGCATCGCCGAAACATCGCTGCTGCGTGGAACTACCGCCATCCGTGGCGGTGCTGCAATAAAGCCTCGACGTATCAAACCTACCAAGGATATTCGTGGTTCCACGCAGAAATGCGATGTTCTAAATCGTGCTATTTGTGCGATTTAGAACTCGTTGACCTATTCGAAAACGCAGTTATCGAATAGGTCTAGTATTGTAAAGCGGCAAAAACCGCTCTATGGCTTTTTATCGGTACCGAATAGAAAGATATTACTACACAATGATTTAGACCGCTATATTGCAGATACACTGCAGAATTTCCGGAACATCTCCGCTGGAGCCTGGAAGCCTCTTTTCTGTTTCTTGCATCCTATCCGCAGCCCATTAGATAAATGAACCTCCAGCTACAAAAGCTACTTTTACAGCTGGGGGCGTATTTGTAAAAGCCGTCGGCTAGTGTTTACTCAGCCAATCCTGCCACTGTGCTTCGCCTTTATCCAAAGTAATTACTTCACTGACATACCTATTTTGAACAAAGTCATTCGCACCACCGTAGTTAAATAAATACGGTCTACCATCCTTATGCCATATTCCATATGGAAAAATTCTATTTTCTCCAAAATTATTGTCTACAACGTATATCGCAACCACCCTGTTCATGTCATCAAATACGGCTCCCCAAAGGGTAATTGCATGTTTATAATCTTTGTTATCCTTTGTACCACCAATAACAACACCTATTGCCTTTTTATGACTTAACGCATCCCAAAGGGTCGTATTAAATAAATTAATATCTTGTTGAATAATAGTTGTTTTAATTGGGGATTTCTCCGAATCTTTAATTGTCCCTTCAAATACGTCTTTAAATAAAGCAGGTCCTTTATAGTCTTTTTGTCTAGAAATGTTATCTCTTCCACATAAATACCAAACAAGTCCATGATCTATATAATCTCCATTAGCACTGTTATGTGCTTTTGTTCTAAAAGTTTTTGCTATATAACTTTTCTCCGGCTCTTCATTATCGGGAGAATTCCGTTTATAAAAATGTTGATATTCATCCTTTTCAGGACCTGTTATATTTTTCTTTGCTATGTAATTATTTATGTTTTCTCTATTTTGTTCAAACCACCAATGTAGCATATTGGAAGCTGTTTTAGCCCAACACTGTGCACTATCACTATAAACAGAGGCTGTTAACTTTAACGGATATAATTTTCTATTATTAAACCACTTTGTATTATTACTCTCATACCAATAAAAAATCTTATCATCATCCCAATAAAACTTTTTCGTTTGCCCGGGAAGAGGTGTTTCAATTTTTTCTTTTTCAACCTGTGTCGGTTCACCTATTCCGTGTACCCATTTTATTGTTACATTCGGATTCTTGTTCTCTTCCTGAACTACTTTTACTTCGAGTTTTTCCCCCTTGGCATTTTTGATCTCTTTATTGAATTCATCCTTGAAGTTAATATAGGCAGTCCGCTTCCATACGGTTTTATTTTGAGTAGCTTTTAGGTGTATGGTATCTTTCTCCACATCTGTAGTGGTGTCTGTACTAACAATGCTCAGCCAACCGCTTCCTTCTCCAACAATTGTAGGCGTATATGAAAGCTTGCCATGGAGAGTTTTTATTTCAAGATTCAGATTTGATTCACCACTTTCACTCGTAATTTCTTTTTCTATCAGTTCAATTGAGGGTCTTTGTTTTATGGTAATAGCAACCGTCGCTGTAATTTTGGGATCGCTTTGAGACCTTACGGTTATGTTTACAGTTCCCTCCGATTTGGCAGTTACCGTACCATCGTAAGCAACATCTGCTTTATCATTGTCTGCGGTGTAGGTAAGCTCTTTATTGGTTGCTTCATCAGGTTGCGCTTTTGCTATGATTCTATAGCTTTCACCGATAAATAAAGATGCAGGTGTCGTTCCCTCAATCACAATGCTTGTAACCGGTACCGGCGCTGCCGTAACGGTTAGGTTTACCGTTTTTGAAATACCGTCAGCGGCTTTAATTGTAATGTTTGCATCTCCAACCGCTTTTGCGGTAATTTTTCCTTCATCGGTTATGGCGGCTATTTCTTCATTATTCAATGAAAAGGTGAGTGTTTTATTCGTTGCATTTTCAGGTATAACATGCGCCTTTATTTGTTGGTCGGTACCGTTTACCAACGAAATAGTAGTTCCATCGGGTTCAAGAGAAATACCTGTAACAGGAATATACGCTGCAGTTACGGTTACATCGATCTCTTCTAAAATAGTTCTTGTTGCTTTTACCGTAATCTTTGCACTTCCAACCGCTTGAGCAGTAATCTCCCCGTTGGCATTTACGGACGCAACCTTTTCATTGCTTGAAGTATAGGTGAGTTTTTTATTCGTTGTATTTTCAGGTTTTACTTTTGCATTAAGCTTATATGTTTTCCCAGTAGTGAGCGCAATCTTCTTTGTGGTAAGCTCCGGTTCAAATGCAATATCGGTAACAGCTACGGTCTTGGTAACTTCGGTAGGCAAAGTATTATTATTACATGCTGCAAAGAACAGAACTGTTAGAACAGAAAAGAAGCTAATTAAAATTTTCTTCACGAGTAGACTCCTATAAAAAGTCAAGCAGAAAGTCTCAACTTTCGATTGACTTTTCACGCATGTTCGCAACGAAGTCAGAACATGCAGATGATATACAAGTTTGCACTTGAGCAAACTCAGGTTAAATAAAAGCTAGGCTATTTGTACAGCTTTTATTTAAAACTCCATAATAAAAATGCAGGATTCCCCAACGCTGCGCATCAGAGAACTTTTACTTCTTTAATTGCCCTATATATACAGACTAATTGAAACAGTGTCAAGGGGTACCGGCAGGGGTTCCGCATTATAAGAAGTTGAAACTTTTTATAGCCACTAATTCAGTGTTTCTACTTCCTGTGCGGTTAAGCCGGTTGCTTTTGCGATATTGTCAATAGATAAACCCATCACGAGTAAGTTATGTGCTGTTTCGAAGGCTTTTTGCCGTGAGCCTTCAGCGAGACCGAGTGATTTACCTTCAGCAAGACCGAGTGATTTACCTTCGGCAAGTCCAAGGGATTTACCCCGTTCAACCCCTGCACTGAATTGTGTCTCTGAGATCGTCGTTATATCGCTTTTCAGCTTCATTCTTGACTCATACAGTTTCCGTTCTGTCGGCGATAAAGTTAATACGTCTATTTTTTCATTCAGCATTTGTAATACCGGTGACATCGTTGCTATCATATTCTACGCTCCTCTCTATCATCTTTTGAAAATATGCGGGCATCTACTTCGTTATTTCACAAAAATTAGTCCTCAACGTGCAAAAGCACGCCTGCGGGTAATTTTTGTTCATGCCTCGTATCTGCTCCACCTATTTTCAAAAGGGTTTTCAGAACCGCCACGGACGGCGGTGGTTCCACACAATAGCGACGTTTTTGCGTGAGCAAAAACTCGCGTTCAAAAATTGACAAGGAGGTCAATTTTTGAACTTGCCGGTAAGTCTAAAAAATGTACCTCAAGCACATCCGTCAGTGTGGTATGCGCGGTCTTTTCTTGTAGCAGGTACTCTGAATGAATAGCGTCATTGAGCCTGAAACCGT
>NZ_JBQNBW010000020.1:0-37254 GCF_052169735.1 Treponema sp.
TTCGAATAGGTCGACGAGTTCTAAATCGCACAAATAGTACGATTTAGAACATCGCATTTCAAGGTAACCTGTTCTAAAACGGAAGTTTCCGAACAGGTTTACTTATTGTAGCACAGTTTGTATGTTCTGTGTATTTTTTATTTCGCCAAAACATTGACTTTTTTATTTTTTGTGAGTATGGTTACAAGATACTTTTAAGACTATGGAAGTGAACAATGAACAAAAAAAACTTACTGGCAATACTAATTGCCGTCCTGTTTGTCATTCCTTTTGCCGTCAGCTGTAAAAAGCAAAATACTGAAAACACCGCAGCTGCAACAGAAGAAACAAAAGAGGCTGAATCAAAAGAGTTACCGCCTCCGACTAAAAAAGAAGTCGGATATGCATTCGGCGTTATGATGGGTTCCTCCCTTAAAGAGTTCAAATTGGAAGTCGATTATAATGAACTGATCAAGGGCTTAAAGGATGTAGAAAAAAATGCTGATGTTGATCTTGCCGCAGCCCAGAAAGTATTGCAGCGTGCAAGTGAAGATGCTCATAAAAAAGAAGCTGCTGACAACTTAGCAAAAGAAACGGCGTTTTTAGCTGCAAATGCTAAAAAAGACGGAATACATACCACTGAAAGCGGTTTACAGTACGAGGTTATCACAGAAGGTTCCGGAGCTATGCCATCAGCGGCAGACACTGTAAAAGTGCATTATAAAGGCACACTGGTGGACGGCACCGAGTTTGACAGCTCGTATAACCGGGGTGAGCCGGTTACCTTCCCGCTCAACGCGGTTATTCCCGGCTGGACAGAAGGGCTGCAGCTTATGAAGGTTGGTTCAAAGTATAAGCTCTATATCCCTTCAAAAATCGCTTATGGTGAGCGCGGTGTTTCGCAAGTGATCCCGCCGAACTCAACCCTTATTTTTGAAGTTGAGCTTTTAGAGATTGTTCCGCCTGATGCAGAAAAAAAGGCTGAATAATCTGCATTATCACCGATAGATAATAGACCTGTTCCGAAACTGAAATTTCTGAACAGGTTTAATACTTGCACATTGTGTTCAGCCAGCGCTGCTACAGCATGAACACGGGACAAGAAACCACCTACACAGCAGGGTACTCATCACCGTGGGTACACTGTTTTTTTATAATATAACGGATTAAAACTTTTTTGATTCCTCTACTGCAAGGGTGTCGCATATTTCGTTATATTGATTACCTGCATGACCTTTTACCCACATCCATTCCAGCTGTAGTGATGCGGCAAGTGTATCCAGCTGCTGCCATAGGTCTTGATTTTTTACTGGTTCTCTGCTTGCGGTTTTCCATCCGTTTTGCTTCCACTTTTTAATCCATGATGAAATCCCTTGTTGTACATACTGAGAATCCGTGTGCAGTGTAACCGGATAGTCAGGATATTGAGGGAGTATTGTCTTTTGATACGCCGTCAGCGCCTGAATAACTGCAAGCAGCTCCATTCTATTGTTCGTAGTACGCTGTTCTCCTCCCGAACCGCGCAGCAATTCTTGTTCGGAGCCTTCTGTCAAGACTTCTTTTAGAATAATCACAAAAGCCCAGCCGCCCGGACCGGGATTTTTTGAACACGCACCATCTGTATAGACTTTAATTTTTGCTGTTGTCATGAGTATCTCCTCTGCTGTTATTTTTTGGGGAACCGCTAAAAATCAAATGTGAGTTTTTTGCAGCTTCCTTTTCCATAGCGCTGCCGCTTCTTCAAGTACAGCCGCTGTCATTTCCCAGCCCATACACGGGTCTGTTATGGACGTTCCATAAGCTGCTGCAGTGCGGCAGTTTGCCATGGGAACCGTCCCTTCTTGAATAAAACTTTCAAGCATACAGCCCCTCAGTGCAGCAGCTGGCGGTTCTGTAAGCCGAAGATTTAAGCAATCTAAAAATACTTGCCGCTGCTTCTGGGTATCCTTTTGCGAGTTTCCATGGGAACAGTCCACAAGTAAAGCGGGCGGTATACCCTGTTGTGTAAGCATACTGCTGCTTGTTTCAATAGTTGTACGGCTGTAGTTTGTGCCATGCATACTGCCCCGCAACACGAGATGCGCATATTGATTCCCGCTGGTGTGCATAACCGCAGCACAACCGTTATCCATCGTTCCAAGGAATGCGTGCGGCTCCCGGGCAGAAACAATAGCATTGACTGCTGTTTGTATATCTCCGTCTGTAGGATTTTTAAAACCGACTGCCATAGAAAGCCCTGATGCAAGTTCCCGGTGTATCTGACTTTCTGCAGAGCGCGCTCCGATGGAAGCCCAGCTTAAAAAATCCGCCGTGTATTGCGGTACAATAGGATCGAGCAGCTCTGAAGCGGTGGGTAATCCAAGTTCTGTAATTGCCTTGAGCGTTTTCCGGGCAATCTCTAAACCGCTTGCGATATTTATCATACCATCCAAGCCCGGTTCGACAATCAATCCGCGCCAGCCTAATCCTGTGCGGGGTTTTTCAAAATAAACCCGCATAATAATACAAAAGATATCAGCATAGCGTTTCCGCAGCTGCATCAGCCGTTGTGCATAATCAAGGGCTGAAACGGGATCGTGGATGGAACAGGGACCGATAATGAGCAAAAAGCGATTGTTCCGTCCATCTAAAATAGCCTCTACTTCAGCTCGCCCCTCCTGCACTGTCCGGTACGATTTTTCTGACAGCGGCAGCTTATTGCGCATTTCCTGCGGCGGAATGAGCAATTCAGCACGGTCAATCCGCCGGTTATATAAAGGAGGACAGGTGGATTCGTCTTGTTTATGCATCGGTATCAGTACTATCGGAAGTTCGTGCTATATCGATCAAAGTAAAAAACAGAATAACAAACATTGGACCGAGTATAATACCATTAAAGCTGAAAAACTGAATACCGCCAAGGATCGAAAAGAAAATCAGCAGCGGGTGTATCTGAATCCTATTTTGTAAAAACATTGGACGCAAAAAATTATCGAGAGAGCTGATAAAAAAGCCTGCCGTACACAGAAAGACTATGCCTTTCACCGTACTAGCGGTCAATAAAAGCTCAACCCCTACCGGCAGCCATACAAGCGCACAGCCCAAAAGCGGCAAAAATGAACTAAAAAAGGTCAAGAATGCAAGCAGCAAGGCTCCTTCGATCCGAAAAAGAGAATAAATGATAAAGGCTGCAGCAAATTGGCAGATAGAAACAAGAAAATAGCCCTTAAAAAGGTTAGTAATAATATCCTTTATTTTTG
This sequence comes from Treponema sp., assembly GCF_052169735.1. Classification (GTDB taxonomy): domain Bacteria; phylum Spirochaetota; class Spirochaetia; order Treponematales; family Treponemataceae; genus Treponema. The sequence goes on from NZ_JBQNBW010000020.1 coordinate 3,219, forward strand.
CTGCAAGTTTTTGCCCCTCTGTAACATGTATAGGAATTGCCGTTACAAAGACCGATGCCAGATATTGCCCATCTATAAAAAAGAAATAAAGGGCAAAACACATAAAGAGCAGCGACAAGATAAATTGACCGATATTTCGAGCAAGACTCGTTGCATAATGCACAATTGTGTTGGTGTATTTCAAAAAGAAATTCATTATCTCTTTTTTCAAATCAAAAACCGAAAGGTCTATCGTTCCCATGGAAGCTTGTAGAACGAGTTCATTGAGCGAAGAAGTTTTTTCTACTTTCAGCAGCTGCGGATGCTCTACAATAAAAGTCATAATCTTTTTTGCAAACATCTGTCCCTGTCCTACGAGCTTTATAGCAAAAAAGAACATAATGCCGCCGACGAGAACGATAATTCCAACCGAAAACAAAGAGGCAATCAATCCTTTTTGCATTTTAAACCACCGGGATTCGGGATTTAAACGCGCAATAATCCAGTGGTAGTACGGACCAAAGAGCATATAGAACACAGCAGACCATAGCAGTACGCTGGCGTAAGGTAAAAAGACCCGTCCTACCAGTGCAATCGTAATCGCAAGCAGAATGAAAAAAGAGATTGTTTGAAATTTTAATGAGTTGCTCATTATACCCTTGTTCCGGCTGGCGCTTGTATCCCTTCAATATCTTTAAAATACCGAACAGTACCGACACGCAGCTCATCCGTTGCGGCTTCATCACAGACAATTATTGCATGCGGATGCATTTGTAGCGCTGAAATCGTCCAGATATGGTTTACACTGCCTTCTACAGCATGGCGGACAGCGCGGGCTTTATTGTACCCTGTTGCGAGAATCAATACCTCTTCCGCATCGGTTATTGTGCCGATTCCAACGGTAAGCGCTGTTTTCGGTACTGCATTGGTGTCGCCGCCGAAAAAACGGGCGTTCATTGCAATAGTATCCTGTGTTAGGGTTTTCTCCCGTGTACGGGATGCAAGCGAGGAACCGGGCTCATTAAAGGCAATATGTCCATCAGCGCCGACACCGCCCATAAACAAATGGATTTTTCCGTAGCGGGCAATAGCAGCTTCATACTTTTCGCATTCAGCTTTCGGATTATCTGCCATACCGTCTAAAATATGGATGTTTTCAGGTTTAATATCGATATGGGAAAAGAAATTTTCATGCATAAAATAGTGATAGCTTTGCGGATGATCAGGTGTAAGTCCAACATATTCATCCATATTAAAGGTTACTACATGCTGAAAAGAAATCTTTTTTTGCTGATACCGGCTGATTAATTCTTTATATACACCCAGCGGGGTAGAGCCTGTCGGTAGTCCGAGTACAAAGGGCTTTGCTGCGCTTGGCGCAAAATCGGTTATCTTTTTGCAGATATAATCAGCTGCCCACACAGCACAGGCATCATAATTATTCTTTATAATTAAACGCATATATTTCTCCTAAAACAAACTCTTTTTTAATGAGCCTTTAATAACAGTGGCAAGAACATTAAACTGTTTATCAAAAATAACAATATCACCTTCATAACCCGGCATAATTGAACCGCGCTTTGCATAACGCATAATTTCAGCAGGGTTAGCAGAACCGAAACGGACTGCCGTCTCCACCGGAAAGCCGAATGATACCAGATTTTTAACGCCTCGAATCATAGACAGGCTTGATCCTGCGATAACTCCATCAGCTTTTCTATGGAAGCAGCCGCCTTGGAACACAACCTCTTCTCCATTGGCAATAAGCTTTCCCTCATGCTGTTCAGTCGGTTTTAAGCTGTCGGTGATCAGGACTATTTTATCAATGGGTTTGTCCCGTACTAAGAGCCGGATTAAATCAGGATGAACATGAATACCGTCGGCGATAATTTCGCATGACATTTCCGGATGGATTAAAATTGCTCCGACCGCGCCGGGATTCCGGTGGTGCATCTGGCTCATTGCATTAAAAAGATGGGTTGAATGCAAAATACCTGCCTGCATTCCTTCAAGCATGTGTTCATACAGTGCATTGGTATGCCCGGCTTGCAGCACAATATTCTTCTTAATACAGTACAGCGCCAGTTCCCGCATGTTCTTGAGTTCTGGGGCTACGGTCATATTCACAATATTCCCGTTCGAGGCTGCCCATAATTTATCCATCAGCTCCAGATTAACCGGACTGATAGCAGAGGGACTGAGCGCTCCTGGCTTTTCCGGAGAGATGAATGGACCTTCAAGGTGTACGCCCATAATGGTAGCGCCTTCTTCATGCCCCATCGCATCCACAATAGCACGGATACACTGCATCATATTCTCAGGTTCGCTCGGATAAAGCGTAGGGTTAAATGCCGTTACACCATAATCGGCAAGGGCTTTAGACATTTCGAGGATAGATTCAGCGGATTTATCCTCTGTACCGAATCCTGCAAATCCATGGATATGGGTATCGATCAATCCGGGGGCAACATAGGCTTGCCCTACATCAATGATACGCACATCCGGGGAAAACCGTTTATTTGCAAAACGCCGCTCGCTAAAGACATCTTCTATTTTACCGTCTTTAACATAGACGCAGCTATTTTCCATTAGTGAGTAGCCTGTTACTACCGTTGCATTGTGAAAACAAATAGAACCCATAGACTTTCTCCAATCTATTATAAAACAACCGCTCAGAACGCAGGTAGCTCTTGAGAGGTAACATAAGTGTCTGTAAGGCGGGGTATCAGTATATAATTGCTGCCTAAACCTATTCGGAAGAAGCACACCCATAATAGCAGAAAATTGAGCAAAAGCCTAGAGGGTATCTCACATAGCAGGAACTTTGTGCCGGAAATATTGTATGCGCTTACCCACACAGAATAGACCTTGCGTATATGCAGTATGCAGCTTATACTAATGGGGTATGAAGTTTTTTAGTCGATTGTTCCGGTGGATTAAAGGTACGCAAGTGTATGCGCTCGTGGGCGGTAACGGCACGGGAAAAAGCTTTCGGGCTCGATTAGTTGCCCAAAAATACAGAATAGACCTCATTATTGACGATGGATTAGTGATCCGGGGAGATAAAATCATTGCCGGGCATTCAGCAAAGCGTGAAAAGACCTTTTTGGCGGCGGTAAAAGCAGCCGTTTTTGATGATAAGCAGCATCGGGATGAAGCTGCCAAGGTATTGCATCAGCTTAGCCGAAAAAAGATACTCATTTTAGGTACATCCGATAAAATGGTGAATAAAATTGCCGCACGGCTGCAAATCCAGCCGCCGCAAAAAATTATCCGTATTGAAGATATAGCGACGCAAGAAGAAATTGAAGCTGCTATCCGCAGCCGCCGTGTAGAAGGCAAGCATGTTATTCCTGTTCCTTCCGTTGAGGTAAAACGGAATTATCCCCAAATCTTTTATGACAAAATCCGGTTGCTCTTCCGCAATGAAAATATCCGGCACTTAAAAGAGGAAGAAACCTTATTTGAAAAATCGGTTGTACGTCCTGAGTTTTCGAAGGTGTATGCGGCACAAGTTTCCGACGCTGCACTCAAAGAAATGGTGATTCAACATACTGCACAGTACGATAGCGCTGTCGGTATTAAAAAAATTACCGTGCAAGCTGAACGAAGCGGCTATATCATTATTATGATGGTTGATATGCCGGCAGGTCCTGATTTGGCAGGACGAATACTGGCGCTCAAAAGTTATATCATAAAAAATATTGAACGGTATTCCGGCATTTTTATCGAAGACTTGAACATCGTGATAGATCAGATGATAGAACCGTAGCCGAAAATATCCTTGTGTTTTCCACTTAAATCAACCACCCAGCGCAGCTTGCGGGCATTAGCCTTCCGCACGAATAAACCTCCTATTTGTGCAGTTGAGAACCGGCCGCTCTGTTCGGTACCATAGGTATCGGACTGGTCTAATCATCTTGCGCCATGGTTTCCCATTGCTCAGTGAGTGCGGCAGCTCTTTCTTGCAAGTTTTGTATCTGCTGTTGAACACTGCGTACCTTTGCTCCGTCGGCGTAAACCTCCGGGCTGGCAAGCTGCGCTTCTAAATCTTTGATTGCATCTTCTGTTTCGGTAAGCTGGGCAAAAATGCGTTCTTCTTCTTTTTCCCGTTTACGTTTTTCCGCCCGTTGCTTTTTTTGTTCTTCGTAAGAAAGCCCCTTATCAGCTAAGAAGGCAGCGCCCTTACCGCCTATACTGCCGCTTGCAGCGTTTCCGGTACCTTGAGTTCCATGAACGGTGCCGCTTCCGCCACTGCTATGCAGCGGTGCGGATGGCTGTCCCGGCTTTTCCGATTCAGCCCCGCTTTCTTCTGCTGCAATCCGGTAGAGGTAATAGTCGTAAGTACCCGGAAAGTTCCTAATACGGGTACCTGCCCCCGGAGTTGCCGCGGCAGTGAGTTCCAGAATGCGGGTGGCAAGCCCTTGGATAAAAAACTTATCGTGAGAAACAAAGAGTACCGTACCTTCAAACCGCTGCAGCGCATCGAGAAGTACATCCTTTGAATGAAGGTCGAGGTGATTGGTCGGCTCATCCAAAATAAGGAGGTTGAGCGGTTTGAGCAGCAGCCGGAGAAGGGCAAGTCTGCTTTTTTCCCCGCCAGACAGCACGGAAAGCGGCTTATGAATATCATCCCCCCGAAAAAGAAAGGCTGCAAGCATGTCGTACAGCTTAGGAATCAGGTGAGTCGGAGCTTCCCGCTCCATCAGCTGGATGATGGTTTCGCTGCCGGTAATCCGCTCCGCTTCATCTTGAGAAAAATAGCCGGTGATAATGCCTGCTCCGTATTTTACCGAACCGGTATAGGAGGTATCTTCCCCGGCAAGAATGCGGAGCAAGGTTGTCTTACCAGCCCCGTTTCTGCCGGTTAATGCAAGCCGCTCTTGTTTGGTTACCGTCAGCTCTGCATCTTTTAAAATGAGCCGCTCTCCATAAGCTTTTGAAATACCTTCTGCTTGCAGTGTGATATTGCCTGAGTGAGGAGCAGGCGGAAAGCTAAAGTGAATTTTCTTTAAGTGTTCGGGAAGTTCGATGCGTTCAAGTTTTTCCAGCCGTTTTACCCGATCCTGCACAGCTGCTGCTTTTGTTGCCTTATAGCGGAACTTGCGGATAAAATCTTCGGTTTTTGCTATTTCCAGCTGCTGCTGCGTATATGCCTTTATTAGCGAGGCTAATTCTACTTCCCGTGTCTTTTCGTAATTGGTATAGGTACCGGCATAGCGTTTCAGCGTACCGTTGAATAATTCGTATGTTTCGTTGACGGTTGCATCTAAAAAGGAGCGGTCATGGCTGACCAGTAAAAAACCTCCGGCATATTTTTTCAGCCAGAGTTCAAGCCAGCTGCGTGCCTCGATATCGAGGTAGTTGGTCGGCTCATCTAAGATGATAATATCAGCGCCGCTTAACAGTATTTTTGCAAGAGCTATACGCATCTGCCATCCGCCGGAAAACTCATCGGTAAGGCGGGTGAAATCCTCTGTTGTAAAGCCTAGTCCGCGCAATGTCTCATCCGCAAGCCGCTGGCGGAAGTACCAGCCTGACTGCTCAAGTGCTGTTTGCAGGGCGTGATAGTCATGGGCAAGCCGTTCCGCCTTTGCCGTATCAGCTTCTTCGCTCATGAGCCGGCCCACTGCTTCAAGCTGCTCTACAAGCTGCGCTCCGTGGGAGAATGCCGTATCAGCTTCTTCCATAAGCGTTTTACCGCGGTGCACAATACCTGATTGCGGCAGATAGGCAACACGAGTGTTTTTTTCCATCGAAAGGGAGCCGGAATCAGGCTGTATCACACCCGCAATAATCTTCATCAAGGTAGATTTACCGCTGCCGTTTGCACCGGTCAGCGCTGCTTTTGTTCCTTGGGTGAGCACAAGCGTAATATTTTGCAGAATGTCGCGGTCGCCGAATGCAAGCGAAATAGTGGAAAGCTGTACAAACGGCATTATTCTTCTATTCCTTCCGCACCAAAAAAGAGGATAACCGGGTTCAGATTGCGGACAGCTGCAATACCGTCTGTAATGTTTTCCGGTTTTACATATTCAAGCTTAACTCCTTGCTTTGAAACCGTGTAGAAAAAGTCAATCCAGTTACCGCTGCCGTCAAATTTGAACGATAGTATACCCCTATATTCTGTTTTGAGCTTTGAGCTGATAAAGTACCGGATAGCGACGGAACCTGAGGCTCCTGCTCCTTTGGGAATAATAGACGGAGTGAGTACCTGATACCCGTTCCAAAGGAATCTGCCGTCTTGCAAAAATTGCAGCACACCGTAATTTACGGAATTAAAAACGGGACCTGCATTGATCAGTGTTTGCAGCTCAGCATTTCTCCGCTCTGTTTCTGCATCTGCAAGGGCTTGTGGGTTTTCTTTTAAGGTAATAAAAGTGTGTATCTGGACTGAACCTTTATCGTCAGTATAATTTACCGCGATTGTTTCCGCATCTCTGATCTGTAAAAGAAGCGGAGAACCTTCAAACTGATAGGCTCCCATCCTATTTTTTGTAATACCGGTGTAAGGAAAGGCAATTTGCATATCTTTGAGCATAATGCGAGCCACCCCGGTACCTTCTCCGGGGAAAAAGCCGAAGTCTTCCGTCATCCGTTCAGGATCAATATGCTTCTTTTGAATCATCTCTCGATAGTATTGAGGATACCAGCGGCTTTTTAAAATACCGGTCAGTACTTCATCCGCTGCCGCTTCCTGCCTTTGCTGAGGTGCAGACGGTTCCCGTTCATCATAGGTAAAAAGATTGTAAGAAAAGCACCATCCGCGGGTGCCATCGTTTGTCATAACGTAGAGCCAATCTCCTTCCAGTTGCTTGTCGCGGGAAATAACCGGAGCGCCTTCGCCTTTCCAAAGTACTTTTACAATTTGATTTTCGCGGAGCCGATACACTTGCTTACCGGTGTTGTCGGGGGTTGAGCGCAGCGGCAGTCCGTCAAGTTTCACCGCAGCATAGACAGAGCGGTATTCTTTTGTTTTTTCGATATATGCTTGCGCTTCCCGTTTTGAAGTACAAAAGGTGAGCTGCCAGAGCGGAATTTCTATTTTTTCCTTATTCAGTTCGGCAATATATACTTTTGAGATATTTGACCGTACAAGAATCGGTACAATATCAGTTGCGGTCAGATTATGTTCCGGGATCGACCAGTTCACAACACCGTAGCCGATTTTTTTAGAACAGGCGCTGAATGCAGCAATACTCATGCAGCACCCCGCGATTATGAGAGTATTATAGAAAGAAAGCAGCTTTTTTTTCATATCATGTCCTCATGGCAGTATTCAACTGAGCTTTTTTAAGTTTTTAACCTTTCGGATTATACTTTAAAGAGGGTAAGGGTGCAAGATCGGATATTTGGAAGAAAACTTGACAGTTTGTTTTTAGTTTACTGAGAAAGGCTCAGAGGATATAAAACATCGAAGAATGTTGCTTTTATGATATCTTCCATTTCCCGTTATGCTGCACAAAACGTTTGGCAGGAATGGAAATAACCCTGCCGTCTTCCCCGGACAACACAATTACCTCGGTAATCAGATTGATTTCGCTAATGCGGAAGAAAGTATTATCGTAGTAGAGACCGGTACCGACTGTTGGTAAGTGCTTGCGTGTTTCAATATACCAATCGTATTCATAGGCAAGGCAGCAAAGCAAACGCCCGCATTGCCCGGAAATTTTTAGGGAGTTGAGCGACAGATTCTGCTCTTTTGCCATCTTAATCGAAACAGGGCGCAGTTTATCGGTTACTGCATGACAGCAAAACGGTCTGCCGCAACAGCCGATTCCGCCGGTCATACGGGATTCATCGCGAACACCGATCTGGCGCAATTCAATACGGATACGCAAAATAGCAACTAAGTCTTTTACTAATTTGCGGAAATCAATGCGGGTGTCAGCGGTAAAAAAGAAGAGTACTTTCGGCTCTTCCAATAGATAATGACAGCCGACTAGCTTCATATCCAATTTATGCAGCAGCACCTTTTCCTTAAACAGCTCACTGGCAGCTGTTTCTTTTTCGATATTTTCCTTGCTTCGTTGTATATCCTCATCAACGGCTTTCCTAGTCACCGAAACGACATCACTTGGAGCAGCGCCTATCGGGTGTTCGACTAAGCCGACTACCCGTGCCATATCCACCCCATAGCGGGTTTGAGCGATAACATACTCATTGGGCTGCAGCTGGAGGTCAGCCGCCGAACCGTACAAGGTCTCCTGTGAATAATCCAGTTTTAGCTGATACAAGGGATGCGGAAAAGATGACGCATCAACACTTGCCGAAGTTTCCGGTATATCGGTATCTTCTAATGCGATAAAATCATCTATGTCTTCGTATTCCGTATATGTTTCTTCAAATTCCATATTTATAGTTACTACTCCTCGCAAGGATATCTTCTAACAACTCATGTGTGTATAGAAGTTTTCAACAGGTTATGCACAGAGGCATGTGAGCATTAACCCTCCGCACGAATAAATGATGCATAGAAGCATGTATGCTATCGGTATCGCTATGTAATTAAATCTATAATAAGACCGTATATTTCTTCAAGCCGTTCTAAGATAAAAAGTTGATTTTTTTGATCATAGAGAAGCTCACTGGCAAAGCGATCCAATTTTTCATTGATAACAACAATCTGAGTAAAAGAACGCAGTTGCAAGTTATTGGTTCTATCCCGCTGCAGCTGATCTTTTTTAACCACAGTATAGGCTTTCCGCGCAACATACCCGACAAAATGTTTAACAGCCTGCTTATATTGCAAGATGGTTTCAGGATTTTGCCGTGTTCTCAACGTATCTCCTGCAGAGCGCACCGCATCTTGCAATAAAGTCAGCGCTTCTTCTTGCGGCATACTGCCTATTCTCTCAAGAAATTCCGCTTCGGTTTCAGGTTGCGGTTCCGGCAAAACACTCCGCAATATCTCAGTAAATTTATTAGACCTCTTTTTATCTTTTTCTGAAGATGCAGTCTTACTTTGTAATGGGCGCTGAACGGCTATTCCTGCTGCGTAGCTCGAACTTTCTATTTGATTCCCCATCTTTCTCCTTTACTTTGAATAAGAAAAAGTAGAAGAACGCAGGGCTTGCCGGTTATGATATTTTTTTTCAGCCTCATCAAAACTCTCTTGATCGCCGATAGCCGAACAAAAGCCATGCAGTATAACGTCATCATCTACACGCAGCTTTTTTGTCAGTACCGACCCGATAACCATTCCGGATGAAAGAACCACAACATAATCGGGTGCGATAATATCACCCTGCACAATTCCGCCTACACTCACAGAGGCTGCGCGGATATTGCCGCGTACCCGTGCCGCTTCGCCAATAATTACACGTCCTTGTGTCTGTACATTCCCATCTATATCACCATCTATCCGTAAAAAGCCCGAAACACTTACATTGCCTGTAATGAGCGCTCCCGGACCGATGATAGTATTAACCGAAATATCATCAATAAAGTTCTTTTTAGCCATAGCTATTATTTTGTGTGAGAGGTCTTGATATTCAGATATTTAATTGGATCTACAACATCAGAACCGATATGCACTTCATAGTGTAGGTGCGGTCCCGTTGAAACCCCCGATGTTCCAATATATCCGATGGTCTGCCCCTGCTGTACATATTCCCCTCTTGTTACCCGATACGATTGCAGGTGTGCATAGCGGGTATAAAATCCGTGCTTATGCTTAATGATAATATAATTTCCCCAGCCCGAATCAAACTCTACCGTAACCACCTGCCCATCGGCAGTTGCAATGATGGGATCACCGGAACGGTAGGTAGAAAGGTCTATTCCTTTATGGATATACCACTGACCGGTGAAAGGGTGGCGGTTTTGCCCGAATGCCATAGAAATATGTCCGATGCCGCCTTTAATCGGCCAAAGACTGGGTATATCGGAAAAAAGCGTAGTTTGCACATTCAAAAGTTTGCCCATTTCCTGCACAGGTAAGACGGCATCGTTCAAATAAGAGGTAAGCTGCTGAAGCTCGGAAGATTCTTTGAGGGAACCTTCTGCTACTTCGTGCATATTAAAAAGGTATGACAAGTCTCCGTTTGCCGTTTGTCCGGTAGGTGCCGCGGTTTTTAATCCGAGTGATGAAAAAGTTGAGGTAAGCGCTGCCTGAAAATTCCGGGCTGTTTTTAAAAGCTCATTTGTTTGATCTCGCAGCACATCTAAACTTGCCTGCGCCTTTTCCGCTTCTTCTTTGGTAGCAGAGAGGTCTTGTACGGAAACAGCGGTTTTATGCGCAAACCAAAAAAACGACGAAAACACACCGATAACAATGAGCAGCGTAAAAAGTAAGCTAAAAATACTTGTTTGAAAGTTAATGACCTTTTTCTGTGAATGGGGCACAATCATAATTGTCAGCTTTTTTCTGCCGCCTGCAACAATAGACTGAACAAGATGCCCCGCCATCCCAAACACTGTTTTGAGCTGTTTGGAAAGATAGCGTACAATATTGTTTTCAGCCTTTTTATATCCTCGTGTTCGAGACACTTTTTTAACCCTCTTCTTCCATTGTTCAATGTATATCTCTCAAAACCATCAGTCCGTAGAGATGCCCTAATATTCAACTATACCGATAAAGCCATTCCCTGTCCAGCAACTGGTACATTCTGAACAAAACACATACCGAATCCTATCAATACGTTTCGTCCATTGCAGTAAAATCAGCACGGACTTTTGCAAGCCGTTCCAACTCACGGGTTATTGTCCGTTCATAATTAAGCTTTTTTTGTGCAATCCGTTCCCGTTCATCTTCCCAATTCTGTAAATCGGTCAAGAATAAAAACTGAAACTTCCGTACATTTGCTTTTTCAGCCCACAGCGCTGCTTCCTTCCAATAAAACAGCGCCGTATTGTAGCAATCCTCCGCTATTTTTAAACTTTCGATATTTTGCTCCTTCCACGGAGCATTATAAAAATAGGCAACCTGTTTATCATATTTCATACCGAGCCGGAGATGCTGCTCTACCATTTTCAGATTTAAGTGCATCATAAAGAGGTACCGGTATTTTTCCCAATCGTTTTTATCAGTAATTTTACCCAATGCGTAGAGCGGATTGCAAAAATCGGCATTTATCGCCTTTTCAAGCCAATAAATATTCTCAAGCGTTTCATCGGGATATTGTTTATAGTGAACGTGATACAGCTTATAGTACTGCTCCTTATAGGTTACAAAGTACGCCTGCAGAGCGGCTGTTTGCACAAAAGAGAAAAATAAAAAAATAGCTGTTACACGCACAAACCTTTTCATTGCTCAATGTATCGGCACATTTTGCACAATACTCCAGATTGTTTCGTGAATTTTTGCAATCGATTCTGCGGCATCAATACGGATGATCTGCATATCAGGGGCAGCTTTCTCGTAGTGTTGGAGAATCTTATAGTATTCGGTTGCGACTTGCTGCTGAAAAGATTCTTTTTCATATATTTCAAGCGGGGCATTCCGTTTTTCAACCCGTTCCATCGCTGTTTTTGCCGGAAGATCAAAGAAAAAGAGGTACTCAGGAAGGGGGAACGCTCCGTTAATCACCTGAGCAAGCTCCCGCCCTGCTGCAAGTCCCTGATACGCAAGGCTCGAAAAAAAATAGCGGTCGGAAAACACTACTTTTCCTGCCTTGAGCTGATCTAATATTCCATCTTTACCATATATATGCTCACAGCGGTCTGCGCCGAAAAGATAGGCGATGGTCTTTGCATCTAAGGTTGTTGCCCCGGAAAGCGCTTCCCGGATGAGTTTACCGATGGGGCTGCCGGTAGGTTCGCAGGTAAAATACACAGACTGCTCTAAACCGCGGGCTGCAAAAGCCTCTTGCAATAACCGAATCTGACTGGTAGTTCCCGTACCATCCAGCCCTTCAAAAACAATAAAATTTTTCACAAACATTTCTCTATCATAACAAGTTATTATTTGATATAATAGACCCTCAATGAAACCTACCGCACGATCTATAGTAGAGTTTGCACTATTTTTATGTATACTTATTCTCTCTCTTGCGGTACTTCACCCCTTGGTGCAGCAGATGGAGCATAAGCTCGCAGAGGTGCGTATCCGTGTCCTTACATATATTGAACAAACATATAATCTCAAGATCACATACGAATCGCTTTCCCCTTCACTGCTGCGCTCTGTTTCGCTGAGGAATGTAAAAGTATATGATGCCGAACATAATACCGAAATTGCTGCTTTTGAAGATATTTCGCTGCGCTACCGGTTTGGGAAACTGCTTTTCGGCAACACATCAGAGGTGTTGGACTCCGCCCGGATAGCGAACGGCTTTGTTACACTCGATTTGCTGGAAAATACAGCGCTTGCAGAAAAGCTCAATACGCTCCAAGCCTCATCACAGGAGTCATCGAGAGAAGAAGCCTCGGCAACAACGGAAGAGCTTTTGCCGTTTTTTTCCGCCCAAACGCTCACCGTGGAGATTAAAAACGTCCGGCTCCGTTATCGGGATGCTATCCATACTGCCGATGCGCAGATAGCTGAAGGCTCCTGCCGTCTTGACTCGGAAGCCTTAACGGTAAGCCTTACGAGTACTGCCGCTTACCGGAACGCATCTTTATCCGATATAGGTACGGCTGAAACGGCATTCACCATTGACGGGAAGTTTAATAAGGATTTAAGCACTGGGTCTGCTGTTGCGAATTTTTCTCACATTTCTACCGACGTATTCGGCATCGACAGGCTCAAGCTGTTTACCGGCTACCGGGATAAAACATTTACGTTTAATACCATGCAAGACTTTCAGCCGATGGATTTGACGGCGAGTTGGAATATTGAAACAAATGATATGAGCGGAAAATTCAGCTGCAAAGATTTTATGCCGCTGCGGTCGGTTTCTCTGTATAAAGTGCCGAAAAACCTCGTACAATTTTCATCATTGGCAATGAGCGGTGGAGCCCAATTTACCCTGTCCGCACAGCAGCTGCAGTGGAATACCGATATGAGCTTTGTACTGCCGCCGCTTGAGCTATCTTCCTTCCGTTTAGAAGATGCAGTGCTGCACATCGCGGCAGACGGATCGGATAAAGACATTACCGTTTCAGAGCTTGCACTGTCTGCCGAAAATGCGGATGTTTTTTCAAAATTTGCGGTAAACCTTGAAAAAAAGCTCCCCTCCGGTCAATTGGAAGTTAGGAAACTCATTCTTCCTTCGGGAGCATCCTTAGCTGCTGACATAGGTTTCTCGGTGCGGGATAAAACGTTTACGTGCAGCATTCCTTCCGTACAGCTTGGAGACGGCATACTGCGGAACATAGCTTTGAATATCACGCCGTCCGGTCAAAAAGCCGACTATACCTTATCTGCAGAAGACGAATACGGCAAATACAGCTTCGACGGCTCATATATATACGATGCCGACAGCAAAACGGCCAGTCAAAGTCCTCACTTCTTAGAGCTGCATGGGGCATTCGACGCGGTGGGAATCGGTACGGTAGCAAAATTCATCCAGGCGGCACTTCCTGATGCCTCCATACCGGTTACAACAGCAGAGGCATTACAGTGTACAACGGAATTTTATATCTCAACAGACTTAAAGAGTTTTTCCTATAACTGCATTCGGTTTGTTTTGGTTTCCAATGCTGTCAACGACTTTTATGCACTGGTATCCGTAAAAGGGAACCAAAACTCATTCTCACTCACGGATATTGATATTGCATACAAAAACATGTCCTTAAAAGGCACAATTAACGCGGACTTTGAAACATTAAATGATATTATCTTTAATAGCAACTTGGCGATAAACGCCATCGGATACCAAATTCAAGGCTTCTATTCTCAGAATGTGCTCAATATTTACGGGGATTACGGACTTGCCGTCAGTGCCCTCTACGATAAAACGAGCGGACTGCAAGGCAGTATTAAAATGACCGAAATGCCGCTGCCCTTCCTGCCGCTGTTTTTAACCCTCGAATCGGGATTCCGCTATACTACACCAGAGAACTGGGAGGGGAGTATTGATACAGGCTATCTCAGCTATGGTAGTCCTGCTTCGCTGCGTCCAACCGCGCTTGGCATAAGTTTCCGCGGCGGGGCAAACCAAAGCGGTCTTTCGCTGCCGGAGATCAAACTAGGTACTGACGAAGCCCTGACCGGCAGTCTGAACATAGCATTCCCCGCAGCCGCAGGAGAAGGGCAAGCCCCGGCAGCCTATACCGCTGCACTCAACTTAGCATCACCGGATGAAACGGAAAAGATTGAGTTTAACGCAGAAGCAGCGCTTACTGACCTGATCAATGTCAGCGGTTCACTCAAACTTGACCGGATATCGCTTGCCCGTTTTATCTATACGCAAAGCAAAGAGAATCGGGTTTCAGCAGATGCGAACTTTGCATTCACACCTGACAGTATTTCAGGAAAGCTCAGCGTACCGGAGTTTTCAGTTTTTGTGCGAGGAAATGACCTCCGTACCTCCGGTTCTCTGGTACTTGCAGACCAAAAAGCAGACATTACGATCGACAAAGCGGAATGGGGCAGCCACCAAGTCAGCAGCATTACCGGCAGTTTTTCAGCAACGGACTTAACCGGAACACTGAATGCCGATTACGCCGGCAAAGCGGCAACAAAACAGATGAAAGCGCATATCCGCAGTGTTTTTACCGGCGTACAGTCAGATTCAGAGAAGTCGCAAAGCCTTTTGACGCGGCTTACACACAGTATCGAACAGTTTACGCTCAACACATATATCAGTAATTGGCGATTCGACACCGAAACAGGTAAAGACGAGGTTCCTATTTCACTCATCCGGGAAAAAGACATTACCGCATTATATGCCGGTAAAAACGATGAAATTACCGGATTTATTTTGAACGACGGGGTTGTATCGCTAAAACTTGCGGACACGCTGCCGCTTCGGTTTAGTTTAGACGGAAAGATAACCAAAGATACCCTCGATGTAACTGTTAGTGAACTCCGGGCGGATATAAAAAAGATATGGGATATAACCGGCTTGGATTATGTCAAATTTTACACAGGAGCACTTACCGGAAATCTTGCCATTACCGGTAAACCGCTCGAACCGGACTTCAGCGGAAAGTTGGAAGGGCGGAATATTACCGTAAACTCTCCGCGCTTTGCCCCTGAAACCTTTGGTCCTGTTGCCTTGGATATTATTGCTGACGGCACTATGCTGGAGGTTCCTTACACCGTTCTCAAAGGACCTTCTACAGATGTTTGGGCTCGGTGTACTGCAGAATTTTCAGGCTGGATTCCTGATGATGTTTCAGTTCAATGCGGAACGCTCGGCACTAAGAAAGGGGTAATGAAAACCGATAATATTCTATTTAAAGCAGACGGATTGGCAAGCGGTACTGTCGATCTCAACATAACCCCCACACGGATCGGCTTATACGGTTCAGCTGCCTTCGATTCAGGCTATTTTGTGATAAAATTCAGCGACTTTGACACATTTGCCTCCAAAAAAAGCAGTTCGTCCGGCATAGCGTTTGATATAAAGCTTGATGTGCAACTGGGACACAAGGCGGAATTCCGCTGGCCTACCTCCGACATCCCTATCCTAAAAGCACTGGTCCCGACAGAAGCCCCGCTCACCCTCGCTGTAGATGGTAACACCGGCTCTTTTTCCATCAAAGGGAATGTGAAAATGCGGGGCGGCGAGGTGTTTTACATTAAGCGCAGTTTCTATATCCGGGAAGGTACTATCTCTTTTTTGAACGCAACATCAAATATTGAACCGTACATAACACTGAGAGCTGAAATCCGCGACCGTGATGAGTCGGGAGAGCCGCTCCGTCTCATTTTGACGGCAAAAGACCAGCCTCTGTTCAGTTTTAATCCAACGCTCAACTCTGACCCGCCCCGTTCTACAAACGAAATTATGCAGCTGCTCGGTCAAGTTGCAATCGGCGATACCGGGAAAGAAAACGTATGGCAGAGCCTGTTGGCAAGCGGTTCGGACATTCTTGCCCAAGTAGGATTCCTCAAAAAAGCAGAAACGCAAGTACGAGATTTTTTTAAGCTGGATGCCTTTTCGTTTAGAACCCTGCTTTTGCAAAATGCTATCTTGGGTAATTTATTCAATCTCAACAAAAATACCACACTCACCTTGAGTAACTATCTTGACAACACAAGTGTTTATATAGGTAAATATTTTGGTTCGGCTATTTATGCAGACGCGTTACTTCATTTGAGTCATTATGATGAAACATCACTCAAAAACGGCGGAGATAACCGTCCCGTCTATAAAAATCTGCTTTTTCAGCCGGAAGTCGGCTTAGAGATGGCTACACCATTCTTTATGCTGCGATGGTCAGTAGCTCCTACAAAACCGGATACGCTCTTTGTAGGGGATGCTGCATTGACTTTTTCGTGGAAATATTCATATTAACTAATAGCTAGAGGAGTTTTTAATGTTAAAAAAAGTAATTGCTGCAACCGTGTTCGTGTTATCTCTCTGGAGCCTCTCAGCACAGGTGCCGGATAATTGGTACGAAAACAAGCCTATTACCAGTATCTTCTTCCAAGGATTGAACAGTGTCTCAAAAACCGAATTGGACGGCGTGTTCGATTCTTTTAAAGGAAAGCCTTTTTCCGATGAAACATATTCGGAAATTCTACAAAAGTTATATGCACTGGACTATTTTTCAAACATCATTCCCAAAGCGGTACCTGCTGATAGCGACTACCAATACGTACGGCTTGAGTTTGAAGTTACAGAAAAACCAGTTATTACATTGATCAAAATAACCGGTAATAACCAAATCTCCCGCGGGGATCTGCTCTCAAAAATAGTGCTAAAAAAAGGCGATATTTATAATGAGCTGAAAAAGAATGCAGATGAGCAAACGATTAAGAACTATTACACAGAAAAGGGCTATGCTACAGCTACTGTCAACTCTGCAGTGTCAGATAGTCCGCAAGGGGGTGTTATCCTCGAGTTTACCATTACTGAGGGCAAGCAAACCATTGTTTCTGAAGTTACTTTCCAAGGAAATAGTGCCGTAGGAGAAAAAGCCTTAAAAGGTGTGCTGGTAACAAAACCGGCAAAATTTCTGGTAAAGGGGATTTTTAAGGAGAGTGCCCTGGAAGAAGACAAGGCTGCAATTCAGCAATTTTACGGCGAACGAGGCTATATCGATGCCCATGTCGAAAATATTGTCCAGGATGTTGATAGCGAAACAGACCCTCAAAAAAATCTGGTAAAACTTACCTATGTTATTATGGAAGGAGATCAATATACCTACGGCGGTACGATCTTTGAAGGCAATAAAATCTTTTCTACCGAAGATTTAGCAGCAAAGATCAGGTTAAGTCCTGGAGCAGTCTTGAATATGACGAAGTTTGAGCAGGGATTCCAGGCGATTGCAGATACCTATTTTGAAAACGGCTATACCTCCAACTATATTAACCGTGCAATGCAGCGCGATTCGGCAACAAAAAAGGCATCGTTTACCATCACCATCGTCGAACGCCGCCGCAGCCATATTGAAAATATTATTATCCGCGGTAATAAACGGACAAAAGATTACGTTATCAAGCGTGAACTTCTGTTTGAACCGGGCGATGTATTTTCAAAGTCAAAGTTTACCAATAGTTTACGAAATTTGTTTAACCTCCGGTATTTTTCAACGGTTGTGCCCGATGTACAGCCCGGCTCCGAACAAGACCTGATGGATGTTATCCTCAATGTTGAAGAACAGTCTACCGCGAGTATTCAATTCGGTGTAACCTTCGTCGGCGTTTCCGATGCAGACAGCTTCCCTCTTTCGCTTTTTGTGCAATGGCAGGAGCGGAACCTTGCAGGGCGCGGAAATGAAATTTCGGTAAATGCAACAGCGGCAACCGATAATCAAACCCTCCAGTTCGGGTATGCTGAAAACTGGTTCCTCGGCTATCCGATCACCCTTGGATTTGACTTATCAGTAAGTCATAAGTCATTATTTACCTATCAAGATGCAGTATTCCCATACGGTCCGTTCAAAAGCAGGGAGGAGTTTGCAAAAAATAAAGATTTAGCAAATGCATACCGGATGCGTTATGACCGCATGGAAACCACCTTCGGCATACATACCGGATACCGCTGGTATCCGCGCTATTGCACCATTACATGGCGCGGCGGTATCAATTTCTCGTTGGGAAAGAACTTTTATAATACCGGTTTATACCGTCCTGCTGATCCAACCGTCCGGCGGCAGCAAGCAGGATGGCGGCTTAACAACTCCTTTTGGACACGCTTTTCTTTTGATGGACGTGATCTCCAGTATGATTCCAGTAAGGGCTGGTTCTTTAGCGAGCAGATAAGCTTTTTCGGACTCTTACCTAAGATTGAAGATGAATACTTCTTCCGTTCAGAAGCGAAAGCCGAAGCATATGTTACCCTACTGAATTATCCTGTTTCTGCGGTATGGAATCTGAAATTCGTCTTGGCATTCTATTCGGGCTTTTCATTCCAGCTGCCGCTGCCCAATAGTATTATCGGAGATGATAGTAAGCTCAGTATTGACGGCATGTTTATCGGACGCGGCTGGACAACGCTTGGCGGTATCGGAAAAGGAAATGTCTTAGTGAACCACTGGATGGAGTTTCGCTGGCCGCTTGCCCACGGAATCCTCTCTTTTGACTTTTTCTTGGATGCCGCTGCGGTGAAGAAGGATTTAGCAGACCTGAAAACCTTCAGCATGAACGACTATTATATGAGTTTTGGTCCGGGATTACGCTTTGTTATTCCACAATTCCCGCTCAGGCTGATGTTTGCCAATACGTTCAAGCCGGAAAATGGAAAACTGGTGTGGGGCAACGGCAAGAGTGCAGACTGGCAGTTTGTCTTGTCCTTCAGTATCCCGAACTTATAAGCGTATGGAGGAATCATGAAAAAATATGGAATTATATCAATTCTTTTTTTAGTTTGTGCAGCAGCGCTATCAGCACAGCAGATAACAAGGTTTGCCGTGGTCGATACTTCGCGGATTTATTCAACATTTTTGCGGGATGCCCGTTCAGTTCGTGACTATCAGGCAAAGCAGGCAAAGTATCAGGCTGAAACACAGCGGATGTCCGACGAGATTATTACCCTGCGGCAAAAAAAAGTCGACGCAGAAGCTGCTGGTAAAAAGGATGCCGTACAAAAATACCAAGCGGCAATCGATTCAAAAACGAGCTTTTTGCTTGAGTATTCCAAAGCCTGTAACGATGAATTGGCTATGCTGCGTAAGAACCTCGTAAGCGATGATGTCTTTTATGCCCGGCTTTATGCAGCAATTAAGAAGATTGCAGAAAGTGAAGGCTACACCATGGTGCTTAACCTGCAGCAGGGTGAAGCGATTGTGTGGTACAGCCCGACAGTCGATATTACCGAAACCGTAATACGGGAGCTCAGTTCAAACTGATATGAGCAAGCAAGTCTCCTTAACCCCAATGATGCAGCAGTATCTCTCGATAAAAGAGCAGCACAAAGATGCGGTGCTTTTTTTCCGGTTAGGAGATTTTTATGAGATGTTCAATGATGATGCGCTTGAGGTGAGTAAGCTGCTCAATCTGACATTGACACAGCGGGTAGGGAGTCCCATGTGCGGCATTCCATACCATGCCTCGCGTATCTACATTGCCCGGCTTTTGCGTGCCGGAAAAAAAATTGCCATCTGCGAACAGGTTTCGGATGTAGTACCCGGAGAGCTGACCGAGCGGAAAATTACGGAGATTATTACCCCCGGTACTGCAACCGGTGAAGACTTTCTTGAGCAAGGACAGAATAATTATCTTGCCGCGGTCTCCTGCACCCCAAAAGAGATAAGCCAAGATGGCGTTACCGATATTTTTATCGGTTTTGCCTACCTCGATGTCAGCACGGGAGAGTTTTTTGCAACATCCTTTCCCCGCTCCTCCTTTGATGAACAATTTAGAAAAGAGCTGGGACACATACAGCCGCGTGAAATCCTTATTCAAATGAGCCTTGCCGAATCCGTTCCTACATTGAAGGTACTCTGCAGCGAATATCCGCATATGCTGCAAAACCTCTATCCTGACTGGCATTTTTCTGCTGCGACCGCAGAAAAACGGCTTTGCGCCTGCTTCGGTACGGAAACGCTCAAATCATTTGCAGTAACGGCAGCCTCACCCGAACTGCCGCCCGCAGGACTCCTGCTGCAGTACTTGGATCAAACAACGGGGGCAGCACTTACCCATATCACCGGTATAAAAGTATATCGAGACCGGGATTTTGTGATCATAGACGACGCAACCCGCAAAAATTTGGAATTGTTGCAAAATTTACATGACAGCACGGATGCATTCACTCTTTTTGAAACTGTCAATCATACAAAAACAGCCATGGGAGCACGACTGTTGCGGCAGTGGTTGTATCAGCCGCTCCGTACAGCAGGCGAAATTAAAACCCGGCTGGATAAAACAGCGGCGCTATATCGCAAAGAAAAAGAATTGGCAGCGGTACGGACTATCCTTGCCGATGTCCTCGACATACACCGGCTTACCGGTAGGGTTGCCATGCAGCGGGCGCACGGAAAAGACCTACTCGCTATTAAGCAAAGCCTTAAAGCCTGTATTGAGCTGGCAAAACTCAGCAAAACAAAAAAGCTCTTTTTTTTGCAGCTGCCGGAAGGAGACTTCCGCACTATGGAGCAGCTTTATACCATTCTTGACCGAAGTATTGCCGAAGATTGCCCTATTGCGGTAAGCGATGGAGGTTTAATTAAACCGGGATGGTCGGAAAAGCTTGATGAACTGCGCAGTACACTAGATAACG
Organism: Treponema sp.; assembly: GCF_052169735.1. Lineage (GTDB taxonomy): Bacteria > Spirochaetota > Spirochaetia > Treponematales > Treponemataceae > Treponema. The sequence goes on from NZ_JBQNBW010000020.1 coordinate 23,918, forward strand.
CCAATAAACTGTTAGAATCATATCTGGAACAAGAGCGGACTCAATCCGGCATCAAAAGCTTGAAAATAAAATACAACCGGCTCAGCGGTTATTTCCTTGAGATAACACGAGGCAGTCTCAAGACAGCAGAGATACCCGAACATTTTATCAAACGGCGTTCTTTAACGACAGCCGACCGCTTTACAACGGAAGCCTTGAGTCAGCTGGAAGCAAAGCTGAATGATGCCGGTGAAAATATTATCACGTGTGAAAAAGAACTTTTTTTAGCAGTACAAGCCGAAGTGTTCGATAGAATTGAACTGCTGCATTTACTGGCAAAAGAGGTCGGCGAATTGGATGTGTTGCAGTCCTTTGCTCATACAGCCGTACTCCATGCCTGGGTACAGCCTGAGTTTTCGGATAGCGGGATCATGGACATTCGGGAGGGGCGGCACCCTGTTGTAGAAACACATCTGCCTTCAGGCGAGTTTGTCCCCAATAGTATTGTGCTTTCCTCCGCTGCTGACCCTGCGATACCCGCATTCGCTTTGATTACCGGTCCCAATATGGCAGGGAAAAGTACCTTTCTCCGTCAAACAGCATTGATTACCCTGCTTGCACAGGTTGGGTCTTTTGTACCGGCAGAAAAAGCAGTGCTGACTCCGGTTGACTGTATTTTTTGCCGGGTAGGAGCCAGTGACAACCTTGCGCGGGGAGAGTCGACATTTTTAGTAGAAATGACAGAAACAGCCTATATCCTGCGGAATGCCTCCGCTCACAGCTTAGTCATCATGGATGAAATAGGACGGGGTACCTCTACCGGCGACGGACTTTCTATTGCACGGGCTGTCAGCGAATACCTCCTCCACACCATCGGAGCAAAGACCCTCTTTGCCACACACTATCACGAATTGGCAAAACTAGTCCACCCGCGGCTTAAAACCCTCTGCTTGGATGTGCTAGAAAGTGAAGGGAAAATAGTATTTTTAAAAAAAGTGATTGAAGGGATTGCCGCACATTCCTACGGTATCCATGTTGCAGAACTTGCCGGTTTACCGCAGCCGGTTATCCAGCGGGCAACGGAACTGCTCTCCGCAGCTATTCCGGACAATTCTGTCTCCAGCTCTGCTGCCGCAGCTCAAGACTACACCGTTCCTGAAAAGAAAAAAGCTGCACCGGAGCAAAACCTTTTCACCGATGAAGAACTGATCATCAATGAGATGCTTTCAGTGAATACTGATGCGACTACACCTATTGAAGCTCTCCAGATGATCAGCCGCTGGAAAAATACCCTGTTGAACGCTTAGCTCTTAGCAATGTATAAAGACATACATTGCTGAGCCTTCCATAAAACAGTCTACCTTTGCAGGGTGGAACATGTCTCCGTCGTACCCTTGCTTTAGAGCTGCGGGCGATTAAGAATAGTCAAATCATTGCTTTTGAGCTACCGTTTGTATTTCAGGTTGAAAATGTGTTTCAAGCTCCTTTTGAGTAATACCTCAGATAACAGCGAACGTTTCATTGAGACTAATATCTTTGAGATTAGTCAAAATCGCTGAAAATACCGATTTTGCTGAGAGTAAAGGTTTTCAAAGGCGGACTCGTAAGCATTTTAGAATAGTTGTACTCGGCAGAGGTTAAAGGAAATCAGAAAACTACACGGTAGACGCTGTTAACTACCGCCTTATATCTGCCGATACCATAAACGGATCAAATCCTCAAAGCCTGCAGTATGCCTGCGCGTTACACTGCGGTTTCTTTAAAAACTTAAGGAAGATTTATGACTATTGTACAAGCAATTCTGCTCGGTGCCATTCAGGGCGTTGCCGAGTTTTTGCCTATTTCCAGTTCAGGACATCTTGCAATCGCCGAATATTTTTTAGGACAGACCGAAGTCCCCATCATTTTTGATATTTTGCTGCATATTGCGACACTTGGGGCAGTGTGTATCGTTTTTTATAGGACAATATGGAGGCTTTTGACTGTACTTGGGCGTTTTGTGATCAGAAAAACTATAGAGGATGATAAAGCCGACCTGAGGTTGATTGCCGCGCTGCTTATTTCGACTGCGGTAACGGGCGTGCTGGGTATTATAATGAAGGATATTGTGCAGGCAAAAAATCCGGTATTTATCGCGGTATGCTTTATGATCACCGGTATTGTGCTGTTTATCTCCGGGCGGATTAAGCCGAAAAAAACAACGCCGGTACCGTCGATGCTGCAGGCTGCGCTTATCGGTGCAGCGCAAGGCGTTGGAGTTCTGCCGGGTATTTCCCGTTCAGGTTCTACTATAGCGGCAGCGCTTTTGACCGGTTTAGACCGTGAACGGGCGGGAGAATATTCGTTTCTCTTGTCTATTCCTGCCATCATTGCAGCCTTCCTCTTTGAATTGAAATCTGCTGATACGATGACCGGCGCTCTTGGTGTTCCCGCTCTTGCGGCAGGGATGCTGACAGCCTTTATTGTCGGTCTTTTTGCCCTGATCTTTCTTCTTAAACTGATTAACAAAGGGAAGTTGGGGCTTTTTGCCTACTATCTTATTCCTGCCGGTATATTTGTGCTGACAGCAGTTGGTATGTTTCATATATAGCAGTAATAGTATAGTAGGAACCGCTAAAACCGAGCCGAGTTTGTAGCGGTTCCGCAGCGGTGTATAAGCCGGTTCAAGAGAGGTGTAAAATGCAGGGTAAAAGCCCTATTAATCGATTTAGAATTTTAGCCATTGTGTTGAGTATAATGTTATTTTCTGCCGGTATCGCGGTAACGCTCGGTATTTTTTTACCGATTGCGGGATTTGTACCGGCTGAGCAAGGGCTGTTCCGGTTAGGTCAGCGGATGTTTTCGGTCTATGGTTTTTCCGCTTTTTTGATTCCGCTTTTCTTTCTTTATGGGGCTGTACTGCTGTTTATTCCGGGATGGACACGCGAGTCAAAGGCTGTGTTCCTTGGGGTTCCGCTCTACTTTGTTACCGCAATTATCGGGGAGCGGCTTATTGCAATCTTTTCTCCTTCTCTTTCTATTCCGGTGGTGCGTCATTTTGTTACAGTTTCTATCTTGATTTGTACTGTGCTGCTTGTGTGCTTTGAAATTTTTTTAATGCTCATGCTGAGTGAAAAGCTCATCGGCCGCCGGTTCTTGAACCGCGATTCTACTGAAGATGTGCTTTCCGAAAGCGATGAGTCCGAAACACTATTCGACACAGCTAGTACTGATACAGATAGCACTGCCAATTTTGCTGCGGCGAAAGCTAAAACTGCCGGAGTTGATTCAATGCCTGTATCTCAAACCGCTTCTGATTTACCGGTAGCGGCTGAACCGGCATCCGATACACCGGTGAGAGGAGCTGCGGTGCCGCCCGATGCATCACCCATCAATGAATCTCCTGCTTCGGAAAAAGCCGCCGTGTGTGAGGTTGCACCGACTCCTGCCGAGCCTAAGTGCTCCGGCTCAGTAGACAAAAGCTATGCGGTATCGGCGGATTCCGGTAAGGCAGGAGGTAACGGGTCTGCGATGCCGTTGGGTAGCGTTGTAGGAACGGTATCTTTCACAGCTGCGCATACAAAGGCAAGGGCCTCCGGCGCTGAAGTTCGCAGCGGTTATCATTCGGAGACTGTGCCGGATGAACATTCTGATCCTTCTACAGAAGCGGGCGCATTATTCCATACACACTCGGATCCTTCAGCGGAAGCAGAATCCGCTCCGCGTTTAGACGTGATGCCGGTATCACCACTTCCGGCTTATCAGGCAGACTCCTCTGAGGATGACCCCATAGCGCCGCTTCCGCTTTCTACGCCATTATCTGCTGTGATCGGTGAGAGCGCTGCATCCGGTGAAGATTCATATACAGCATATATTCAAGCTCATGGCGGCGCTGATACACCTACTGCTCAAACTCGCGGGCTGGCAGCCGAAGCTGGCAATACCGAATCCGGTGCCGTTTCTTCCGCAGGTACGATGATGTGTACACCAGTGCCGACTGCTGCGAACTCCCCATCTGATTCTGCCGGTTCCGCAGTTTCGAAATCCTCGTCTACCGAGGTTCAGTATCCTGCTCCGGCATCCTCTGCTGCAGGATTGCAAGAGGCTACGCCTGTAGTCCCTACAATGCCTGACTCCATTGGTGCAACAGCTCCTGCTTCCGCCGCTATTGTTACGGCAGTTCCGGCATCGGCGCTTACTCAATCTCCGGAAACTGCTCCGCTGCCTGTTTTTGATCCTGCTGATCCCGATAACCTCTTTACCAGTTTGGAAGAAATTACTGAACCTATCGAACGTATTAAACGAGGAGAGATACCGCAGCCTGCAGCGCTAAAGCAGGAAGCGGTTTCTTCCGCTGCCGTGCAGCCGCAATCAGTTGTTGCCAATGTCCCCGGCGTTTCGGTGCCGATTAGCGAAGCTGCTAAGTGTGATCATGCGGCAGCACTTGAGCCTCCATCTGAAATCACGATACCCGTTGCTGAAGCCGTAGCACCGCAAGCCGTTGAGGCATCTGCCGCTTCCGGTATAGCGGTGCCTATAGCCACCGCTCCCATTGACGATACGCCTCTTGATGTTTCCGAAGCGGACACAGAGGATGATTTCCTGCCCGATGAACCGGTTGATGAGAACTGGGAGCTTGAAATGCCGCTCGTTTTTACGAACGGCATACCGCTTCCAAATGAGCGATCCGATTTATTAGATACGCTGGTGGTCTCTGATACATTGCCGAAGTCCGAGTGCGCACCGCAAACTGTTCTGCCGGAACAGCTTGCACAGACCTATTCGCGTGAAGCCTCCTCACCGGGAGCACAACCGGTACAGCACACAGTAGATAGGATACAGCGTTCCCAATTCGCACCGGAGCCAAGCCCCCGTACGGAAGAAGTACAAAGCGAATATGCCAATCCGGTTTCTCAGGAACAGTTTGCACCGGCTGAAACTACGGAAACAGAGCCGAGAGACGCTGCTGCCGGTTTCAGCACGAGTGCAGCAGATACAACGGCAGCAGCAGAACCCACGAGTGCGGAAACATCATGCGCTGCTGCAGACGGAGTCATATCCGCAGCATTCGACCAGACGGCTGCTGAGGGGACTGCTCTATCGAACGGAGACATCAGCACGAACGAAAATGGGGCACAAGTGGAGGCGCTTGATCCTGATCCAGGAGATATGGAACCGGAGGACAGCGCAGACGAAGAAGATGATTCGCTAGCAGATGATGACGAATCTGCCGCAGACGAGACTTTCTTAGAGTCTATAGCACAGCCTGCTCCTATTATACCTGCTAAGCCGGTAGTACCTCCGCCTCCTCCGCGGAAAAAGTATGCAATACCGTTCGATCTTTTAACGAACTATCCCGATGGGGAGTATTGGATAGTTGACGATGCAACCCGCAGATCTGCACTCATGCTGAAATCAACCTTTAATGAGTTTAAAATTGATGTGTCGATTACCGGAATTCGCAAAGGGCCGGTTGTTACCATGTTTGAAATGCTGCCGTCTCCGGGAATCAAGCTTTCTAAGATTACCAACTTGCAGGATAATATTGCGCTGCGTCTTGCCGCTTCGAGTGTCCGTATTGTAGCTCCCATCCCGGGCAAGCACGCAGTTGGCATTGAGGTTCCGAATAAGAAGCGTTCGATTGTCAGCTTTAGGGAGCTTATCGAAGCTGACTTACCGGAAGCGGCAAAGATGGCTATTCCTATCGTAATTGGAAAGGATGTTACGGGAAATCCGCAGCTGCTTGACCTTGCACAAACACCGCACCTTCTGATTGCGGGAGCAACCGGTTCGGGAAAATCAGTCTGTGTGAATACAATTATCCTATCGATTCTCTATAATCGCCGTCCTGATGAGGTAAAACTTATCCTTGTTGACCCCAAAATTGTAGAATTAAAGCTCTACAATGATATTGCTCACCTGTTAACGCCGGTTATTACCGAACCTAAGCGCGCCTTCCAAGCTTTGCAGTACGCACTGTGCGAAATGGAGCGGCGCTATGCCTTGCTTGATAATATGGGTGTGCGTGATATAAAGACCTTTAATACAAAGATCAAGTCGGAGCGGATTGCAACAGAGCCGCTTCCGTATATCGTTATCATTATTGACGAGTTTGCAGACCTGATGGCAACGTCCGGGAAGGAGCTGGAAGCGACGGTTGCGCGTTTGTGTGCGATGAGCCGTGCTGTCGGTATTCATCTGGTGCTGGCTACGCAGCGTCCTTCCATTGATGTCATTACCGGTTTAATTAAGGCAAATATCCCCAGCAGAATAGCCTTTATGGTTGCCTCCAAGACCGACAGCCGCATTATTTTGGACGAAATGGGCGCGGAAAAGCTGCTTGGTAAGGGAGATATGCTCTTTGTGAGCGCTGCCCAGCCCTTCCCAACCCGTATGCAGGGAGCCTTTGTTTCGGAGCAGGAAGTGGAGCGGGTTGTATCTTGCGTCAAGGAATACTGCGAGCCGGAATATATCGATGACGAGATTTTTGTGGATGATGATGATGACTCGTTTGATAATGCGGTATTTTCAGATGATAATGATCCGCTCTATGATCAGGCTTTGGAAATTGTTACTTTTGCAGGCAAGGCATCGGCTTCCTACGTGCAGCGCAAGCTGAAAATCGGCTATAACCGCGCAGCCCGGCTCATCGAAGAAATGGAAGCCCGCGGCATTGTCGGACCTGCAAACGGTTCAAAACCCCGCGAGGTTATCCGGCATCGGTAATGAATGGCAGAATATCCTCTGCCGGAACCGCTGATGCGCTGCACTATTTTTGGATAGTTGCCTTAGATTTAGATGCGATGTTTCGAAAGTAACAAACTTTTGGGGCATCCCTTATCGCTCATAAAAATCAGTACCGTTCCTGTTCCTGCTATTTTTTGTTTTGTAATGCAGCAGAAAGATAGGGGTTTGTTAAAACTATGTTTCTAATGCCGGATGCATTCGATTTGTTTTTACTGTTGCTGTAAGTCTTTGATAAGTCGAGATCAAAGAGAAAAGTAAGAGACCTATACAAAAAGCATAACGAATGATAAAAACGAGCGATGGCAAATATATACTGCAGAGCACAATTACGGTAGGTAAAATATAAAATCCTATGGCTGTATACCGGCCGACACGGTCAAACATAAAAACATGAGACCGGTACTGCATACGTCTTACTAAGCGTGAAGTCAAGATAAATTCAAAAAGTTTTACAGTAACAAGAATCAAAAACCAAGCAGGTAAACAGCCCAAGCGGTACAGTGCGTAGCTTGAGGACATAATATAGAAAAAGTCACAAATGACATCTTCTATTGCACCAAAGCCGCTTTGAACCTGAAATGCGCGCGCACATTTTCCGTCCAAAAAATCGCTTAACGCAATACCCAAGAACAAACAGAGATAATAAATACCGCGGATAGTTCCCGTTGTTATTTCCATATAAGCAAAGACGGATAAGGGTATTCTGGATAACGTTAAACAATTAATGAGCACAAACGCTGCATATTTTTTTCCAGTAGTGTACATATTTTATTACAGCTTGTGTGAAAGCCGGGAAACTACGCTGAGGTAAAACACGGGCTGCAGCTTTTGGTTGAAACCTACCTGAAAAGTTAAAGGAACGCTATCGTAAAGATTGTAGCCGAGTCCGCCGCCTGCTTCATAGAAGAGAGAACCTTTGCGCCGTTCGGTAATACCGAAGCCGACATCGGCAAAGAGCGAAAGAAAAAAGCCGTTTGTTTGGGCGGTAATCCGCGCAGGGTACCAGCGAAACTCGGCGCTGAACAGATGCATATCTTTAAACAATGCCTGCGTTTTAAAGGTACTGCGCCCGGTCATGCCGCTTTGAGTTTGTCCGATTGCATAGCGGCGGAACGGCGCAGCCTTGCCGTACTGCACGGTTGAGGTATGAAAGAGCGAATACATGAACGCAATATCAACATAATAGAGATGAAAAGAAGCGGGAATTGCCGCCGAAACGGTATAATAATGAAATGCAGCCTTCGGTATCCAATGATAATAAAACGCAGCGGTACCGGTACTCTTAAAAAAACCGAGATCGGTAAGGAAAAAATCCAGCTGCAATCCTGCAGAAACCTGAGTAACTACCGTCGGTGCGGTTGTAGTACTCCACACATCTCCGATGATCTCATTTTTCCGCAGCCGTCCGGCAACAAGCGGCATGGTTACCTTTATTCTGGGAAAACTAAAACCGAAGGAAGTTATCCCGTAGACCGCTTGATCAGCAGCTTTTTTATGCATGGCGAAGGGAACAATGTCATATACGGCGTAGCCGCTCCAGAAGAAAGACTTTTTCTGGAGCGCTAATCCGACCGAGGTATCCAGCACCGGTGTATCGGCAACCGAGAACGAAAACCCTGCATTGGGAAAGACACTGAAGTCTTCCTTCCGATAAAACCATCCGAATCGTACTGATAGCGGTAAGCCGTAATACTGCGAAATTATTTTAAATGCCGACACCTTAACGTGAAAATCCAGCGGGACATTCGCCGAAGTGCCGGAAGCTGTGCCACCGGAATTGCCGGCAGTATCCGTGGTGTGTCCATCAGCTCCGGTATTACTGTCAGGCGTCTCTCCCGTTGCGCTCCCGGATGCCGCTACGGCATGATCCGCTACCGCGTTATCGGTTTCGGATGTAACAGAAGCCGATGCCCCAGCGGTATTCTGCGCAGACTGTGCATATCCCGTTACCCCGGCGCACAACAGCAGACAAAGCACACAATACCGCCGCATCTCACGGCTTATGTTCCGTATCATCTTTTTCGTAGTGATCTTTTGAAAAAGTAAAAATTCATCCATAACTTTTATACATCTCCATTAAAACTGACGGCAATCGAAAGTATACCAAAATAGCTCATATCCGTCGTGTGCTTTTCAAGCATATCTTTTGAAATATATCTTTTGCGTTCGCAGCGATTTTATTTAATTGGTAATGTGTAATTTAGAAGCAACGTATCAAATATCCTTCCCGAATAAAAAGAGCTTTTTCAAATCTGTGCTGATTATTGTTTTTTGTGAGGAAAGAAACGGATAACCTAACAGTCCTTGAATAGGAAGCGTTCTTTTCGCATTCAAGTGAGCCATACTGCTGGTTACTGCTGCTTGCGGCTGCGGAAAAAGCTGACCACCTATGTTTAAATTCTTTATACTGCCGTGCTGCACCTTTGCCGAACTGACGGCGCCGCATAAATCAGTTGTATCGCTTATTTCAAAAAAATCCATCAGTTCAGAAACGAGGTCTTGTTCAATGAGGTGAGCTTCTGCTCCGGTATCAATACCAAACCGATATGTATGTGCGCCTATTGATACATTAACAACCGGAATATGATCTTCAAGTTCAAAAGGTATAGCAATACTGTTATCGGTAAAAGATTCTCGTGCGTTCTTAAAAATATCGTTTTTAATAAATGTGATTGTCTGCCGGTTATAATCAAGACATACCGCACATTGCATGATTATATCAGCGCCGATAAGCCCGAAAATAGGGGCGCACTCCAATGCCGTTTCCAAATGAGATAGATCAAGCATCAGAATTTCTTGTTGGCGCAGCTCAATATTTGCACATTGTAAGAGCTCAATCAGAACTGAATGAACAGCAGCATGAGAAGCAGAACCTGAATCGCCTGCTGTATCCTTGTTAACGTCTTTGATTGTTGTTTGCTTTATATCAGTAAAAAAATCTTTACTGAAATGCGCTGTATTGATAACACTCTGTCTAGCTCCGCTATCAAATAAAAACGGATAGTGTTTTTCATTAACACGGGCATCTAGCATTATCAACTTTTTTATCTGCCTAAACGGAACAGTGCAGATATTATCTGTTACAATAAGCATATTTTTTCTCCTCTTTTGTAAATAGATGGGCATCTGCGTTGCATTGCTAAAAGGGCACAGTATACCCGGATATTCAGTTACCAATTATCCATTACAAATTAAACATTACCAATCTCCCCGTTCAAGCGTTCCGCAATCGCCTGTCCTGCTAATCCGCCACAATTCCGTATAGTTACAGTTCTGTAGAAAAACGCTGTCGTGGCTGATAATAATAAGCGCACACGATATTTCTGCAAGAGCTGTTTCCAGAAGTCTCACAGAAAGGATATCCAAGTGATTGGTCGGCTCATCCAGAATAAGAATCCTGAGCGGTTTGCACATTGCAAGCGCAATCATCAATTTGCGGAGTTCGCCGGGGCTGATCCTTTTGCCGTCAGTAAAGGTAAGCAGCGTTTCGGGATTTGCCCCCATGCGGTATACCATTGAAAGAACTCCGCTTTGTATCTCCTTATCGAGCGAAAAAAAGTGAGCCAATATCGCATACTCCTCTGCTTCAGGAATTTCCTGCGGCAGATAAAAACAGAGACCTGCATCATCACTCCTTCTTTGCAAATCGGTTTCCTGTATACTATTCAATATCGTATGAGCAAGCAGTGTTTTGCCTGTTCCGTTCGCTCCCGTTAGCGCAATGCGGGACTGTTTCCGTACGGTCAGTTCAGGAATTTGCACGGTATATCCGCCCGTTTCTCCTGCGGTAATCGTTTGAGATTGCAGATGTACAAGCACGTCCGGAACAAACACCGCGGGATCCGATTGCGCCGGTGAAAAACCTTCCTTACGATTGAGAGGTTTTGCTTGCGCGTCGCGCCGTTTCTCGGCTTGCTCCCGGCGGCTGTCAAAACGTTTTTTAACCTTGCCTGGTATACTGTTTTTGCCTGAAAGGAGTGCAAGAGCTATTTTTGCCTTTGCATCATGATCTTTACCATCTTTCGGATTTTTCAAGCGTTTTTCAGATCGTTCCGCCTCACGCCGCCACGTATCGGAAAGCGCTTTTGCTTTTGAAACGCCGGCATCGGCTTTATGCCATTCCGAAAGACAGGACGCTCGTTCTTCATCCCAAAGTTCGAGCGCCGCGCTTAAATTGGCAGGATAGAGCTTACTGCGGATTGCATCGGCACCGCCTGCAAACACAGCCGACTCTCGATACACATACAGTGTTGCGGTACATAGCACATCGGCAAAGGCGCGGTCGTGGCTGACGATAAGCCCTGTACCGTTAAACGATTTTAAGGCATTTACAATCAGCTCCTTTGAAACGGCATCCAAGTGATTAGTCGGCTCATCAAGCAGCAACACCGAAGGGCGCTCCGCCAAAGCGCATGCAATTTGTACCCGTTTCTTTTCTCCGCCCGAAAGCGTTTCCCAACGGTCAAGCTGATCTGCCGCAATACCAAGCAACGAAAAAAAGCGGCGCGTTTCGTTATCTGCATCCCAAAACAATGCGTATGTATTATCAGGCAGCTCCGTACTGTTTTGCGCACAGTATACCGCCGATCCGCATTTAATGCTTCCCGAAAGCGGCAACAGCATCCCTGCAATCAATTTGAGCAGCGTCGTTTTTCCGCAGCCGTTTGCCCCTGCAACACATGTCCAAGAGGCAGTTCCGCCGAGTGTTGCCGAAAACCCATCAAACAACGTCTCCGCAGAATCCGGATATGAAAAAGAAATATCTTGTAATGTTATCATGTAGACGACTGTCTCCTTTTATCAATGGGTAATGTTTAATTACGACATACTTATGTATAAGGTGGGGGAAGTCTCCCCCTGAACTCCGGCTCTTGCCGCCTTTTCTGCTATATTGGAGCAAGGATTTTCGGTTCCCTCAAATCTTGCTTCTTCTTTGATATAATCAGCGGCAAGTATCCTCCGTTACCCCCTCGTTTAATTAATGAGTAATCGGTAATTACCCTACGCTGCGCGTAAATTGCTTTGAAATCTTTTCTATGCTTCTAAATTTCGATTTTCTCAGTGTTCACACTCACTCATATATTGTCTTACTTCAGCAGCAGGCAATATGCGTACCTGTGTATGCAGATATTCCTGGGCATCTCTAAAAACTCGGTTAGATTTTTAGAGATGCCCGACGAGTATTTTTGATAAGTCTTTACATTGTTATGACTTATCAAAAAATATCGCAAAAGAAATCTAAGGAAAACCTCTCAAAACTGAAGTTTTGAGAGGTTCCCTCCTTATATTCGCAATGAATCTATTTTTCCCTTTTATACTTTACCAATACAGCCAATAAAATAACAATACCATATCCGATGATTGCGGGTAATCCGCTTTCTATGCCAAATTTACCGCCTGTTATCCATATATTATCACTGCGGATTGCATATGATAGTAAAGCAGCAGAATCTGATTTTACTGAAATACCGGTAATGCCGAGAATAAAAAAATTCCACACACCATGCACTACTATTGAATTATTTACCGTATCACTTGCATATGTAACGGATGAAAACATCACACCAACCGCTATACCGGCAAGTAGTAATTGCAGAATATCGATTATTCTCATTCCTCCCGATATATGCAACAGGGCAAATACAGCAGACGGTACAAATGCGGCAATTTTTCTATTCCATCGTATTTCTACCAACTTCATGATATATCCGCGGAAAAGTATTTCTTCACAAACTCCTGCGGATAATCCGAGACTGACAGCAAAGCATAGCTTTTCATGCATCTTTATGTTATTAACCGATAATGTGCCGTTTATAAAATAATAATAAAATCCTATTACACAGCAAGGTAAAATAATTGAAATGAGAATAAATAATTTTGATGGTTTTATATTGTTTATTCTGAAAAAGTCTAATTGTTTTCTTAAACCTTTCCGGATATAGAGCAATATCAACGAGAGGAAAAATAGAATACTAAAACAACAGTTTATAATAATGATAATGCTATTAACACTAATAATATTCGACAAAGCTTTTGATAATACCATTGCAGTAATATTTGCGATAATAAAAAGAATAATACCGATAACACAATGCAATACGGTTTTAAAACCGAACCTGTCATTTTCAATAGCAATAAATGTATTCCACATAAAAGCTTCCTTAAAATTGAACAACTGAACAAAGTATCAACTTTTGAAGTTGTTCAATTCGTGCGCGATAGCGCACATATAATCAACGATGTTTGCCGTAAGGCAAACTCGCCGTGTTTTTCAGCCGCGCTATTTTAGCGGCTGAAAATAAACCTTCCTTTAAAATAAGCATCTGAAAGGATTTTTAAATCCTGAAGATGATTATTTTTCTCCATTTCGTAATGAAATGAGAAATGGCATACAATAAGCAAGTTTGTGCAGTCAAACTTGACAGTGTTTTTCAGCCGCGCCATTTTAGCGGCTGAAAATAAACCTTCCTTATATCTAATTCGTAATCCCTAATTAAGCATTGATTACAAATTACCTATTGATAATAAGCGATGTTTCGTCAATTTACAACGTCCATGTTGTAAATTGACTTGCGAGGGTAAGTTGTAAAATAAAATGCCCCAAAAAAGGAGAAAAGAAACGGTTCACCTGA
>NZ_JBQNBW010000021.1:0-37199 GCF_052169735.1 Treponema sp.
CTGAAGGTAAATCGCTCGGTCTTGCTGAAGGTAAATCGCTCGGTCTTGCTGAAGGTAAATCACTCGGTCTTGCTGAAGGTAAATCGCTCGGTCTTGCTGAAGGTAAATCGCTCGGTCTTGCTGAAGGCGAAGCAAGAGGTAAATCACTCGGTCTCGCTGAAGGCTCACGGCAAAAAGCTCTTGAAACAGCACATAACTTACTCGTGATAGGTTTATCTATTGAAAATATCGCAAAAGCAACCGGCTTAACCGTACAGGAAGTAGAAACGCTTCATTCATGCTGATAAAAAAAGTTTCTAGCTTGTTATAATGCGGAATCCCTGTACCTTTAAATGCGAGCTCTTCCATAAGCAGCAAAAATAGTATAAAATGCGTCCTGCTTTGTGTATGCAAATGCTTGAATAGTGCGAAAAGCATTTCACGGTAACCTGTTCAGCAACATACGTTTCCGTCCGAACAAGTTTACTATGGAACCTGCTGTGCTGCCAGCGTTTATACCGTGGTTCGGCTGTTTTGCCGGATATGTTGATTTGTCTGATGAAGGATGTCCTGTGAATACCTCAAAAAAAAATGTACATGTATGCTTTTGTGTACAGCTTTCTATTTCGTATCTTCAACAAATCGACAAAAATGATACTGCAGCGCTGTACAAGGCTTTTTTTTCGGGGATTCAAGCTGAGGAAAAGCTGCCGCTCACTGTTTTCGCAGCCGGAAGTTTTCTTGAATGGCAAAAAGGGAAGCGGCAGGTATATACCATGCTGCTCAATGAGCTGCTTGCCCGTAAACAGATTGAACTGCTGGGGGGCGGTTATTATCAGCCCTATTTTCCGCTGCTGCCGTCTTCTGATGTTATCGGTCAGATTGAACTGATGACTGCTGCCATCCGTACCCATTTTGAAAAACGTCCGCGGGGGCTTTTTTTAACTGCTTCGGCATGGGATCCTTGGCTTATCACGCCCTTTACCCGGTGCGGAATGGAATATTGCCTTCTCGATTACCGTCTTTTCCCCAAAAAGACCCCGCAGAGTATGCCGGAATACCCGTTTACGCCGGCAAGTGTAGAAGACAAGGGAAAGACAATGACAATCTTTCCCTATATTCCTGACGATCCTGATTTTTTGAACAGGACACCTCAAGCGTTTTACGATACCATTGCCTCATCAGCTGTAGAGACACATGAGCGGCTCTATCTTCTCTTTTTACCGATAAAAACCTACGTTAAAGGCTTAGAAAAAAATAAGAACGGCAGCAGCTGGTTTTCTTCCTTTATCCAGCTTTGCAGTCAGCCCCATTCCTCCGTACACCTGACCCATACTGCGGAACTTTTAAAGCACCGCCAGCCGCATCCGCCTGTGTATATTGCACCGGATGCCGTTTTATGCGACCAGCAAACAGGGTATTCTATAAAAAATACGCTTGCCGTGCAGCCGACCGCTTTTCAAATGTATGCAAAGATGATGTACGTTAATATGCTGGCGAACAGCATGAAAGGGGATAAGGCACGTAAAAAATACGCGCTCCAAGAGTTTTGGAAGGCGCAAGATGCCGAGCTCTTAGCGCTTGAGCCTTGTATGTCCGCTTATCGGCACGAACTGTACCGCATTGCATACCGAAAGCTGCTGGTTGCAGAAAAACAAACCCGCTTGCCGGGTATCTTTACCGACGGACTTACCCGCTGTGATATTGATCTTGACGGTTTTCGGGAGGTTTTATCTCAGCGCGCCGGAATCAATATGTATGTGCACCATTGCGGCGGAAAAATTTTTGAATGCGATGTCTTTTCCGCCTACAAAAATTATTCGGATCTCCCGCTCAATCAATCCGGTATGTTTATCGATTATTTGCTATCGGAAGCCGCGCTGCAGCAGCTCCAAACAGGACACACGGAAGCGCTTACAGCTGTCTTTTCGGAGAATACCTATCAGGAAGCAGAGCTGAATACCATCCGGTCTGAACTCAAACTTGCAGCAGCCGGTTTTTTTGACAGCATTGAACAGCCGGTTTCTTTACGGAAGCAATACACCTTTTTTGCTGAAGGAACACAGGTTCAGTATATCCTCAAAAACGATAGTCCGTTTAATCTTTCTGCCTATTTTACCGTAGAAATTGATATTGCAGCAGTAGAATCAGAGGCAGGAAATCCGGTACTTTCTCTCTATGACGGAGAAGAAAATCAAAAGAAAGAACTGAGCCTTACTACCGGTATGTTTCACAAGGTGTCATGGGTACAGCTTGAAGATACTGACGGAAAAGTGCAGTTTACTATGGAAGCTAATGAGGTCCCCGGTTTGGTGATCATTCCTGTGTATGGGGAAGAGAGTCCCGTATCTACAGGGGCTGCGGTTCATACCGGCACAGCAGATTCTGCACAAGGAACGCGCCGTGTACACGGAGTCCGCCTCTTTTTTTATTGGAAAACCGATTTGAATCCGAATTATGAAACAGAAAAATTACTCTTTTTGAAGATTAAAAATAAAAAGAACCAGAAATGATGATAGAAGCTCAAGATACCTATTCTTTTTCTACTCCGCAAGGAAAAACCGACATTTTTTATACCCAGACCATACAAGTGCCCGCCGTACCGATGGAAAAGGGACGCTGCAATGCCTTGTATGTGTGCGATGAACATACCCTGCCGCTCTTACAGTATGCCCAGCATTTTTCTCCTGATGTACCGCTGGTGGTATTAAAAAGCGGTGATGCCGCAAAAAACTTGGATGCCGTTGCCGCGATTGCTCAGGCAGCTGCCGCAGCCGAACTTGACCGTGCTGCGTATTTTATCGGCTTTGGCGGCGGGGTTGTCTGTGATATAACCGCACTTGCGGCTTCGCTGTATATGCGGGGAGTCCGCTGCATATTGATTCCTACAACCGTACTTGCTATGGCTGATGCCGCTATCGGCGGGAAAACAGCGGTAAATCTGTGCGGCTATAAAAATCTCTTGGGATCATTTTATGCGGCATCAGCCATTTTTCTGTGTTTTCCCGTGCTGCAGTCCTTACCGGAAGCCGAGTACCATTCAGGACTTGCTGAGGTACTGAAAACCGCCGTTCTCTACGATGCTGAATTGTATCAGCTGTTCGTGCAGCACCCTGATACGGTACGGAATAGGGATATGCGCTTACTTTCAATGATGATCAGACGGGCAGCGGAGGCTAAGGCGCGGGTAGTTGAACGGGACTTCACTGAACAAGGTGAGCGCAGCTTCCTCAATTTAGGACATACCTTTGCTCATGCGCTTGAAAGCCTCAGTAATTTTTCGGTATTACACGGGGATGCTGTTGCATGGGGTATCGCCCGCGCCTTAGCCGTAGGACTACGTTTACAGCTTACCGATAAAGACTACGCCCAATCCCTGATACATACTCTTAACTGTTACGGATGGTGTACAGAACCTGTATACTCTAGTATACAGGTTGCTAACAATTCTTTTGCAGGCTCGATTATTGCCCGTATGAAAAAAGATAAAAAGAACCGGCACGGTATGATACGGCTGGTACTACAGGAAACGCTGTTAAAGACACAGCTATGCGAAGTTGCCGATTCTGTGATACAGGAGGTGCTCCGGTGATTTATTTAGATTGGGCAGCATCGGCTGTTCCGTATACCGATGAAATTGAAGCGGCATATCGGGAGGCAGCGGCTGCTTTTGCCAATCCTTCCGCACAACACCAATTCGGAAAAGATGCACGGTCTTTACTGGAGAATGCACGCAGCCGCTGCGCCGCAGTGCTCCATGTCCCTGCCGGCAGCCTGTACTTTACCTCAGGTGCCTCAGAATCGAACAGCGTGGTGCTGCTTTCCCTGCTTATGCGTCCCACTGCCGGCAGTCTTGTCATCAGCGGTATTGAGCATCCATCGGTGCGGGAGCAAACAGCGGTGCTGGAGCACTGCGGCTGGACGGTTTTCACCGTCCGTCCCGATAAAAACGGATATATCAGCCCGGCTGCCGTGTTAAATGCACTGCGGGAAGACACCGTGCTGGTTGCCGTCATGGGAGTGAATAACGAAATCGGTGTCATTCAGCCGGTGCAGGAGATTGCAGAAGCGCTGAAAGCCCATACTGCAGGAAAGCGTCCCATTCATTTTCATGTTGATATGGTGCAGTCAATCGGAAAATTACCGATAGCGGATATTGGGCTTACCGCAGTGCATTCCGCATCCATGAGTGCACACAAAATAGGCGGCCCGCGCGGGATAGGGCTGCTGTATTTACGGCAACCGATTACATCAGCATTACGAGGGGGAGGGCAGGAGGGTAATATTCGCCCCGGCACGGAAAATGTTGCAGGAGCCTGTGCATTAGCCCGCTGTCTTGAACGCAGTTACACTGATTTTGAACAAAAATACAAGCGGGCAGGGGAGTTGACTCGGTATCTCATATCCCTATTGCAGCCGCTTCCCGCATGTTCTCTCATCCCCGCGGCGAGAGGACGGGTTGAAGCAGATGTATCTGATACGGAGTTGGGGCATCATCCGTCCTTTTCTCCATGGATTATTCAGATGAGCTTCAAAAATGTCCCCGCAGAGATTATGATGCGCTGTCTTTCCGACCGCGGTATTTTTATTTCAGCAGGATCAGCGTGTTCGTCAAAGAAAAAAATCCGCCCGATATTATCCGCCCTTTCCGTACCGCCTGAGCTTGCACAAAATGCGGTGCGGATTTCTATCGGACCGTCAACGGAAAAAAAAGAGGTAGAAGCGTTTGTTGAAGCGGTACACGCTATTCTTACAGACTTTAATTGAAAGGATACTGTGAACATTGAAGGATTTTAAAGAAACTATACAAGCGGGTATGCCCGATACCGACACTGGCGCAGCCGTTTCTGCAGATTCTACAATAAGATCGGGCACTATTGCACAGGCTGTGTCTCATACGGTAAAACGAGCGCGGGTGCTTGGTTACTGCATGGGAGTTAGACGGGCTGTTGATGCGGTACTCAATGCGCTTGCAGATTATCCTGATAAGACAGTCTACACGTATGGGCCGCTCATCCATAATCCGGTAACCATGCAGCTTTTGGAGCAAAAGGGTGTCCGGGTTGTTGATCCTGAACAAGAGATCCAAAATCAAATTGAGCCGGAGTCTCCTATCATCATTAGGGCACACGGTATTTCTCCGCAGAAACGGCAGGAGTTGGCTGATTGTAAGGCTATTATCATCGACGCAACCTGCCCGCGGGTTATTGCCAGCCAAAAGCGGGCAGCGCGCTACGCTGAAAAGGGATATACGGTGATTCTTGCCGGAGATAAGAACCATGGGGAGTTAATCGGCATTATGGGACACGCCCTCGCGATTCCCCATGCACGGTGCCTCACTGTACAGAATGCAGAAGAAGCCCGTACTTTGGATGTGGAATGCGATGACGCTCCTGCCGTGCTGCTTGCACAGACGACAATCAAACGGAGTGAATACCGTGCCATTGCAGACATCTTATATAAGAAGATACCTCAGCTCATTGTCTTGGAAACCATTTGCCCGGCAACTGATGAACGGCAAGATGCGCTGCTGGAGCTGCTGCATGATGTTGATGCCGTCGTGGTAATCGGTGGTAAAACCTCTGCAAATACCCGCCGTCTCTTACAAACAGCGCTCGATAGCGGAAAACCGGCATGGCTTGCAGAATCCCTTGCCGATATTCCTCAGGATATTCACTGCTATCATAGAATAGGGCTGGCAGCAGGAGCGTCTACCCCGGACAGCAGTATTGACGCTGTTGCAGCAGCTCTAGACGCAATATAAATTATACGCTATATTATCCCAATTTATTATTGCAGTTTGTAGTATTTTTATGTATGAAAGAATTTAAACAACAAGGATTAACACTTGTGAAAACAAAGAATATTGTGTTTTTCTTATTTCTCTGTACGATCAGTTTTTATACCATTTCCTGTACAAAAGTAGAACAGCTCTATACATCAAACGGCGTATATGACATTTCGCATATAGATAAAGATACCGTCTATTCATTAAGCGGTCTGTGGGGCTATGAAGAAAAAGAGTTTATGTCAGCTTTGTTACCGCTTGAAGCATATATTTGTTTTGAACCAATTGCATCCAGTTGGACATCATATAAGCAGCCGCAGTCCGTGCAAGGCTATGCTTCCTACGCAGTGAAAATAAAAGGTTTTGAGCCGGAAAAAGTGTATGGAATCCATTTCACCCGAACTTCATCAGCATTCACAGTGTTTTTAGATGGTCAGATATTTTATGCATCGGGGACACCGGGGCAAAATCAAGATGAAGAAATATTTGATTGGAACTCAAAAACCGTTATTTTACCGGTTAATAACGAAAACGAAGTAACATTGGTGATTCATGTATCCAATTTTCACGACAGAAATCCCGGTTTGGAAACGCCCTTCCTTTTTGGGCTTTATACAACGCTGCAAACAAAAAAAACACTTGATAGACTTATTACATCAGGGATATTCGCTATTCTTTTAAGCATGGCGACCTTCTTTGTGTCTTTATTTTTATTTTACCGCAAAGAAACAACTGCAGGTTTATTTGGACTCCTTTGTTATACTTTTGCATTGAGAACACTATGCTATAATGACTTTTTACTCAGAGATTTTGTTCCCGGTATACCTTTAAATATAATGTTCCGCCTCGGCTATTTGACATTTCCATTCTGCGCGGTGTTTACTTTTTTGTTTATCCTTAATTTATTCATAGAAAAGATTCCTCGTATTTTTTATATTTTAACTGTTCCTCTGCTGATATATGGTATTATCACGATGACTGCACCGCTGTCGGTCTTTGTTGGCAGGTTATTGCTCCTTACTCAACTCTATATATTGGTGCTTGCAGGTATTGCATGTGTGGTTGTTGCATACGCCTTAATAAAAAGGAAGCCGTTTGCATTACCATTTTTGATTTCATTTTTACTTTTTGTAAGCGCTGCTATTTTTGATGCACTCATTTCAAATGGTATTATTAATGCTCCGTTTATTTCTCATTTTGCCATATTGATGCTTTTGGTGCCGATGGCATTTATTGTTATCCGGCATTTTTCTACTGCTTTTAGAAAACAGGAGCAGATGGTTACTGTTATAGAAAAAACAAACAGTGCATTTCAGCGTTTTTTTCCCAATCAGTTTCTCCAGTTTTTGAACAAAAAAAATGTTACAGATGTTTTCTTAGGTGATAATACTCACAAGAAAATGTTTGTGGCCTTTATCCATCTTGGGATAAAAACGGAATTGACATCGAGTGAAGCACGGGAAGAGCTGCTTATTTTATATAATACTGTAGTACAGGCGGCGAATCCCCTCGTTCAGAAATACGGAGGATTTATCGACAAATATTTAACCGATGGACTCATGGTGCTTTTTTATGGAACAGCAGAAAAAACGCTCGATTGCATTATTGAAATTACTCAGCTGATCAAAAAATTCAATGTACATCGCCAAGCACAATCATTACCAGAGATACATATCGCATCGGGAATACATTATGGCACATTGATGATGGGAACTATCGGAGAGCAGGAGCGTATGGATACAACCGTCATCTCTGATGTCGTGAATATCTCATCACGTATGCATAGCTATGCGTCCGAAAAAAATGTAAATATTATTATCAGTGAAACGGTACGGGAGCAACTGCCCGAAACATATTGGCGTACCCATACCTGCTTTTACTATGGAAAGGTACAATTTATTGGTAAACAGAAACTGATAAATGTTTATGAGGTTAATTTATTATGAAAAAAATACTGTTAGGATCATTACCATTTCTGTGTATGTTTCTCATATTAACCTTCATCAATAAGGCTAAACCATCTCATACCGTCCGCACACATAGTGTAACTATCCAACAAGGGCTTCTAACATTACCTGCTCATAATAATGAAGATATCTTTAGCCTAAAAGGACAGTGGCACTTTACCCCTAATCAATTTTATAGCTCTAATAATGTCAATAAGCCGCAATATGCGCCACTGCCGGGTAAGCTACGGGATAGTCCTTTGCATACTGATTATGGATATGCTTCTTACGGTTTACGTGTTGTCGGTCTTGACCCAAGTAGAATCTATGCGATTCAGATTAATCATATGCTTTCAAGTTGTACAATTGTTATCAATGGGTTTGATAGGGCAGGGCAGGGACAGCCTGGTACTTCAAACAGTACGGAAATACCGGGAAAAACGATCAGTATCGCTACATTTAAACCGTTAAAGAACGGAACGGCGGATATTGTAATAAATATGTCAAACTTTCATAACCGATATGGAGGAACAGATCAATCCATTTTGCTCGGATATGCAGAGGTGCTAAATACATCATTTGTCTTTAGCTTATTGTTTTATAATATTGCATGTACCGTACTCATTGTGTTTAGTATCTTTTTTATTGTTCTGCATTTAAATTATCAAAAGATGCCGTACATTTTATGGTTTGCTTTTACAACAATTACCTTGAGTGTCCGCATTTCTGTTTTTTATCCGCATATTACCGCTTATATATTCCCATCAATTCCTTGGAAGCTTTTCTTTGTTCTGCGATATACGAATATTCCGCTTTCAGTATTGTTCTTTAGTGTTTTTATTAGAAAGATATTTAACATCTCACAACGGTTTATCTATTGGGGTATTATAACGGTATGCTGCAGTGCAACAGCCTTTATTATTTTAGCTTCAACTGCGTTTGTTTCTCGGTATCTCCATATCCAACAAGTGATTATTGTAGTTGCGATAATTTATAATGCAGGGATTATTATACGAGCATTTATTCAAAAAAAGAAATATGCATTATGGATCGCAGCTGTGTTATGTCTTTTGGCAAGTTTTGCTATTCATGATACTTTGGTAAGCCAATGGGTGATATCCGGCAGATTACTTCTGCAGGAAGGTGCTGTTATTGCTATTCTGATTGCCGTTGTGATGAGCATAAATGGGTATGCGGAATCAATACATCAAATTGAACATCTGGTAAAAGAACAAAAACAAATACAAAATGCATTGCGTAGATTCTTTCCTAATCAGCTGTTGACTTTTCTAAAAAAGAAAGACATTACAGAAATCAATACGGGAGATGCTTCTGAACTATCTGTAACAGTATTGTCAATCGATATACGGTCTTTTACCAGTCTTTCTGAACAGCTGATGCCGGATGAAGTATTTTTACTACTGAATAAATATTTTGCCTTAGTTGCCCCGATTATCCGTCACCACAATGGTGTGATTATGAAGTTTCTCGGTGATGGATTTATTGCACTTTTTCCTGATGCACCCGATTCTGCGCTGCAATGCGGAATTAGTATACAAAGGAAATTACAGGAAGAAAAACTCCGGTTACACAATCTCCCGCCGCTGAGAGCAGGGATTGGTATTGATACAGGAGCAATTCTTTTAGGTGTGATTGGAAATGAGAACCGGCTAGATAGTATGGTTATTTCAAACACATGTTATACAGCCGAAGATTTGCAAGCTGCTACAAAGATATATTCCAATACCATTATTATTTCGGAGGCTATTTTGCAGTCGTTGGAAAATCCTGCAGATTTCCATATACGCCGTATTAATGAATCCGCAAAAAGTAACACATTAGAGGATGCTATTTTGTATGAAGTCTATGATTGCGACACTCTTGACATACAAGAGAAAAAACAGGAATCCGCTCCTTATATCGAACAAGCTTTGAAGAAATTGAAAGAGAAGCGGTATGCTGCAGCGTATGAATATTTTGAAAAAGCCTTAAAAATATATCCTGAAGATCCTTTAGCGCTGCATTATCAGGAGTTGTTAAAAGCATTTATATAAACCGGAAACCAGCCGCTCTTATAAAGAGGAGCGCGGATACAAATATGCTCATTTTTATTCGTGTTTGCAGGGTTTATTTATACCGGATTTGTTGAAAATTCTAAGACTTATAAATCTGCTTCAATCTGTTTTTATTCTGTTTTTATATTGATTATAACAAATAAGTAGACAGAATATACATTATATAAAGCTGTTAAATTCTTGCTGTTTTAGGTAAAAATATATCCTATTTTATATTGAACAGTCCTTCTGTTTTGAGTATACTGAGTGACTGTTCATAAGGAACCACTGGTTTACTCGATCGCAAACTTGTATATCATCTGCACGTTCGTAACGAAGTGAGAACGTGCGTAAAAAGTCAATCGAACGTTGGATACTTTCTTCTTGACTTTTTATAGGAGTTGTTTATGTCTGCACAGGAACTACCGATTGGAGATATTGCATTACAAATTATCCTTTCTGTTGGCATCATCGTTATTACTGCAAAATATCTTGGACTTCTCGCAAAAAAAATAGGCATTCCTCAGGTTGCCGGAGAAATTGTTGCAGGACTTGCTTTAAGGTTTTTACTGCCGTTCCGACATTTCGGCGAAGCTGAATCGAATATTATCTACAGCCAAACCAATCAATTTATTGCCTATATGTCAGAAATCGGCGTTGTTCTCATTATGTTTTCCGCCGGTTTAGGTACAAATCTTAAATCACTGGTAAAATCGGGAGTTAAATCTACCATCATTGCTGCATCAGGGGTTATTATACCGCTCGTATTGGGTACCGCAATGGCATTTGCCCTGTGGGGATTTGACGGATTCGGAACGCAGAAGTTTTATCAGTCACTTTTTATCGGTACAATACTTACAGCGACTTCAGTAAGTATCACTGTTGCAGCGCTCAAAGAACTCGGGAAAATTAATTCTGAAGTGGGACAGACTATTATCAGCGCAGCGATCATCGATGATGTATTCGGGATTATTGTTTTGACCCTTGTGCTTGGCGCAAGTTCAGGCAGCGGCGGTTACGTGGAACTCATTCTCAAGACTATTGCATTTTTTGTTGTTTCAATAATCGCAGGTCTCATTATTTACCGTATTTTTAAGTGGTATGATAATCGGCATCCCCACTCTCACCGCATCCCCATTTACGGTTTAGGAGTTGCTTTTATTTTTGCATATTGCACGGAGCGCTTTTTCGGAATTGCAGATATAACAGGTGCATATATTGCCGGCGTTATTTTTTGCAATTTGCATGATGCATCTTATATGGAACAAAAAATCGATGTAAACTCATACATGTTTTTCAGCCCGCTTTTTTTTACAAGCATTGGATTAAAGACAAATTTAAGCGGCTTGAATATGGACCTTTTGTGGTTCTCGATTATCTTCGTCGTTATCGGGTGTGTTTCTAAAATAATCGGCTGCAGCGGCTCGGCATTATGTTTGGGATATAATAGAAAAGAATCCCTTCAAATAGGACTTGGTATGATGGTACGGGGAGAAGTAGCTCTCATTGTTGCACAAAAAGGATTGACTGCCGGTATGGTAAAAGCCGAATATTTTGCACCCGTTATTTTATTGATTATTATTTCATCAATGATCGTACCGATTTTATTGGGAAAAGCCTTTAAGGAAAAACTACCTCCCGCAGGAACAACCGTTGCAGAATAAAATGTAACCGCTACTAGCAAAAATACTTACCGTACGGCTGGGAATGAGAGCCGAGCCGTACGAATACTTGTTCCTTACCGGTTCACCTATGCGTTATACCGCTTTAACTCGGTATGTACCTTTTCGGCAATATACGCAGCAGCACCCTCCAAAGGTATCAGCGTTGCTTCTTGCTCCGAACGGAATTTACACTCAATGCTGGGTAATTTTTTATCACTGATAACCAGTCTGATCGGCAAACCGATTAAGTCCATATCTTTGAACTTAACACCGGGGCGTTCAACACGGTCATCTAACAGTACTTCAATACCGCAGGCTGTCAGGTCATCATGGAGCTGGTCGGCAACTTCCTTCATTTTTCCTTCATATTGAATCGGCACAATACCAACATGATACGGAGCAACCGTCATCGGCCAGATAATACCATTTTCATCATGGTGTTCTTCGATGATGGAGGCAAGCGCACGGTCAATCCCGATACCGTAACAGCCCATCAGCGGATATTGCTTTTGTCCGTTCTCATCGAGGTAGGTCATATTCATACTGACTGTATATTTTGTTCCGAGCTTAAAGATATGCCCAAGTTCATTTCCCTTCTTGCTATAAAACGGTGTACCGCATTGAGGACATATATCACCAGCTTTTACGATCCGAACATCATAGACCATTGCAGGCGTAAAATCGCGTTTTGGTTCAACATGGATATAGTGCATATCTTTTTCAAGCGCACCGGTAACGGCATCATGCATCAGCATTACGCTTTCGTCGGCAAGCACCGGCACCTTTGTCAATCCTACCGGACCTGCAAAACCGACAACGGTACCGGTAATATCTTCTACATCGGCATTCGATGCAAGCGCCACTTCAGCTGCTTTTAATACTGCTGCGAGTTTTGCTTCATTTACTTCCAGATCACCGCGAATACACACTGCAACAAATTCAGAATCAATGAGTTCTGAATCTTTTACGTGATAAATCAGTGTTTTAATAAATGCCTTAGGAGAGGTGTGCAAGAAGTTTGCAAGCTCTTCTATTGTACGGACATCAGGTGTAGGAATCTTGGTGCATGGTTCTTGGGTTTCAGGAAGCTCCGTATACGGATCAGGTGCGCACGCCGCTTTTTCTTCATTTGCAGAATACCGGCACTGCGGACACAGAATGAGGGTATCATCCCCAATCGCGGATTCCACCATAAATTCTTCGGAACCGCTGCCGCCCATTGCACCGGAATCCGCCCTGACCCTAATCACCGTCAAACCGAAGCGGCGGAATATTTTTTCATACGCATCACCGAATCTCCGATATGCGGCATCAAGACAGTCCGGATTTGTATGGAAGGAATAAGCATCTTTCATCGTAAATTCCCGGGCGCGCATAAGACCATAGCGGGGACGGATTTCATCACGGTATTTTGTATTGATGTGATACACTGAAATAGGATAGTCCTTGTATGAACCAAGCTCATAACGCATCAGCGCCGTAAATGACTCCTCGTTTGTAGGACTAACTACAAGGTCTTGTCCGAGCCGGTTTTTCATCCGTAAGAGTCCGTCGCCCATAGTATACCAGCGCTTTGATTCCTGCCAGATTTCCCCCGGCGCAACAACGGAAGCCTTACACTCAAGACATCCAGTAGCATCGATTTCTTCGCGTACAATATTCTCGACTTTTCTGAATACCCGTAATCCAAGCGGTAAGTAATTAAACAAGCCGTTTCCTAATCTGCGTATCATGCCGGCACGCAGCAACAACTGATGGCTGACAACAACAGCCTCCGCAGGTATTTCCCGTAATGTAGGAATAAAAGTTTGAGACCTTTTCATATATCCGCCTAAATTAAATTTTTCCGACAAGATCAATCGAAGGACACAGCGTTTTTTCTCCCGGCCGCCATTTTGCTGGGCAGACCTGATCTCCATGCGCTGCAATAAACTGTGCTGCCTGTACCTTCCGCAAGAGCTCCGAGGCATCGCGTCCAATACTCGTATCGTGCACCTCATAGGCTTTAATAACACCGTCAGGATCAATTACAAATGAACCGCGCAAGGCAGTCCATGTGTCCGGCATAAGAATACCCAAGGACGCAGTAAGGACACCCGCTTTATCTGCAATCATTTCATAAGGAAGACTTCCAATTGTCGGGCTTGCATCAGCCCATGCCTTATGGACAAATTCGCTATCCGTAGAAACCGAAAATACTTTACAGCCTATTTCTTGAAACTCGGAATACAATTTTCCTAAATCTTCTAATTCAGTGGGACACACAAAGGTGAAATCCGCCGGATAAAACATGAGCACAGCCCAATTCCCCAATAAGGATTTACTTGATACCGTTGTGAATTTGCCTTTACAATAGGCAGGCAATGAAAAATCGATCAGCTTCGATCCGATTAAGTGTTCCATACAAGAACCTCCATTAAAACTTTTATTTATATGTTAAGAACCGCTGAAAACAGCCGGTTGATTTCAGCAGTAAGTCGATAACAATCAACGCGGTATATAAAAATATGTCACTCTCCGCACGAATAAACAAACAAAGATATTAGTTAAACAAGAAAAAAATGTCTAGTCTGTTAGACGCATCGATTAGGGCAAACAAATTTGAGTTTAAGCGCACAGGAAGCACCGCAGAACAGTTCATTAGAACGATTCCTATATTTTTTAACGGTTTGTACCGCCGCGAACCATTAAAACAGGTGCCGCAAAATGTCGGATTATTCTTTCTTTACACGGATAAAAATCTAACACATTTATTCCATTATTTTAGCTTTTTGTAGTTGCAAAACTTCCATATTCGTGATACCGTTAAATTATACATGAAAGTGTAGAGGAATTGCTTTACAAAGGAAGGAAATCGAGCCTTTTCCGAAGTGATTCTTACCTATCCTCTGTGCAGAATAGAGAGAATGAGCTGTGAGTAGAGAAGACTATGGAACAAACAAACTTACTAACCGTCAATAATTTACACACTGCATTCCGTATTGACGGGAACTACTATGACGCGGTTGACGGTGTTTCATTTGAAGTACATCCAAATGAAATGCTGGCAATCGTTGGTGAATCCGGCTGCGGTAAAAGTACCGTTGCCATGTCTGTTATGGGGCTGCATGATATGCGGTTTACCCGTGTTTCCGGGGAAATACTCCTGAAAGGTAAAAACCTCTTAACGATGTCGGAAAGCGAGATGAATAAAATCCGCGGAAAAGAGATCGGTTTTATCTTTCAAGATCCGCTTGCCTCGCTTAATCCGCTGCAGCGGGTTGGAAAGCAAATTGAAGAAGCCCTCCTCTATCATACCAATTTAACTGAAAAAGAACGTCAAGAACGGGTTTTAGCATTACTCGACGATGTGGGTATTCAGAATCCTCAGCGCACTGCACAACGGTTTCCGCATGAACTCTCCGGAGGTATGCGGCAGCGTGTATTGATTGCGACAGCACTTTCCTGTAATCCTTCCCTGATTATTGCCGACGAACCGACAACAGCGCTCGATGTAACCATCCAAGCGCAAATATTAGACCTGATTAAAGACCTGCAGGAAGAGCATAAAGCAGGTATCATATTGATCACGCACGATTTAGGAGTTGTTGCACAGGTTGCCGACCGGGTTGCCGTTATGTATGCGGGGCAAATTGTTGAGCTTGCCTCTTCACACGAGCTTTTTACCAATCCGCTGCACCCGTATACCCGCTCTCTACTGAAATCCATTCCGCAAGCAGACAAAGACGATGATATGCTCCATGTCATTAAAGGTATGGTGCCGTCGCTTAAAAAACTCAAGCACACAGGCTGCCGGTTTGCTGACCGTATTCCGTGGATTCCGGAAGCAGAGCATGAAGAAAGTCCCGTACTGCATGAGGTAAAGCCCGGACATTTTGTCCGCTGTTCTTGCTGGAAAAACTTCCGGTTTGAAGATGATGTGTAAAGGAGGCGGACATAGATGGCATTATTAGAAGTAAAAGATTTAAAAGTACACTTCCCTATCCGAGGCGGTTTTTTTAATACGATTCAAGACTACGTGCGGGCAGTTGACGGTGTTTCTTTTCAGATTGAAGAAGGCAAAACCTACGGGCTCATCGGAGAATCCGGTTCAGGTAAAACAACTATCGGAAAAGCGATTGTAGGATTGGAACAGCCGACCGGCGGTGCAATCCTCTACGAAGGCAGTCAAGTCAATACAAAACGGCAACGGAAAAAGATTAAGTACAACGAAAATGTTCAGATGGTCTTTCAAGATGTTATGTCAAGTCTTGACCCTAAAAAGCGCATTCGTGATATTATTGCAGAGCCGATCAGAAACTTTGAGAATCTTTCAAAGTCCGAAGAGCTCAAAAAAGTTCTCTCTCTGCTCCAGATTGTCGGTATTCCGCCGGATGGATTATATAAGTACCCCTATGAATTTTCCGGCGGACAGCGGCAGCGCATTGGGGTCGCCCGTTCAATAGCAGTGAATCCTAAGCTCATTGTTGCAGATGAACCTGTTTCCGCTCTTGACCTTTCGGTACAGGCGCAAATATTGAACTTCTTAAAAGAAATCCAGCGGGAGTTTATGCTGAGCTATCTTTTTATCTCGCACGACTTAGGCGTTGTAAAGCACATGTGCGACTATATTTACATCATGTACCGCGGCCGCTTTGTAGAAGCCGGAACACGGGAAGATATTTATAATAACCCCATGCATATCTATACCAAGCGTTTAATTGCTGCAATTCCCGAAATGAATGTGGAAATGCGGGATGAGTATAAAAAACGCCGTGTAGAGATTGAAGAGCTATATGCCCGCGAATCGGAACGGTATTTTAGCCCCGAAGGCAGGGTATATGATCTTAAAAAAATCAGCGATACTCATTACGCTGCGCTTAAGGATTAGGGAGGAAAGATATGTGGAAGACTGTAGTACGCCGTGTCCTGATTATGATACCGCAGCTGTTTGTCCTAAGCGTGTTGGTGTTTTTGATCGGTAAGATGATGCCGGGGGATCCCTTCACGGGGATAATAAATAGTATGCCTGATATTGATGCAGCCCGTATCGAAGAATTACGGGAAAAAGCAGGCTTAAACGATCCGTGGTCGGTACAATACAAGAATTGGATAACAAAGATTATCCTGCATGGGGACTTTGGTGTCTCATATACCTATAAAATACCGGTAAAAGATAAAATTAAATTACCGGCGCAGAATACATTATGGCTTTCGCTGTTTACTGTTATGTTAACATACGCAATCGCAGTACCGCTTGGTATCCGTGCAGGGAGGTATAACGGATCCAAGTTCGATAAAGCCGTTCTGATATACAATTTTATTACCTATGCAATTCCAACCTTTATCCTTTCGCTGCTTAGTCTATTGCTGTTCGGGTATCAATTACGGATTTTCCCGACATCAGGCTTTGTCGGTCTGGATTCAATAGGCAATACCGGACGCTATATTGCCAGCAGGATATACCACATGCTGCTGCCGGCAATGACGGCAGCAGTACTGCGTACCACCGGTATTGTACAGTATCTGCGCAATGAGGTTATCGATGCAAAAAGTCAGGATTATGTGAAAACAGCCCGCAGTAAGGGGGTTCCGATAGATAAAGTCTACAGTCACCATATCTTTAGAAATTCACTGCTGCCTATTGCTGCATTCTTCGGGTTTACCATAACCGGACTACTTGCCGGTTCAATATTTGTTGAGACAATCTTTATGTATCAAGGTATGGGATTGCTCTTTATTGAATCGATTATGTCACGCGATTATTCGGTTATAAATGCGCTTACCCTCCTCTATGGAACGCTTGCCCTGTTCGGTAGTTTGCTTTCCGATATTATCATGATCATTGTTGATCCTCGGATTAGAATTGAATAAGCTTTTATCAACTGATGTACAAGGAAGTACATCAGTTGATGGTAAATTTTGGCACAGCCAAAATGTCGCTTCTGTATAGTTTCACCGCCCTCCGCGGCGGTTTTGAGAGGGAGTTATGGAAAATAAAAAAGATTTTGATATTGAGCACATCGATGAAACCACGCTCAAAGAAATGAGTACTGTTCCGTCCTTTTGGAAGATAGTCAAATCGGAATTTAAGCATGATAAAGCAGCCGTTTTTGCGCTCGCTGTATTAGCGGTTATTTTTGCAGTTATCATTATCGGAGGTTTTATCCTTGATACGGAAACCGTTATGAAGGTAAGTTTACGGGATAAGTTTTCCGTGCCGGGAAAAAAGTTTATTCTGGGAGCAGACCTCGGCGGCCGCCCGATCCTGCCGCAGCTGATTATCGGAGCGAGAAACTCGGTGCTTATTGCCTTCAGTGTAACTATTATCACTGAAATAATCGGTATTTTTTTCGGTCTGCTTACCGGCTTTTACGGCGGTAGGGTCGATAATATCATTATGCGTATCTGCGACTTTATTATTATTTTACCGATTATGATGCTGATCATCGTTTTTGTTACGATTGTGCCGACCTATAATATTTGGACATTTATCTTTATAATGTCAGCTTTTTATTGGACAGGGGTTACCCGTCTAGTGCGCAGTAAGGCGCTGTCGGAAAACAGACGGGACTACGTAAACGCATCGCGCATCATGGGTACTAGTGATTTTAAGATTATGTATGGGGGTATTTTACCGAATATTTCTTCCATTATTATTGTCAATTTTACCCTCGGTATGGCAGGAAATATCGGTATAGAAACAGGTATGAGCTTTTTGGGATTTGGGCTGCCGCCTACATCTCCTTCACTTGGTACCTTAATCGGCTATGCACGGGATCCGGGTACCATTTCCAGCAAACTGTGGGTATGGCTGCCTGCTTCTATTTTAATCATGGTGTTAATGCTGTGTATTAACTACGTCGGACAAACCATTAAACGGGCATCCGATGCAAAACAGCGTTATAAATAAACGGCGCTCAAGACGAGTTCAGGCTATGGTTTTGAGTAAAATCCAAGGAGGAAAACAATGCCAAAAGGTTTAAAACTTACTGCATTTTTACTCGCAGTAATGCTGGCAGCTGTAAGCTGCGGCGGAAAGCAGGAGCAAAAGCAAACTGCGCAGGTGCAAACTGAAAACAAAGAAGACAGCAAAGAGCTTAAATTGCTGTTTCCGCAGGTTCTAGAACGAGACGGTGCAGAGGTTGATGGTACTTTTGTTATAGGACTTGCAAGCGATACTCCATGGAAGGGGGTATTTAATACCTTCTTGTATCAGGATACTCCAACATATGAAGCTATGCGTCCTATGCTTGGCAATTTCATGGCTGGCGGACCAAACCATGAAATTATAGACGGCGGTTACTGTAATATGACATTCGACCGTGAAAAGAAGACCGCTACTTACCACATCGAACCGAAACTTACCTGGTCCGACGGTGTACCGGTAACTGCAGAAGATATTATTTTCTGCTATGAGTGTGTCGGTCATCCTGAATACACCGGCGTACGCTACAATGCAAACATGCAAAACGTTGTCGGTATGGAAGAATACCATAAAGGTGAAGCAAAAAACATTTCCGGGGTTAAAAAGATCGATGAGAAAACAGTGGAAGTTACCTTTAAAGATTATTTTCCCGGCATTTTATGGGGTGCGGGACTGACATATAATGCTGAACCCTATCACTACCTCAAAGATATTCCCATAACGGAGATGGAAGCCCATGACCGTGTTCGGAAAGCGCCGCTTTCTTGCGGACCCTTTGTGATCAGCTCTATGGTAGAAGGTGATATTCTTGAATATGTACCCAATCCTTACTGGTATGGTAAGAAGCCAAGTATCAGCCGTCTTGTTGTAAAGCGTATTCAGCCGACATCTGTTGCCGCAGCGCTGAAAGCCGGTGATGTCGATGTGATCAACTTTAATCTTGACCTCTATGATCAGTTTGTTGAACTTGATGATGAAGGAAAAACCAAACTTGATGCAAACGGAAAACCGATCTTGAAGGTGGATAATATTGATATCCTTGGCGCTGTACGGGGTGCGTATGGGTATGTCGGATTTAAGATGGGACGTTGGAACAACGAAAAAGGTGAAGCTGAAATGTTTGCTGACGGCGGTAAGTTTAAGGATAAGGCGCTCCGTCAGGCAATCGGCTATGCAATGGATAATGACGGTATCCATGCTATCTACTATCATGGGCTCTGCATTACTGCAAATTCCTTTATTACGCCGTACCACCCCGGATTCTATGATGTAAACCGGAAGGGGTATTCATATAACCCTGAAAAAGCAAAAAAACTGCTTGACGATGCGGGGTATAAGGATATAGATGGAGACGGCTACCGTGAAACACCGGATGGCAAACCCTTAAAGATCAACTTGCTTTTTATAAGCGGTTCCGATGTTGCAGCGCCGGTCGCAAGCTATTATATTCAAAACTGGAAAGATGTCGGTCTCAATGTAGCTTTGAACGATGGGCGGCTCATCGAGTTTAACGCATTTTATGATAAGTTAACAAATGATGATCCTGATGTAGACTTGTTCGTAGCGGGATGGGGTGTCGGTTCCAATCCTCAACCGAATAGTTTATATGGCCGCACGGCACGGTTCAATAGACTTCGTTGGGTGAATGAACGCAATGATGAACTTCTTGCAAAAATTGCATCTGAAGAGGTCTTTGATGAAGCCTTCCGCGCCCAAGCATATAAAGAGTGGGATGAGAACATTCTTGAGGAAGCGCCTGCAATTCCGACAAACTATCGTATCGGTTTAACAGCTATTAACAAGCGCGTTAAAAACTGGGATAAGCGTTTTGTTAGCAGTTGGGATTACTGTGATCTTGGCTTAATCAGCGATAAACCCGCAGTCAATACCATGAAATAACTGGTTCTGATGTAAATAAGGATCACGGAAATACCGTTAAAACGTATCGTTTTAGCGGTTCTCGATAGAACACTGACAGTCTTACGGTTGTCAGTGTTTTTTAGTAAACCTGTTTGGAAACTTCCGTTTCTGAACAGGTTTACTGAGGTGCGACGTTCTAAATCGTGTTATTTGTGCGATTCAGAACAGGTCGAGCGGCT
This sequence comes from Treponema sp., assembly GCF_052169735.1. GTDB lineage: Bacteria > Spirochaetota > Spirochaetia > Treponematales > Treponemataceae > Treponema. The sequence continues at coordinate 20,438 of NZ_JBQNBW010000021.1, forward strand.
TATTTAAAAAGAGTACGAAAAGTTGTTATGAGGTTATAGGTAATGATACGGAAAAACCAAGAATTTCTGGGAAAACTGATTATTTTCACCGGTATTAGTTTAGTTTTTGCGGCTTTTATGTTAGCGCTCAGCCCACGCTTTTCATTCTTAGGACGGCTGATTTCAGCAAGAGACCTTACCTTGATGGTAACAAGATACCGTCAGTTACCTAACTTCAACTTCTGGACCCGCTTTGGGTTTGCCTTTGTTTTATTTATTGTAGCATCCCTCGCAGCTTCCTTACAGATTTCTTTTTTAACACGTAAGGTCAGAGAAAATGTCTATAAAGGAACAGAAACAGCGCTATTTGACGGCTTTATTAGCCGGCTGCGCTTTTGCTATACCCGGGAAAACTTAATTGAGACAATACAGCAGCAACTTGAATATAAAGCAGACTGTTCGGTATTATTTACGAATACTGAAACAAATTTAGTTATCTATAATAGTGCGTCTCCCTATGTTTCCGATCCTGATATATATGAAAAATTAGTACACCGATTTTCTCCCAACTGGCTAGATCACTGGAAAGAAAATATCTATTTTTTAGATTCAGAAATGCAAATGACTACTGATAGAAAAAAAGCACGGGCGCTTTTAATTGCATACGGTTCTATCAGATTTTTTATTATATGCAGATATATCCGCGCTATTGAGCCGGAAATTTTTCCAAAACTCTTTTTAGAGTTTAAAAATTACGTGGGCAGGGAGGCGACACTTTCTCAGCTCCTTTATTATTCTGAACTTGCTCAAGAATGGCAAATGGTTGCAAATACACAGCACGCTTTCTTACCGCACAAAATACCGATGCTCAAGCAATTAGAAATAGGCGTTTATTTTCGTCCGCTCGTCAATGTGTCCGGTGATTATTACGATATTATTCCCATCAATGAGGATAAAACGCTTATCGTAACGGGTGATGTCTCCGGTAAGGGATTAGCTGCTGCTTTGATCATGGGAGTTGTTATCAATACGATTCGTATCATAGATGATAAAGAAGACCTCGCCGGCTTGATCTTTGCCGTTGATAGCGCTATCAAACGTATGCATTTGCTTGACAAATATACCGTTGTGTTTTTAGGCTTAATCGACACAAAGGCAATGAAAGTACGCTATGTAAATGCTTCGATGGAAGCGCCGATGATTTTAACGCAGGCTGCCGACGGTTATAAGGTCAAAACACTGGAATCGAATTGTTCTTTAGTCGGTATTATCGACATTGATTCGGTAACGGTTGCAGAAAAACCGCTCTACCGCAATGATCTTTTGCTCATTACAACAGACGGCATCCCGGAAATTACAAACGAAGAAGGTATTCAGCTGGGTAATAACGAGATTTATTTAGAAACGATAAAAACATTTGCCGCCTCCGATGCCCAAAGCATTGCTGCAAAAGTTGCAGATTTCGGCTTAAATTATAGTGCTGCAAAAGCATTCCGTGATGACACAACCATTCTTGCCGCAAAGGTGAAAGGATAAAACTATGGGTTTAATTTTCTTTACATATTTTTTTGCACTTTTACTGTTAGCAAACTCATTGTATCTGTCGTTTTATCAGTCAAACTATGTCAATGTTCTTTTAAATAAGATTTCCATACCGGCAACCTTGGTCGCATTTTTTCTGGCGCTGTCCGTCCATCTCGCTTTTTATGAGCAATTCGGTATACAGCGTCTCGCATCAACAGCAACCTTATTGTGTATGATTCTTGCATCCTATCATATAGCGGATATGGCATTTGTTATTTCTGAGGTGGGTATCTATCCCATCCTCAAAAAAGTTAATGCGGTCATACATCTTGCCGGTATTGTAATCGTACTGTTTTTCGTAGGCAGATTTCAATGGAATCCCCTGCAGGGTTTTTTCTTTACACCTAAGGAAATACTACCGGGTATCAGCGGTCTGAGAGTGTTTTCATCTATATATTCACTCATTGTTCCATGTGTTGCAATCGTAATACTCTTTTTAAGGATATTCTTTGTAAAAAGTAATATTCACCGGCAGCAACTCCTACTTCATGGTTTTTCCATCGGAGTTTGTCTGCTGATCTGGATTGCAGAAACATATTACTTTATGATATTTTCGTGGGCATTTGCCTTTCTCCCCTTTGGTTATGTGGCAATGCTGCTATTTGATAATATCATCTTTTCGCTGACACGAGTGTTTGATATAAAGCAGATGTTGTTCGGTATTATCCGCTTTTTATTTTTTACCGTTGTGTTTTCTGCCCTTGCAGGCTTTGTTACCGCCCTTGTTATGAATTTTACTAATTCACCCGCCGGCTGGGTTGCACTCATTACAGTTACCGGAGTTATTCTTCTGTTTATCCGCAGCAGTATTAGCAATAAACTGCAATATGTTCTAGGCAGTACAGCCGATTATGCAAAAAAACTTGACAGCGACTTACAAAGTCTTGATTTTGCTAAAGGGCATGATGCTATCCTGGAAGCCTTCCCCAGGATGATGAAGCAACATCTTACCTGTAAAGGGCTGAATATATTAGTCAGCGATGAAAACATGAATTTGCAAACTGTCTATTCGGACTTCGATCATCACAACACAATGAGCGCCAATCTGCCGTGTTTTGAATATCTGCTCAACCAAAATAATGTCGTTATCACCAAAACAGAGCTTATTGCAAACTATCTCTATGAAAATATCCGAGCTGAGTTATTGGATATTTTTGAAACGACCCAAACAGAAATACTCATCAGTATGCGGGAAGGGCAAAAGCTCATCGGGTGTATTCTGTTAGCGCCTAAAACGCATAGCGCCGAATATAGCCTCTACGATATCAATATGCTGTCAGACTTATACTCTTATTTTTTCTTGATTATCTATTATCTGCGGAATATCACCAAACAAGATATTACCGCCACCATAGACCGTGAAGTAGAAATGTCCGATCAAATTATCGGTTCTATCCAAAACTATAAAGATGCCCTTGAATCGCATCATTTTTCTATGGATTCTGTTGCTTATTCGGCACACCAACTCGGCGGTGATTTTATCGACTATATTACCTTGAATGAACGGCGAGCCATGTTCTTAATCGGAGATGTTTCCGGCAAAGGCTTAAGCGCCAGTATGTCAATGATCATTTTAAAGTCTGTCATTCATACTTATTTACAGAAATCTCCGGACTTTAAAGAACTGGTTATAAAAGTGAACCGCTTTATCAAGGATAATTTACCGCGGGGGACGTTCTTTGCCGGTTTGTTCGGTATTATTGATTTCCCTACAAATACCATCTATTACTTAAACTGCGGTATTCCATTGATGTCGATGTATATCAATTCATACAAAAATGCAATTGAAATTCAAGGTGAAGGCAGGGTTTTGGGCTTTGTAAAAAACATAGCGCCGTTTTTAAAAGTACGGAAAATTACACTGCATAAAGGTGATGCTATTGTATTTACGACAGACGGCTTGTTGGAAGCAACCAACCTCAAGGGAGACCGTTTCGGCAGCGACCGTGTTGGACATATTTTGCAAGAAAATCATAGTGCAAAGTCTTCACAAATTGCCCGTATTATATATAATAACCTACTTGATTTTATTTTGCGTAAGATAGATGATGATGTGACTATTTTAGTACTCAAATATAATGAATAGGAGACTTGCTATGGATAATTTAGTAATAACTGAAAAGTTAAATGACACATTTGTGCTGTTGACCGTATCCGGTTCAATAAACTCGTATACCTACCATGAGTTTGAAAAAAAAGTATATGGGCATATTAAAGAGCATTCAGTTGTACTTGATGTCTCCCGTGTTACTAACCTTTCTTCATCCGGTCTGGGCATACTGATGGCTGCATCAGAAGATGGAGATGAGCTAAACAATAAAATTTATATTCTTAACCCTTCGGAAGTAGTCAAACTGGCAATTGCTTCCACCGGTTTTTCGGAAGTATTTCCTGTTATTCATTCTCTTGATGAAGTAAAGTAATGATAAGGTAAGAGCGTGAAGCAGCTACTGGTAGAAGCAAACTTGAAAAATATAAATCTCGTAGAAGAATTTATCGCTACCGCTACAGATATTCCGCAAGATAAACGCTCTACGGCGCTTATCATTGCGACAGAAGTTTTTGACAATATTGCCGAACACGCTATCCTTGTCGAAAATACCGGTATCAGCCTCGCTGCATCAAAGCTTTTTTTTCCACGGTTGTGTTTTTCATATACAAGTAGTAATTTTGATAATTTATTACGGGCACTTAAAAAAACACAACCGCATTTTGATTCTCAGGCGCAGCGGTATCGCGGCTTCGGCTTATTAATGACACGAAATCTTGCCCGTAAGGTGCGCTACTGCCACAGCCCCGCCCGTTCCAATATTATTGTGTACCTCTAAGAGAGCATATCCATGTATACAAAAGCATTCAAGACACTTGTAGTTGCATTATTCTGTGTATTTCCGCTTTGTTCCATTTCTGCAGCGGATTCGGAGATAACAAAGCAATATGATAATTTTATCTATCCTGCAGCTCTTCCTGCCTCAATCCGAAAACATATCGAAACCGAGCGTACCGTATTTTTAGCGGAATTGCAGCGCGTACTCGCAGCGGAAAAGGAAAATCTCCTCGTTTTAGTTGATAAAAAACATTTTTTACCGGAAGGCTATATTCCGCCGCAGCTCATTAAGCTTACGGGAGACAGGGCATACCGTATTAACCGGAAGGATTTATCCCTGACAAAAACAGCTGAAAACGCCTTGCAGCAGATGGCGCTTGCCGCAAAACAAGACGGCGTAACCCTATTGGTCAGCTCTTCTTACCGTCCATACACTTATCAAAAAACGCTCTTTGAGCGGTATGTGAGGGAATCCGGAGAAAAAGAGGCAGAGCGGTTTTCTGCACGGCCGGGGACAAGCCAGCATCAACTGGGAACGGTCATTGATTTTGGATCGATAACCGATGAGTTTGCACAAACCCGTGCCGGTAAATGGATGGTGCAGAATGCATCAAAATACGGCTGGTCACTTTCTTTTCCCAAGGGTTACGAAAGCGTAACCGGCTATGTATGGGAGTCTTGGCACTACCGCTACATCGGCACAGAGGCTTGTGCCTTTCAGCAGCGCTGGTTCAATGATATTCAGCAGTATATGCTTGAGTTTATCGACGCATGGAAAAAACAGAACCGGTAAGAAATTGAAAGCCTTATCTTGTAAATAAGAAGCCTCTAAAAACTGCAATCCGCGCGGCTTATTCTGTAAGGAAATGCATTCAGTTGTCCGCTTTGCTGACTGCAAAGCGATTTTGAGTTTTTTACGATGTACTTGGGATGTTTAAAATTGAGAAGATGTCTAAAAGAACATATAAGGATTACAGCATTATGAACACTAAAAAGATAATAATCGGACTGCTGGTACTGACTTGTGCCGTATTGTTTTTTCCAGCTTGTAGAAATCGGGCATTTTTACGTCAGCTGCAAGATATGGAACTCGGTGTGAAAAACCCGTCTTCTATAGAAGATCTGCAATCAGCCATCAGTAAGTATCAAGGAAAAATTGATGATATTATTACGATGGAGCATCGTACCGGTATTTGGTATAAAATACTGGGACGGCGATATATGGATAAAAAGATGTACAAGAAAGCGATTGAATCCTTTCAACATGCCCTTGAGTATTTCCCGGAAAATCAGCACGTCTTCTATCAAATTGGTGTGTGCGCTGCCATTTTGGCAAAAAGTACGCTTGACTATCCCAATATGAGTTCTGGAGAACGGCAGGCATATTTTGATCTTTCTGTTTCAGCTTATAAGCGGGCTGTTGAACTTGATCCTAACTATACCCGAGCAGTATATGCACTTTCAGTCCTCTATGTATTTGAACTGAATAGACCGGCAGATGCCATAGCTATTATGGAACCGCTCGCCGCAAAAGAAAAAAAACCACTGGATTCTTTGTTCATTTTAGGGCGTGCTTATTATATGACCGGTCAATACGAAAAAGCCATTGCAGCGTATGACAGAATTATTAAAACAAGCGGAAGCGCCGAACAGCGTGCCGATGCAGAACGCAATAAGGCATTTGTACAAAATGCACGAGGCTCATAACCCTTCCAGCAGGAAAAACGATCATGGATGGAGTCTTGCATAGCAGCCGGGAAAAACTGTATATTGCTCTTTCGTATTGTTCCTTTTTGAAAGGGCATGAGCGGCTATTACTTGCCCGTACCCTCGGCGATATACAAACGCTTACCGGCAGTTCATTAGATGATTTAAGCAGGCTGATACAACGGAAATTGACTACACGTGTCTACAATCCCCAAAAACTGCCTGAACTTGTTGAAAAAGCGCTCAAATTAATGCAGTTGTGCCGGATCAATATGGTCTTCTATGATGATCCCGATTTTCCGCCGCTGCTGAAAGAAATCCCGGACATTCCCTTTTTGCTGTACTATCGGGGGGTATTGCCGAATGCCGATAAAGCAGCGGTTGCCATAGTCGGTACCCGCCGCCCAAGCGGAAATGGGATAAAAACCGCTTTGCAGCTAGGCACCGAATGCGGACATGTCGGTATTCCGGTTATTTCGGGATTAGCGAGAGGGATCGATGCCTTTGCACACCGAGGCGCTGTGGAAGGCGGCGGATTTACTGCGGCAGTACTTGCCTGCGGACTGGATCAGCTCTATCCCAAAAGCAATGCCCGGCTTGCAGGATACATACTGGAAAGAGGCGGGTGCATCCTCAGTGAATATGCACCGGGAGAGCCGCCGCTTGCCTACCGTTTTCCGCAGCGAAACAGGCTCATTTCCGGGCTTTCGCGGGCAACCATCGTTGTTGAAGCCCCGGCAAAATCAGGGGCGCTTATTACCGCAGACTTTGCCCTGGAACAAGGCAGAGATGTATGTGTGTGTACCGCTTTGCTGGATTCCATACAGAATAGCGGCGGAAAAAAATTAGCGGAAGACGGAGCAATTCCGGTTCAATGTGCCGGAGACCTGTTACGTGAATGGACACATCCTGTTTTACAGTATTCACAGCGGGAACAAAAAAGACAACTACCTTTGTTTGAAGAAGGAGCACCATAATATGGCGAAGAAAGCAGCTGAAACAAAAGCAAAACCGAGAAAAAAGAACCTGATTATTGTAGAGTCTCCGGCAAAAGCAAAAACAATCGAAAAATATTTAGGCAGCGGCTATATGGTCAAAGCCTCGATGGGACACCTTATCGACCTTCCCAAGTCCCGTATTGCGATCGATATTGAACACGGCTTTCAGCCTGAATATATCACCGTGCGGGGCAGAGCAAAGCTTTTAAAAGAGCTGCAGCAAGATGCAAAAAATGCGCGGCATGTCTTTCTCGCAAGTGATAATGACCGTGAGGGAGAAGCCATAGCCTATCACTTGTGTCATGCAATCAAAGAAAAATGTGCAGACGTACCGATCAACCGCATTGTTTTTAACGAAATTACCCCACAGGCAATTAAAAACGCGGTGCAAAATCCCATGGATATAGATGAATCGAAGGTCAATGCCCAAAAAGCCCGCCGCGTACTCGACCGGCTGGTAGGCTATAACCTTTCCCCTCTTCTATGGCAAAAGGTAAAGAACGGGCTTTCCGCCGGACGTGTACAGTCTGTTGCGCTCCGGCTTATCTGCGAACGGGAAGCAGAAGTTGAAAACTTTATCCCTGAAGAGTTTTGGACACTCGAAGGCACCTTCAAAAAAGGAAAAACAGCCTTTAATGCCCAGCTGTCCCTTTACAAGGGAGATAAACCGGTACTAAAAAACGAACGGGATGTACAGACAATTATTGATTTGCTGCAAGGACAGAGCGCAATCATCAGCGACATTAAAAGTACGGAGAAAAGTATTCATCCCAAACCTCCATTTACTACGTCCACCATGCAGCAGGCAGCAGCAAATAGGCTGGGTTTTACCTCCCGTAAGACAATGCAAGTTGCCCAGCAGCTCTACGAAGGTATTGCCGTCGGTTCCAGCCGGGTCGGTCTTATCACCTATATGCGTACGGATTCAGTGAGAATCTCTGATGTCGCCCTTGAAGATGTACGGAAATGGATTGGCGAACAGCACCCCGGCTTTCTACCGGCACAGCCGAACATTTATACCGTGGGAGCTAAAGCGCAGGATGCACACGAAGGCATCCGCCCAACCTACTGTACCTATACGCCTGAATACCTCAAAGATTATCTGAACCGGGATCAGCTGCGCTTGTACACTTTAATTTGGGAACGCTTTACCGCCAGCCAGATGACGAGTGCAAAAACGGAAACAATCAGCTTTGAAATTACGGTTGGCGATGCAGTCTTTAAAACTGCCACAACAAAGGTAACGGAAAAAGGCTTTTATGCGGTGCTGAATCTCCTTCTTTCAAAAGAAGAAAAGGGGAAAGTGCTGCCTGCACTAAAAACCGGCGATGAGCTCACCGTCGGCGGCTTAGCCCCTGAACAGCATTTTACCCAAGGGCCTGCCCGCTATACAGATGCAAGCATTGTAAAAATGCTGGAGCAGAAAGGAATTGGCCGCCCGTCCACGTATGCGCCGATTATTTCCGTACTGCTTGACCGCTACTATGTAAACCGTTCAAATAAACAGCTTGTTCCAACACAGCTTGGAAGAATTATCAATGACATCTTAGTTGAAAACTTTAATGATATTATCGATGTGAATTTTACTGCCGGTATGGAACAAAAACTGGATGAAATTGAAGAGCACAATGCTGATTGGTCACAGATCATCAGGGCTTTTTATAGCCCCTTTATCACACAAGTTGATTCCGTTATGACTCATTTAGGCAGCTTCAAAGGGCGTTTGGATGAACCAACGGACTTTACCTGCGAAAAATGCGGAAAAAAAATGATGAAAAAGCTCGGGCGCTTCGGATTTTTCTTAGCCTGCGAAGGATTTCCTGAATGCCGAAATACAAAATCCATTCCATTAGCCAAGTGCCCTCGTCCCGGATGCAACGGGCAGATTGTTTCCCGCAGAGCAAAAGGACGAGGAAAAGAATTTTTCGGCTGTACCAATTTTCCGCAATGCGATTTTCTCACTCACTTTAAGCCGATCAATGCAACATGTCCCCAATGCGGTTGGTTTTTAGTAGAACGATACGACAAAAAAAATGGGAGCTATAAGGCATGTATCAATCCCGACTGTGATTGTCTGCACAGTACGGTGGAAGTACCCGACGATCCGATACGAGAATAAGCAATGGATTCCCTCTTTGAGGACTATCTTGCATATAGCGCCGGTGTCCGTCATTTTTCTCCCTATACGATAGAATCCTACCGTAACGATCTCAAGCTGTTTGAATCATGGCTTAAAGAAAATGAGCTCACTTGTACGGTCATAACAAAGATGCAGCTGCGAATTTTTATTGCGGATATGGGAAACCGGCATTTTGCTCCGGCAAGTATCAACCGTACTCTTTCTTGTGTGCGGGGCTTTTATCGCTATCTTCTCCGGAAAGGGCTTGTTTCCGAAAATCCGGCAGCTGCAATCCGCAATCTCAAACAGCCCGAAAAACTACCGCGCTTTCTCTTTCCTGATGAAGCAAACCAGTTTTGCGAATTTCCCAAGGAAGCTGGAATACTGTGGTATGCCCGCGATGCAGCCCTTTTTTCATCACTGTATTCTACCGGCTGCCGTGTCTCTGAATTACAAGCGCTTACTGTGCAGGACTTAAAAGAGCGGTGCAGCTGGGCTATTGTCAAGGGGAAGGGAAGCAAAGAACGCAAGGTGTTTTTTGCAGATTTTGCACAGGAAGCGCTGGAACGCTATCTTGGTGAGCGGCAGGAGCTGCTTGACTCTCTGCAGGATGAAGGTATCCCTCCTCAGCACAGTCCCCCTCCCCTGCACATTAACCAAACAGCGCTCTTTTTAAATTGCAGAGGAGGCGCATTAACCACACAGGGAATACGGTACATCATCGACCGCTACACTGCCCTCCTCCCGAATTATAAAAAACTCACCCCCCATGCCTTCCGCCACAGCTTTGCCTCCATGTTTATTACACGCGGCGCTGACATACGGATTGTGCAGGAGCTATTGGGACACAGCAATATCGCAACCACACAGCGGTATACCCACATTACAGCAGCACAATTACAGGAACTCTACCATAAAGCCCATCCGCATGGCTAAGGATTGAACGGACTTACTCCTCTTAATACCTGTGCGGTCTTACCGGCTTTGCAAAACAGTGTTACTTACAGTCTTATCATAAAATCACAAAAATCGAACGAACTTGACCGGTGCGTAACAAACAGGATTTTTGATTGATCAAAATGCTTCTTGATCTCCTGTAGGATAGCGCTTTCCCGTTTTTCATCTGTGCCCGATAAGGATTCGTCTAAAATCAGCACGTCCGGTTTTTTTACCAGCGAGAATAACCGCAGCATAATAATCCGCTGCTTTTGTCCCAGTGAAATATTTTTTCCTTCGGATTCCAAGAGCGTCTCCGCCGTAATATGTTCATCGGCATCAAATAAAAATGAAAGCGCTGCATCATTAAATGCTAATTTAGGCGACAACTCGATATTTTCTTTTACACTGCCTTCAAAAATAAAGGATTTATCGGACACATAACAAACTGCATCATTTATGTCATCGGTATTTAATGTGCGTATATCCTTACCGGATAAAAATACGGAAGAATCAGGCGATGCCAAAAATCCCGATATAATTTTTAAGATTGTGGTTTTGCCTGCTCCCGAAACGGCGGATATTCCATACAAACCGTTTTTCGCTATGTTGAGTTTTTGATCGGAGGTAATGACTGTTTTACCGTAGTTGTGGTTGATGTGTTCGACGACAACCGTTTCCGCATGTGCGAGCGGTTCGGATCCGGATAGCTGCGTAAGAAAATCCTGTTCCAATTCCGCAATCAGTTCATTCTTCTTACGTGCACTGAGCATATTCGAACGCAAATTAGTCAAGGTATTAATCGGTTCGATAAAGTAGGGAACATACATATAAAAAGACACAACCGAACCGAGCGTTGATTGATGGATAGTAGAAAGCCAAAAGCCGATAATCATACAGAGCAGCGGCAGAACAGAAAAGATAATATCAGCAATATCATGATAGAGCCGGTCGGCAAATACAACTTTCTTTTGCGCATTTAAAAAGTCAAGATTTGTTTTATGCAGTGTATTAAGGATATTCCGTTCAGCCTTAAAAAGTTTTATATCGCAAAAGCCCCGTACCAGTTCGGTAATACGGTGCAGCAGTTTTTCATGCGCTAATGTTTCCGCTTCGGAAGCAGCGATAATCCGCTTTTTTAAGATATTTCCGCACACATACACCAGCGGAATAATCAAACAGGAAACAATCAGCAGACGGATATTGATCAGTGCAAGTACGATAAAAGACACGATCAGCATGAGGATATTTAATATCAGCATTGCAGGAGCTTCGCCGTATATAATGCCCAATGCCGTTATTTCTTTCAGCATACGGTTAGTGATCTTTTCTTCGGAATACCGGCCGTACAAATTCGATTTTGAAAAGAGGAATTTTTCCGCAAACTTTTCCCGTTCATTTGCAGTAACAGTTCGTGCAAGCATATTAAAATGATAGTTACTGAAAAGATCGGTAAGTTTATTCAGCAGCAGCAAGCCGAGAAATGCCGCAAGATACGGCGCTAAGCCTTCTGTCTTTCCGTTTATGATGGAATCGACAATATACGAAACCAAAAAAGGAATACCCGTACCGAGCACGATTGCCGGTATGGATAATAAAATCACCTTGACATACAATTTCCGGTATTCTTTCATTACCAAGCCTCCATGCAGATACTATCATTTCAAAAGAGTTCATGTAAAGAGTGCACAACGGTTAATAATATACATCAGGGCTTCAGCATTATCGCATCATTACTTGAGCATTTCTACTTCTTGCACAGTCAAGCCGGTTACCTGCACGATTTTCTGAACAGAATCACCAAATTGTTTTAACATTCGCGCTGTTTCGAAGGCTTTTTGTCGTGAGCCTTCAGCAAGACCGAGCGATTTACCTTCAACAAGACCGAGCGACTTACCTCTTGCTTCGCCTTCAGCGAGTCCGAGCAATTTGCCTTCAGCAAGACCGAGCGATTTACCTTCAGCAAGACCTCGCTCAACCCCCGCACTGAATTGCGTCTCTGAGATGGTCGTTATATCGCTTTTCAGCTTCATTCTTGACTCATACAGTTTCCGTTCTGTCGGCGATAAAGTTAATACGTCTATTTTTTCATTCAGCATTTGTAATACCGGTGACTTCGTTGCTATCATTGCTCTCTCCTCTTTGTTAGTTGCTCCTATAAATCGCAGCCAGTTAATAAGCTGACCTTGTTTACCAGCCGTTTTCCCTTCTTCTTTCGCCCTTTTTGCTGCCGGTAAGTCTAAAAAATGTATTTCAAGCACATCCGTCAGTATGGTATGCGCTGCCTTTTCTTGTAGCAGGTACTCTGAGTGAATAGCGTCATTGAGCCTGAAACCATCTGCAATAATATTGATTGCGATACATCTATGCAGTTTATCATACGATTCTCCGGCTTTAAAATCAGCCGTGTACATCTTTGCCCAATAAAATAGCGTTCGTTTTACAAACGATGCGTTCCACGACGCTTGTATCTCTATATCTATCATTGTACCGTCGGTTAGCTTGAGTTTTACGTCCAGAATACCTGTTTTATCGCTGAACTCCTCTTTCGTCAACTCTTTATCCATGAATTCAAGATCAAGAACCTGTTGCGGTGTAAGATCAAGAATGCATTCCAGAAAGTCCTGCAAGAGCGGCTTATTTTCTTCCGAGCCTAACAAGCGTTTGAACGCGTAATCGTTTGTAAGGGTTATCTGTAATTCGTCTTCCATACTTGTAGAAAGTATAGAATATCAGGATATAAAATGCAATGTGTGGCATGCAGGATAAAAACACAAGACTGAGGGCAGAGTATAGTTATGAAGAGGATAGTATCGCGTACAATATTTTTAAGTAGTCATAATGCGGAATCCCTGTAATATACATAACCTATCGTTTCAGGTTATAATACGGCATAGCCATTACGATATGGGGCTTCTAGAAAACAACCTGAATAAACATTTTAGAGATGCCCAAAAGATTTCGTTTAAGGAGGTGCATTATGCACATATTTTTGTATGCGCTAATCGGATGTGCAATCATATTAGCTGTTATTATCATTCTTGTCGGATATGTAAAAGCTGCGCCGGATGAAGCGATTATCATTTCAGGCTTAAAAAAACGAAAACGTTTTTTAATCGGTCAAGCGGGAATCAGAATACCTTTTTTTGAACGGAAAGATCATCTTGCATTAGGGCTTATCCCTATTGATGTCAAAACATCTTCCTCGGTTCCGACAGCCGACTATATCAATATTATGGTAGATGCCATTGTCAATATAAAAATTTCCATTGAGCCGGAGAAATTGGAACATGCGACAAAAAACTTTTTGAATTTAAAGAGCGACAGTATTGGACGTATTGCACGAGAAGTGTTGGAAGGTAATATGCGTGAAATTGTCGGAAAAATGACCTTGCAGGAGATGGTCAACGACCGGCAAAAATTCGCGGAACTGGTTAAAAATAATACAGAACCAGACCTTGCGGCAATGGGACTGGATATTATTTCATTCAATGTACAGAATTTTACAGACAATGAATCGGTTATCACCAATCTCGGTATTGATAATATTGAACAAATCAGAAAATCCGCTCAAATTGCACGAGCCGAAGCGGAACGGGATATAGCGATGGCTCAGGCGGCGGCAAATAGCCGTGCAAATGAAGCAAAAGTGAAAGCAGCGCAAGAAATAGCTGAGCGTGAAAACGAATTAGTTATTAAGCAGTCCGAGCTGAAAAAACTGAGCGATATAAAAAGAGCAGAAGCGGATGCCGCTGGCGAAATTCAGAAACAGGAACAGCGGAAAACGATCGAAGAAAATACCGTAAAAGCGGAAATTGCAAAACAGCAGCAAATTATCATCCTAAAAGAAAAAGAAGCGGAAGCTGCTGAACAAGCGCTCAATGCTCAGGTGAAAAAAAAGGCTGAGGCTGAGAAATTTGAGGCGCAGCAACGGGCAGATGCTCATCTGTATACACGGCAAAAGGAAGCTGAGGCAGCGGTTTATGAAGAGAAAAAACGGGCGGAAGCCTTAAAGGCACAGGCGGAGGCAGCCCGTTATTCGGTTGAGCAGGAAGCAGCCGGTATTAAAGCGAAAGGAGAAGCAGAGGCAGAGGCGATAAAACTGAAAGCACTCGCTGAAGCTGAAGGTATTAAAGCAAAGGTACTGAGCGAGGCTGAGGGTATCGACAAAAAAGCGGAAGCCATGAAAAAAATGGGTGAAGCAGCAATTATGGAAATGTATTTCAATTCATTACCGGAGGTTGCAAAACATATTGCCGAACCGCTCTCTAAAGTAGAAAAGATCGTGATGTACGGAGACGGTAATAATACGAAAATGATGAAAGATATCATCGGAACAGCCAACCAGATTTTTGACGGTGCAGCAGAATCGACGGGGCTTGACGTAAAGTCTATCATCGCTGGTTTTTTAGGAGGAAAGTTGTCGGTTGGCAATAATAAAAAACAGATGGATGAGAATGCTGCTTCCGATAAAACAGAGGAATAGACCTGGGGCTGTCTTAGGGACTCTCTAAACACTTGAGTTTTTAGAGATAGCCCACTGTAGAAAAACTTTATTGAAAACTCCTCGGGGATGACGAAAAAGCAACCACCTTTCGGGACATCCCCAACGGTTTTATCAGTAAAGATGAATTGGAAGAGATAATAAAAATGTTGAATGAAGTTTTCAAACATGCGCACGCAACCGAATGGCACGGAACACGCGCCGCTATTGTATCTAATACCAATTTGATAACGGAATATGCTATCAACTGCGATACACCGAACGGGCGTATGAAAACCTTTCATTTATTCTCAGGAGTTGATTATGCACTTACAACTTTTGAAGCGGTCTCATGTGATTACCGAAAAGAGCCGGTATCGAATATTCTGGAAATAGCCTATTGCAAGTCTGGCCGATTTGAATGCGAATATAAAAGCGGTTACTTTACCTACCTTGGAGACGATGATTGCGCGATCGGCATTCTGGAAGCTCAAACCGAAAAGCCTTTTTTCCCGTTAGGATATTACACCGGCTGTACAATCATTATCGATGTCAAAAAGACAGGTATGGTTTTTCAGAATACTATCGAAGGCATATCCATTGACCTAGCGGCACTACTGCAAAACTATTGTCCCGACAATAAATGCGCAGTTATTAAAACACCGCCAATGCTGCTCCGTATATTCAATGAATTATATGAAGCATCCCAAGATTGCCGCTTTCCCTCTGATACAACAAACGGCTACCTGCGGCTGAAAGTTTTAGAGCTGTTGTTTTTATTACAGCACTATAAACCGCAAAAGCAGTCTGCGGCACATACCTGTTTTTCAGGAGTATATATAAAAAAGATAAAAGCGATTAAAGCTGATATTACGGAACACTGGAGTGAAAATCCGCGGTTAAAAGATTTGTCGCAAAAATACGGCATCGGTTTAACGGTAATGAAAGACTGTTTTAAAGCAGTGTACGGAAAACCGATTTATGCTTTTCAAAAAGAATACAAAATGCAAAAAGCGGCGCAGCTATTACACACTACAGAAAAATCGATTACGGAAATTGCCTCCCTAATTGGATATGAAAACCCGAATAAGTTTTCTTCCGCTTTTAAGAATACATTCGGATGTTCTCCGCGGGAATACCGGCAGGATAATTTATAATTTATAATTAAAAATAATGAGAACTGACGCCGTTTCTAATCCAGTCGTTTAATCTCGTTTGCCATCCTTTACCGCTTGCTTTGAGTGACTCCAGTAGATCCGCATCAATTCTAATGCTTAACACTTTTTTTTGGGGTTTCCATATATTTTTATTGACAAGATGGCTGGGTTTCATGTGTGCTATTTGTTCATCGGTTAGTTCCGGAATATCGGAAAAATCGATTTCGTTGTCAGGAACCGCGTGAGCTTCACAAGTTGCTATAAATTGTTCTAAGTCTGTCATAATAAACACCTCGCTCTTTATTATTCGCTTTTCGCGCAGAAATCAATCGTATTGTTCCATTTCTGTCCGTATACACAACCGCTAAGACAAGATACTTTGAAGTAACGCCATAACATATATATCTTGCTTCTTCTGTAGTCGAATGAGCGTGGTCAAAAAACTCAATGAGATTCGGATCATTGAAAATCTCTGAAGCTTCAGCAAACGATATGCCGTGCTTACGGATATTCAGTTCGTTTTTTGTTTCGTCCCATTCCATAAAGTAATACTAAATTGTATTACTTTATGTGTCAAGACCAAGACACATACCAATTCGATACAAGACTTCTGCATTATAAAAAGCTAGAAACTTTTTATAATCAACATACCACGGCGCAGCATGTGAGGATTAACCCTTCGCACGAATCATGAATTAAGTGTTTCTACTTCCTCTACGGTTAAGCCGGTTGCTTTTGCGATATTTTGAATAGATAAACCTATCACAAGTAAGTTACGCGCTGTTTCAAGAGCTTTTTGCCGTGAGCCTTCAGCAAGTCCGAGCGATTTACCTCTTGCTTCGCCTTCGGCAAGACCAAGGGATTTACCTTCAGCAAGACCGAGCGATTTACCCCGTTCGACCCCCGCACTGAATTGCGTCTCTGAGATCGTCGTTATATCGCTTTTCAGCTTCATTCTTGACTCATACAGTT
>NZ_JBQNBW010000022.1:0-35859 GCF_052169735.1 Treponema sp.
ACTCCTCTACTCATATCCTCATTTTATCACGTCTTTATACTTTTGGGACAGCCCCGCTTATTTCACACTCCTTGAAACATTATTTTTCCACAAAGCCGGTTCTTTGCCTAAAATCCTCTTCGCCGTCAAAACCGATAAAGCTGATGAGGGTTTCTGCAAGCAAGTCAGGATGGTCTCCTGCTTGAATTGCGCAAACACCGTTTTTTATCAGCGTAAAGCACAAGGCTTCAAAGTCACTGTCGCAGGATGATGCTGTGTAGTTATCAGCTATGCTACGTATGGTTTCCTCACTTTGTCCATCAACAACAAGCATCAGGAGCTTCCGCGCGAACTTTCCATTCTTACCGCTCAGTTCGGCAAGGATACCATCAAACTCATCTTCCAATGCAAGAAGTCCGGTGCGCCGGCTCTGATCACTTAATGCTGCCAATTTCCGGCATATCCGTCCCAGTGTGTCCTTTTCGCTCTCATCGAACATTGTGTAGTGTACCATTTAATACCTCCTCTGTGTACTCTCACTTGGCAAAACGCCTCTTTCCGCTGCGCTTGCCGTGAACTATATTACGATACATTTTGTAAATCCGTTTACGGCAGCACAACCTCACCGCCGTCTGCTAAGCGGCGGAGTGTCCAGACTATTTTCTGCTGGGCTTCTCTTACATCACGGCTGCTGATTGGGTGCATGAACCCCATCTCTTCTCTCAGCATTGCAACTGCACGAGCTGACATATTGCCCTCTATTTTTGCTTGTAATGCAGGAGATGCTGTTTTGAGCGCCCTCGTGAGATCCTCCGTGAATGTTTCGCGAAGCATCTTTTGAATAGAAAGGTCATCAAGTTTTACAATATCTTCAAAAAGAAAGATGTGCTTTTTTAATGCCGTATATGCAGCAGGGTTTGTCTCTCTTATCAAGGTCAACATATATTCTAGCATATTGACATGCTTAGTATCCATTAACACGTTCAGCATGGAGTCAAGCGGACTGTCACTTATTTCACCCGGGCTGAGACTCGTGATAAATTTTTCTATAAAATCTATACTACCGAGTTCGGTATACGGCACTTGCGTATGCTGTTCTATTTTATTCTGTATATCCGCTGCAAGGCACTCTACCATATCTGCCGACTCCCAGTTACCCTCTGCAAGGTCTTCGATCACCGGGAGCCATAGACTCTCAGGAAGTTCCTGCAAAACTGCCGCAGCTTTATGTAAAGACAAGCTCCCAAGCAATAGCGATATCATCAGCGGGTCTTCTGGCTCCAAAACCCTACACAGCGTTGCCGTATCACAGCTTTCTATAAAGTCAAAAGGATTCTCTTGCCCGTTTTTCATTTTTTGCTCTTCAATCTGTCCCATATATGCTCCTTTTCTTCGTTTTGCGCTTGGAATGATGATCTCGCCGTCCTTTTACAACCGGATGGTTCTCTCTCTCTATCATTTTGAGTATCTCATTCCTAGCTATTCCGCTTAGTGTCCTGTAAAAAATTCATCGTACTCAAAGCCGTCGGTATAACCGGTTGCTTTCACTGCTTTGCGTATTTTGAGCGGTAAACTCGTACATCCACCAAAACTACTGTTATTTTTTTGAGTGATGCTGGAAGAAGCACTGTAGTCAGTCCTGAGTTACTGAATCCCTCCATTCCAATGCTCCGCAGTGTTGCCGGTAGTTTTATATTCGTTAAATTCCGGCAATCCAAAAATGCTTGTTTACCGATTTCTTCCAATCCATGCGGAAATTCTATATCCGTTAAATCTGTACAGTTACTACACATTTAAATCATAGCGGAAGTCCGAAGCGCGGTTAGGCTTCGGCTTTCCCGCAACGCAGAGCGGCGCTATACGCAAGTTTATTAGCGAAGCAGCATCAGCGGCTTAGCCTTGTGTTTTATACGTATCGCTGCATCAATCATACGTTTGATACGCTATATTCTTTTCACCTCCTTTCAATGTATCTGTTTTACCTGCATCCATACCGCAAAAGCAGACAGGAAGCTGGTAGTAAATTGCCGTATAAAACAATAGATAATAATCCCAAGAAGAAAACCTGTGCAAAGTCGGCAGCCTTCTTCTTGGGGTATATATGTTTTTGTGAGTATTTGAGTAATAAGATAAACGGCAAAAACAGCACGGGGCTGTCTAAAAACTTCAAGCCTACCGGCTTGTTCTGTAAGGAAATGGTTTATCATATCCGCTAAAGCCGATTGCGAATCAGTTTTTAGACAGTTTCCTTGGATTTAGATGCGATGTTTAAAATTAAGTTGTTGCTGTATAAAGACTTAATTTTAAACTCGTTGGGGATGTTCCGAAAGTAACCAACTTTTGGGACATCCCCGTGCTGCTGCGGAGATAGCGATCCTGTGATTATTGAAATGAAGCTGTGAGAAAAAGACCTGTGATGCGGCAGCAGAATTTCTTACCATCACAACGAATATGGTAGGTAACACGAGTAATAAGCGGTGTCAAGTGAAAAAATGATGGGTAGTGAACAAAGAAGAGAGATAGTATCCCTCTTTGCACTTGGGATTACTTTATGCTATAGTATCAGTGTGCAAAACCGCCAAGGAGCATACTAATGAAAAAATTACTGATCTTATGCACAGCTGTTCTCTTCGGAATCACCGGGCTAAGAGCTGATGAAACTGCAGAAGATATTGTCAAAAGAAAACCGTCCGCGGTAAAAATCGAAACAATCGGAACTCGAGCACGGATGGAAATTCAACGGAACGGTTCTCCGCTCGCAGAACTGCTTGTGGATCAATACTCCGTGCAAAAACCCAATGACCAGCGTACCTTTATAGAAATTAAGGCACCGGCAAATGTCAAAGGTACCCGTTTTTTAATGATTGCTAAAAACGGTGTTACCGATCAGCGTATTTACCTTCCTTCTCTGGGCAAAGTCCGCCGTATTACCGGGCAGTCAGAAGGAACAGAAAATTTTTTGGGTACCGACTTTTCCTACAACGATATGGAATATCTACAGCGTGATACCTCTTTAGATACACATACCCTCTTAAGAGAAGAAGAATACGGCGGTGTACCATGCTATGTTGTCGAAGCTGTGCCTAAAAACACCAAATCGGAATATGCAAAAACCGCTATGTGGGTAGAAAAAGACAGTAGGCATCTGGTAAAAGTAGCCTTTTACGACAGAAAAAATACCCTCGTTAAGATACTTGAGATGAGTAACTACGAAGTAACCCAAGGTGTTGATACCCCCCGCACCACAAAGATGACAACACTTGCACTGAACACCAGTACGATCATTCACATCGTTAAAATGCAGTATAATATGAATATACCGGATAAAATATTTAGTCCGCAGTATCTGGAGCAGGGCCGGTAGCTTTTGAAAATATCCGTATTATAACGACGGCAATACTCCTTCCGGCAATCTTCTCTAAGAATCTGCCTACCTGCCTTGGTTATAAACTATAGTTTAAAAAGCTGAGCTGTTAGGCTTTTTTACGCTAAGTAATTTCTGAACAATGGCATCCTGTCAGAGAAGCAATGTTTCGGCAATACGATGCAGGAGATGTGCCGTATATTTCCAAAAGTTCCGTTCTTGTCAAAAAAGATCATATTTCATATACTCTTACCGCGGTCTCTAAAACTATCTTGGGTATCTCTAAAAGCTAAAATCCGTAGCGGTTCCCGATTGTTTTTGTGAGGTTGACGCTTTAAGTCTCAGTAAACCTGTTCGGAAACGGACATTTCTGAACAGATTACCTTGAAATGCGATGTTCTCGCATCGTGCTATTTGTGCGATTTAGAACTCGTTGACCTATTCGGAGACACAGTTATCGAATAGGTCTAGTATAAGGATTAAAAAAGGATATAATATGCCTAAAATTGATGTAAACGAACAACTTTTTTTCAATCTATTGGGGAAAGCATACCCCTATACCCAGGAATTTGAACAGCTGCTGAGTTCTGCAAAGGCTGAATTGGATGAAGCTCCGTCAGATGCAGTGCCGTCTGCTGAACGTATTATAAAAATAGAACTCAACGACACAAACCGCCCTGATCTCTGGTCAACAGCAGGGCTTGCCCGTTTGCTGCGGATGCACACGGGAGGAGCCTCGCATAAAGCACAGTATCAAGCATTTTTATCAGCGCCAGGGGCTGTAAAAGATTCAGCTCACCGCCATGTTATTGTTGATCCGGCATTGGAACATATCCGCCCCTTTATGACTGCCTTTGTCATTTCGGGCAAGCCTATTGACGAGCCGATGCTAAAAGATATTATCCAAACGCAGGAGAAACTCTGCTGGAATTTCGGCAGAAAACGCCGATCCGTTTCTATGGGAGTGTACCGCAGCGAACTGATCCAATGGCCGGTGCACTACCGCGCTGTTGATCCGGACTCCACATCGTTTACTCCGCTCGGTTTTGAAACGAATATGACTTGTAGAGAGATCATTGCAGAACATCCCAAGGGAAAGGAATACGGCTGGATAATCAAAGATGCAAAGCAAGTACCGCTGCTTTCGGATGCAAAAAATGAAACCCTTTCTATGCCGCCGATCATCAATAGTGCGCGAATCGGTGCGGTACAGCCGGGCGATACCGACTTGCTGGTTGAGCTGACCGGTACGGATATGCCGTCCTTGCTGTTGGCAACCAATATCGTTGCCTGCGATTTTTCCGATGCAGGCTATACTATTCTGCCGGTTTGCGTTGAACACCCATATAACACAGGATTCGGTAAGACAATTACCGCTCCGTTTTATTTTCAAGAACCGACGAAAACAACACTGCATGCTATCAATAAGCTGCTAGGAACGGAACTCAGCGCACAGGAGATTACAGAAGCGCTAGAGCGGATGGATAACACAGTCAGCATAGAGGGAGACAGTCTAACGCTGACACCTCCGGCTTACCGCAATGACTTTCTCCATGCAGTTGATATTATCGAAGATGTGATGATGGGGAAGACTGTTGAGTTTTTTGCCCCGGAAACACCCCGTGAATTTACAATCGGACGGCTCCTGCCTATTACGCAGCTTAGCAGAAAGATTAAGAGCTTGATGGTTGGTTTTGGGTATCAAGAGATGATTTTTAACTATCTCGGCTCCAAAAAAGACTATATTGACCGTATGAATATAGATGGTACAACAACCATTGAAATTGCAAACCCCATGTCGGAAAACTATCAGTTTGTGCGTCCCTCTATTATTCCCTCGTTATTATCTGCGGAAACAGTCTCAGGAAATGCCGTCTATCCGCACCGGACTTTTGAAACGGGAAAAATTGCCTATCTTGCCCCGGAAGAAAACACCGGCACCCGCACCTGTCAGAGTCTCGGCTTTTTAGCTGTACACCAAGATGCAAACTTTAACGAAGCGGCAAGCCTTGTTGCCGGATTGCTCTACTATCTACAGCTTCCATACCATGTAACTGAAACCTGTGATCCTCGTTTTATCGAAGGCAGACAGGCTGGTATTCTGCACGAAGGAAAACAGATCGGTATCTTTGGAGAATTACACCCGCAAGTGCTGGAAAATTGGGCAATCACCGTACCGGCATTTGCAGGAGAACTGGATATAGAAACACTCGTGCCGCTTTATCAAGCAAAAAAATAAAGTAGATGATGGGATGGCAAAAAAGAGACCGTTTTTTTGCCATCCCTGATGAGTTTCAAATCGAGTCTTTGTGCATCAATGCTTTAACAAAATAAGCCGAATGGAAAGGAGTTTTTAGAAGCTCCTAATAGGTTTCGGAGCGTTGTGCACAGAAGAGAAACGAAACCCCAATCAACAACAACACATAGATAAAAAAGAATACCGCAGGCGATATAACATAGATATGGTCTGTAAAAAGCGTAATTACAAGCCGCGTACCGTACCTCACTGTTTCAATGAGACCAGTTGCCATCACAAAGAATACCGGAAAGCTCAATGCCCAGCCGCTTCTAAAAGGCTGGTGAGGCGGAATCCTAAAGCTCCATGCTAACACCAACATAAAAATTGAAAGAATTATAATCACAAATAGATCGCTTAATCGTGCCAGTATTTCCCGATGATATATTTGTGCGGCAAAGCCGTATTGAGGTCCAATACTCCTAAAACGGTATAGCTGAGGAATAGACATGGTTCTCTCCCCAGCATTAGCAGCAATGATCAGCTCAAATTCAGCGTAAGAAAACGGCAGCAGCCGAACCGTATTTCTTTCAAGCGGTAGTACTCCGGAAAGTAAAATAGGCTGGGATATAATCCGATCATGCTTTTCATCAACCGCTTGAAACAGCACATGCAGTCTCGGCTGATTATACAGATCAATAATAGGAATAATTTTAATGTATGGAATACGATAGCGGGATTGAAGCTGATTGTTCAGACTATATTCTGCAATTTCGCAATTCCGTCCATACATTTCTTGAATACCCTTTTCAAACACAGAAGAAAGACCTTCGATATTAATTTTTACCGCACCGCTTGAATTGGAAGGAGGAAGGATAAAAGAAACATTCCGTGCGGATTCAAACGAAAGTAAAGATTTCGTTTCATCTATGAAGAATGCTTCTTCCAAAAGCTTTTTCCGAGTGATTTCTACAAAGCGGTCTATATCAGGATCATGTTTGAGCGAATCATGCTCTGTAACCATGCGCTGCGCTGCAAGGAATTGATAGTATGCCTTAATATAATTTTTCTGCTGCATCAGCTCATAGGCAAACTGCTTTGCTCGGTATAAACGGATGTCAAAATCAGCTTTCAGTTCTGCACTGCCTTTTTCAATTTGATTCCATGCTAATGCCATCATCCGCAATGAATCTTCTCGATAGGGATCGGTCTCGATGCTAAGCTGATATGCTTTTGAGGCATAAAAATGTGCACTATAAAAATCTTGATTTTCCATATACCTCTTAGCAATAAAGAATGCTCCTTCTACCGTAAGATTTTCGGCTTCGGCATGATAATAAGCTGACTTTGATTCTGCCGTATCTTTCCGCGCCGAATGCTGCTTACTGCGTGATACTTTTATACTATCCAGCAGAGCTAATGCTTCAGGATTATCTTTCCAAACGGCAAGAGCTGCCTGCACATTAGCATATGCTTCTTCAGCCTGATGATTTTGTAAAGAAATATCAGCCTTGCTGATGAAATCGTAATAATCCCGTGTTTTAAATTCCGTATACCGGCGGTAATTATCGAGCATTGGTACCGCTATTTCGATAAGAATCAGATAGAGACTGATGCATGCAAAAAGAATAATAAATGCCTCTTTTAAGTAGCGCACCAAAATCAATGAATAGCGTTCAACAGTATTTTGTCCGCATGTTCCGAAAATAACGGCATAGCCGATCAATATGGAAGAGACAAGCATTGCCGGCATAATACGGATAAATAAAAGCCCGGTTTCTGCTAACTTCCACTGGAGAGAAAACCGGGGCAGAACACCGGTCTTGGTAAAGAAAAGCACATACAACAAGCAACACAAAAAACCTACTGCAAAATGAATAAAAACAGACAAGAAACCTTTTATCAGCTCACGCATCTATGCTGCCCTCCTTTTTTTGTTCTTAAAGAACCGTATCAGCACGAGTAAAATACCGGCGGAGTGCAGTACTACTGCAATAAGGTTCAGAGTCAGCGGTATACCGAATACACTCTCATTCGAGGCAAGATGCAGATTATGCAGGAGCGCTTGTACCACATCGCTGTGCAAGACCGGATAAAGCAAAAATCCGCCCCCTGCAGATACAAATATACACAATAAATTAAACATACTCCATTGTGTGATCAGACAAAATATCCAAAACGATGTTACACAAAAAAAGTAAGAACCGATAAAGACTAGATAGTAAGCAAAATTGGTTTTATACAAGGTATAAATATCCTGAAAGAGTACATCTAAAACATGGATAAAAGCGGTGAGAAATAGCGGTTTAGTGAGAAAACCGGTCAATGCACGGTCTGCAGTAGGCTGCAGCGCAAAGGCATTCAACGAAGCTGTTATTGTCTCCGCTTGTGCATAGCAAACCGGCATGATCACTGTCACTGTGAACACAAGACATACAACAAAAAGGCTAACTGCAACAGTCGTTTTTGCCCGATGCCGCATTAAAAAGGCATACACGCCGATAATAGCAAACATGGTAACAATCGGGAGCATACGGCACAGGCTTTGTGCAATACAGAGGAACAAAAAAGCCGCCGATGCGGCGCCGGTTCCTGTAAATTCATAGCGAACCCCGAGACCGCCGAAAAAGGCGAGCACAACGATACCGCTCAAAAAGTTCAGAAAAAAAACGCCGGGAACAAGTAGTGCATTCTTCATATGTATCCCGCAGCATAACACGTTATGCAGACAAGCTCAACTGGGTAACTGCATTATAGCAGGAAACGCATTGACCGCCCCCTATAAATTTTGTACTATAAATACCCATGGAAATACTCTATTTAGGTGATGAAACCCTCCGGCAGCCATCCAAGCTGGTAGAACATATTGATGATGAACTCCGTACATTAGTACGGAAAATGTTTATAACAATGGATAATGACAAGGGAGTCGGGCTTGCAGCTCCGCAAATCGGAAAAAACATCAGACTTTTTATTGCAAAAATAGATGACGGCGTAGAATGGGTCTTTATCAATCCGCACATTATCGGTACATCCGAGAAACAATGCTCCTATGAAGAAGGTTGTCTCAGTATACCGAAAATGTACGCCGCTGTTATCCGCCCTGAATCGGTAACAGTACAGTTTCAAGATATGAACGGGCGGCGCAAAACGATTGAAGCTACCGGCTTGCTTGCCCGCGTTATTCAGCATGAATACGACCACTTAGAGGGTGTGCTGTTTATCGACCGCCTTGCTGAGGATGAGCGGAATAAAATTATCGAAAAATTTACACAGCAGCAAGAACGGAAAAAACAGCGTGAAGCAAAGAAGAGGATGCGTCAGTAATGAATGTTTTTTTTGCGGGAACCCCTGAATGCGCAGTACCGGCATTGAATGCTATCATACAGCAGCATACGCTTACCGGTGTGTTAACCGCACCCCCTGCCCGTACAGGCCGGGGCAAAAAGCTCACAGAATCAGCAGTTGCCCAAGCCGTTAGTCAGTTAAAAGATGAGGGAAAACTTGCACCGGATATACCGGTATTTACCCCTGAAAAATTGAACCAACAATTCCGCTCTGATGTTGCAGCGCTGCACCCTGACGTGCTGGTATGCTTTGCATACGGTAAGATTTTCGGACCAAAAACCTTAGCCTTGTTCCCGCACGGTGCGCTCAATATTCACCCCTCGTTATTACCGCGGTGGCGCGGACCAAGCCCGGTACCCGCTGCAATTTTCGCAGGTGATTCGGTAACGGGAGTAACCGTCCAATTTATGGCACAGGAGATGGATGCAGGCGATATTGTCCTTCAACGGGAACTGCCCATTGAGCCATACGGCACTGCGGAGCTGCTCCTATCCCGATGTGCTCAGACAGGAGCAGACCTCATTGTGCAAGCGCTCACTATGATGGAAACCAATACCATTGCTGCCAGCCCACAAAATCATGCGGAAGCAACCTATTGTACCCTACTGGAGAAAGACAGCGGACAGATTGTATGGACAAAATCCGCCGAGGAAATTGACCGGCAGATACGGGCATATACACCGTGGCCGGGGGCATTTACTCATTGGAATAATACAAAGCTTTCCATTCTAGCAGCTCATCCGTATTCCGGAAGCAGCCTTGCCGAACAGCCTCAACATACCGCAGCTATCGGTACGGTACTTGGTATTGACAAGCAGGAAGGTATACTGGTACAGACAGGCAGCGGTGTATTGGCAGTACAGACATTGCAGCGTGAAACGAAAAAAGCAATGCAATGGAAAGATTTTTTGAATGGAACGCCTCATTTTATCGGGGAAACACTACAATAGGTATGTGCAAGGTTTGATCGGCTTACGCCCCTCATGGTAGGCAGTCAGAGCCGGGGTATCAGCCATACCGTAGAGCATCTTTAAAAAACTTGAGGAATAGCTTTTTTAAGATGCTTCATAAGAATGAAAAAGGATTAGCTATGGGTTTAGGTGATATTGGAGACGGAATTAGCGGAAACGGAAAAACAATTGTGTTTACCTCGCTCGTGATGATCATTATTTTTATTGCGGTTTCTACGCTTGTTTTCTTTCTTTCACTGGAAAGTGCGGAACAGGTTATGGTGCCGAGCGTTGTCGGGAAAGACTTACCCGAAGCCTTACTTGAATTGCAAGCGCGGGAATTATATCCGCGTATACAGCTGCGCTATTCTCAAAAGGCTGATGAAAAAGGGCTTATTCTTGAACAAAATCCCAGTCCGGGGGCTATCGTGAAAGGCGGCAAGCGGATTGAGCTGGTAGTCAGCCAGGGCATTGTTATTGATACCATACAAAACTATATCGGTGAAAATATCGAAACCGTACAGGAGCAGATTAAAGAACAGTTTACTTCTGCAAGCCGTCAGTATCTCCAAGTAAAACTGCCCTATTTAACACAATACAGCCCCGAACCGGCTGGAACCATTCTGGAACAAAACCCTGCGCCCGGAACACCGATTTCCAGCAATATGGAGCTTACCTTTGTAGTCAGCAACGGTACGGAAGCGGAAACAACCGTTGTGCCGGACTTTCTCAATGTAAACTTAAAAAAGCTCTATCAAATGATGCCGCAGACAGCGATAACCTTACACTTTACCGCCGCAGCGGATATGGCGGAAACAGCAGGGATGTCCGGCACAGGTGAACTCACCGTGCAAAAGCAGAATGCCGCAGCACAGAGCAAAGTCCCGGTGTTTTCTCCGGTAGAACTCACAGTTGCACTGCCTCCTCCAGCACAGGGTAGTGTGTCAGGTATTCTGAAAGCAACACTCGCTGCATTCCCCTACCCCTTCACCGTTTCGCTGTACGCTGAGGTTCCCGGCAGTGATAAAGAACTGCTTACCTCATTCCGGCATCCCGGCGGCTCATGTTCCGTACCCTATACAGTACCGGAAGGAACGCGGCTCTCACTGGAAGTGCTGAACAAAGAGGTTTACAGCGAAACGGTAGGCGCAAATACAGCGGAATAAACGGCAACAAAGCATAGTACTATGAGCATCTTTAAACACGAGATCCCTATTCTGGAATTTGATAGCGATACGGATGCAATTCTTGCACCTACCCACGAAAGACTTGCTTTACATCTTCCCAGAAAAGCAGTTTTTGCTTTTCTGGGCAACTACATCGAAGCGTATGCAAAAGAACATAGCTGCACACAGGCAGGCTTATTCGTTTCATCTACCAAATCATATCCTATCTATATTACACAATACAAAGATACCGATATTTGTTTCTGCCAAGCACCTGTAGGTGCCGCTGCCGCTGTTCAGATTTTAGATTGGCTTATCGGATACGGAGTTACGGAAATCATTTCAACAGGATCATGCGGCGTATTGCAAGATTTACCGGAAAATACCTTTCTAGTCCCTGTCAAAGCATTACGGGATGAGGGGACATCCTATCATTATATGAAACCGTCGCGGTTTATAGACATAAATACAACTGCGTTAAGCGCCATTGAAGCAGCCCTCACAGAACACGGCTTACCATATACCGAGGTGATAACATGGTCTACCGACGGATTTTTCAGGGAAACAAAAGCAAAGGTTGCCTACCGAAAAACCGAAGGATGTTCCGTTGTAGAAATGGAATGCGCCGCATTAGCTGCGTGTGCACAGCTCCGCGGCGCTGTGTGGGGAGAATTACTCTTTACTGCTGACACATTAGCCGATAGCGAAAGCTATAATGAAAGAGATTGGGGCATAGCTTCTTATGAACGTGCGTTACAGCTCTGTTTTGATGCGGCGGTGCGGCTGTAGTGCGGATAGGAAGACACCTCTAAAAAACAGAGCTTTTAGAAAATCGATCTACGCCTTTTTTACGCCCGCGTTGCAGATATAGCCCAGTTCGTACTTGTGTCCGTTGAAGTAACGGTACATCTTGGAGAACATTGCCCTGTTCTCTTTCTTAAGTGCGCACCGGATAATATGCAGCGTATTCCACAAGCCTTCATCTCGGAGCAAACCGCGGGGGCTGAGCAGCGTCATCAGTCCGCGCTTCTGCGTTACGGTAAATCCGTTCCGAGAAAAAAGGCTCTCCCACCCTTCAGCATCGAGCGGCTCAACATTTACATTGATAGTCTTGCTTAAACTCATTCTGAGTTCCTGTTGCTGTGCCGCGTCTTTAACGATAAAAAAAACATCCTGCGTTACTACTCTACCGCCCGGTTTAAGCACACGAAAATACTCTTTGAGAGCTTTGTCTTTGCGGTCGCCCACCAGCATGGTCAACATTGCTTCATTGATAATAACATCAAAACTATTATCTTCAAACGGTAATGCTGTTGCATCTCCGTGTATCAGCGTAAGTTTATCTTGTAGATTATTTTTTTCGATATTAGCTTTCGCATTTTGTAAGACATTTTCATCAAGATCGACACCCGTAACAGCGCAACCGAATCTCTGTGCCAACTGAATCATGGTTCGCCCTCTATTGCACGCAACCTCAAGAACCTTTGTCTCCTGTGTTATTGCAGCCTGATCAATCAGCCATTCGGTAGCTTCAATACCGCCCGGACGGAGCGTCGTTTTACCGATTCTTGCTAAAAAAACATGTCCAGCTTCGTACATCATAATCTCCTACAGAAAGTTTTATAGAGAAGGACACCTCTACACCTCGATTGTTAATTGAGAGAAGCCCTTTTCCTTTTGTACGATCTTACTATTCGCGAATCAGCAGCAACGCCATTTTAAATTTACCCACTGCTTTTACATAGTGTCTGCCGTCTTTATCGAACTTGAAGTTTTCACCTTCATGTATGCGGTATTCCTTGTCTTCATAACCGATGATAGCTTCACCGTCAAGCCCGAATACAATTGCTTCCCCGGGAGCTGCATGGGGCTGCAGCTCCGTACCCGCATCAAACGACATCAGCACAAATTTTGTTTTTTTGTCATCAACAAGATCCATGCTGACGATATTTGCTTCCTTGTATGGAAGCAATTCTTTTAAGACAAAAAGCTCTCCGCCTTTCAAAATTTTGTTCATAGAACACTCCTTATTGAATATGATTTCCGAATATATACATCCGCCGCTGCTTTGTATGCCGACCGGAATATTTTCCGGCACCACAAACAGCTCACCGTACTGCAGCGGCTGAGTATTCTCACTAAGATAGATAACATCTGCACTCCCCTGCTCTATCTTCCAAAGCTTGGGGTAGTTATAAGTTTCGGGGCTGATATTGGTCTCCGCTGCAATCGAAAACACCGACATGCTGCACATACAGCCTTGCAATACTGCCTCTGACGTTGTGCACCCCACTATCGGTTTATGCTCTTCTGCAATGGAAAATATTCGTTTTTCTTTCATCTTATTTCCTTTCAAGTTCATAAATATCCATATAGTCAAATTCACGGTATGTCTGCTCTGCGCTGAGGGCAGTTTTCAAATACGTTTCCTTATCCCTAACCGAGGTACTGAACATATAGTTATACCCTTGCTCAAAAAAGTAATCGGGACAGAGTTCACTGCTGGGTCCATACAAACCTACAATTTCTGCATTGGATCCCGCTTGCCGCAATGCCGTATATGAATTATTCACGATGGTGCTGCCTGACATAATGATAATATCAAGCGTACTGAGTATATCGCAAAAATCAGCGGCATTGTGTCCAAGATGCCACTGTATGCCTTCTGGAAACCGCTGCAGCCCGTTTTTATAGCGATAACTTAGAATTGCTTCCGGTTTCCGTAAATCGAAGACATGAAATTCTTTACAGCGGTTCAAAAACCGGTTGATATAAACACCGAACCCGATAAGCCCGACCTTTTTTCCTTCCGTTTGATACCGGAATTGCAGACCTTCCGTCCTCACAATGCCGCGCTGAGCCAGAAGCTCCGCCGTATTAAGCGGCTTACTCATCAAACTGCTTAAGCCTACGATGAGATTCCGTAGATGAGGATCATGCTGTTTAAGCAGCAGTTCGATACATACGTCTACCGGTTTACCGTAAAGCTCCGCTGCAATTTTCGCATATTGCTCAGGGCTTATATTTTCTTCAACACGCAGCGCAAGGCTTATATGTGAGTCGGTATCAGCCGTCATCATCCAACGGAAGCCTGTAATAAGCTCATCAAAAATCGGCAGCGGTAAGCCGAATCTTTTATACAACGCACGGTTTATATCCAAAATAGCCTTTAAATCTTCCATACATTACTTATACCGGATTTATCCATTTACCGTCTGTTGCCGGTGCAACAAAAACTTGATCTGTTTCCCCTCAATTATGATAATACCTTCACGCTGCATACGGCTCAACTCCCGCGATACCGCGCTTCTATCAGCGCAAATAAACTGCGCCAGTTTTTCCCGCGTAAAAGGGATCGTAAAAACATGAGAGTGCTGCGAGTCATGCATTACATTCAGGTAAAACAGCAGTTTATCACGGAGTGTCGGCTGTGAAAGAAGCTGAATTTTCAGATTCAGATATACTGCATCACGTGCAACTTCCCTGAGAATATTCTCTAAAACAGTCATCTTATACGGACAGGTTCGGCACGTCTTATTTTGTGCAGACGGCACTTTGATAAACAGCACCTTTGATTTTTGAGCACTTACCATACGTAAAAATGGATTTGTCAGCCCTAAACAACTGAGTTCTGCGCCGAATAGGTCTCCCCTTTGCACTTGCTTAAGCAGTATGATCTTTCCATCGATACCGATTTGTTCAACATGAATGCAGCCGGTAATCACAATGCCTGCGTAAGGGATAGTATCAGCTATAGGATGTACTTCCTGTCCGCTTTCAAGCAACCGGTAAAATCCGTGAAGACAGGAAACAGCTTTATCAATTTCTTGAGCAGGGATACCTTTAAATACTGCAGAATGCGCTAAAAAAGCTGTGCAAAAATTAAGCATTTTTTCCTTCTTTGTTGCAACGGCAACAGCATATACAGTCAGTTTATGCTAACTTTTTTTTGATGTCAACAAGAGGCATCAAGGTAGTAATAATGGTAGAAGAAAAAGCTAAAAAAAACTTGAAGCAATGCTCTCATCAGATAGAACATAAAAACCAGCGTTTATATGCTGTGTTGTTTGGCTGTCTTTTGTTTTTAGCACCGCTTATTGCGATGGCAATCAGCCTCTGCATCGGACGATATTCGATACCGGTAAGCGGAGCTGTCCGCGCTATTGCACAGCTCATTGTCCATAAAAGTATTGCGCTGGCAAAAGACAATATCGAAGCTCAAATTATCATCGGTATTAGACTACCCCGCATCCTATTAGGGCTGCTCTGCGGCTGTGCATTGGCAAGCGCCGGAGCAGGATTACAAGCACTGCTTTCCAATCCGCTTGTGTCCCCCGATACGCTTGGAGTTGCCTCAGGCGCAAGTTTCGGTGCGGCGCTTGCACTGTTGATGGATCAGCCGCTGCTTATCGTACAGCTCAGTGCTCTTACCTTCGGTATTATCGCGCTTTACCTCACCTACCAAGCAGGAAAAATAAAGCAGCAGAACTCCATTGTTATGCTGGTGTTAGCAGGCGTTGTGGTGTCTGCGCTATTCCAGGCAATGGTATCGCTCATTAAATACACGGCAGATTCTGAAGAAAAACTCCCGACAATTACCTATTGGCTGCTTGGGAGTCTGAATAATGCCACATGGAAAGGTTTAGCCGTAGGAGCGCCGATTATTGTAACAGGAACGGTAATCTTAATCCTTGCACGGTGGAAATGCAATATCCTTACCTTATCTGATGATGAAGCAAAGTCTATGGGGATCGATCTCCGAAAAATACGCTTACTGATCATTATCGCATCGGCGGCGGTTATTGCTTCCAGTGTTTCTATGTGCGGACAAATCGGCTGGGTAGGGCTCGTGGTGCCTCATGTATGCCGGATGCTCTTCGGAAGTGATAACCGGCGGGTTATTCCTGCAAGCGCCAGCATCGGTGCTGTGTTCATGCTGCTGTTAGATACAGTCGCCCGCAGTGCAACGCAGTCGGAAATTCCCCTTTCCATTCTGACAGCCCTTGTAGGAGCTCCTTTCTTTATCATACTGCTAAAACGGACGGGAGGCGGCTGGAAGTGATATTCGCGGTTCATAATGGGACATTTGCATTTAAAGGCGGCGCACCGGTTTTACGGGATATTTCTTTTTCGATAGAAAGTGGACAGATATTGTCCATCCTTGGCCCCAACGGTGTCGGAAAAACAACGTTGCTCCGCTGCATGATGGGGATGCTGCAATGGAATTCCGGCACTAGTACGGTTGACGGACAAAATATTGTAGAAATTCCTGCACAACAGCTGTGGAGGCGTATTGCCTATGTTCCGCAGGCAAAATATCTCCCCTTTGCTTTTACGGTAGAGGAGATGATTCTATTAGGACGCAGTGTACACATCGGATTGTTCGGCGTACCGAGCGAGAAAGATAGACAATACTGTGAAGAAGCGATGGAAGCAGTAGGCATTTCCCATTTACGCGGCAAGTATTGCAACCGTTTAAGCGGCGGAGAGCTGCAAATGGTGCTGATCGCCCGGGCGCTGTGCAGCAAGCCGGAGATGCTGGTGCTGGATGAACCTGAATCAAACTTGGATTTCCGCAACCAGCTTATCATTTTGGAAACGGTTCACCGGCTTGCAAAAGTTGACGGCTTATGCTGTGTGTTCAATACGCATTACCCCGCCCATGCCCTACGTATTTCCGACAAGTCGCTCATTCTCTCCCGCAGCGGAGAAAGTATATTCGGGCAATCGGAGACGGTTATTAGCGCAGAGATAATGGAAGATGTTTTTCAGGTGCACGTTGATATTCTTCGGGCTTCGTATAAAGGGATACCGTACAGCGCTGTAACGGCGGTATCTTTAGCGAAATAAAACAATTACTTACCAGAAGGAGTGTAAGGTATGAAAAAACTACTAATAACAGTATTGTTTTTTTCTATTGTGTTGGGCGGTGTCTACGGTGCCGGTAAAAAAGATGAACCGGCAAAGACAGCCGGAACCGCGGCGATGAGTGCTGCAGAAGGAACTCATACGGTTGTGGACTTTAAGGGAAATTCGGTAGAGGTTCCCAATAAGATCGAACGGATCGTGGTATTAGACCCGCTGCCTGCACCGACCGTTCTAACCGTGTTTCAACAGGGTAAGACCGACAATATTGTCGGGGTCTCTCCCGATTCCGTCAACGGAGCAAAGTACAGCATATTTTCAAAATATGCCCCGGACTTTCAAAATATTTCCTCTGCGTTTTATACCGGCGGAAAGCTCAACTTGGAAGAATTGATAAAGCTCAAGCCGGATGTTGTCTTTTATATGGATGCATCGGTTGCCGCACCGCTCCAGCAAGCCGGGATTGCTGCTGTAGCCTTAGCACATCCAAGTACCGGATGGGATGCAAGCCCGCTTGTAACCCTCAAGTCGTGGATGGATACGATGGCTCAAACGCTGCAAATGGAAAGCCCTGCTCAACAGATTATTGCCTACGGCGAACAAGTTGAAAAGGAAATTAAAGCTCGAATTGAAAAACATCCGCTCCCCTCTCCGAATAAGATTCTGTTTATCAGTAAGTATTCGGACACAACTATCGCCTCTGCCGGAAAAAAATCATTCGGGCAATACTGGGCGAACTTGCTGGGCGGAATAAACCTTGGAGGGAAGGCAACTCAGGGAGCTATCAATATGGAACAAATATATGAATGGCAGCCTGATCAGGTCTTTATCTTAACCTTTTCCGATAAGACACCGGATAATTTATACAACAACACTGCAGCTCCCGGACATGATTGGAGCGGCATTAACGCAGTCAAAAACCGGCAAGTATTTAAGTTTCCATTTGGAATGCACCGTTGGTGGCCGCCCACAACTGATACTCCGCTTGCTATGTGGTGGTTTGCAAAAACAGCCCGTCCCGACCTTTTCGGCGATATCGATATAAATCAAAAAATAAAAGAATATTATAAACAATTCTATAATATGACGCTTACCGATGCCGATGTAGAATGGATTTTGCATCCCCGTGCAGAGGCAAAACGGCAATATTTTTAATTAGAACAGAGCATAGAACACACCGGTAAATCAAACATTGTATTGACCGGTGTGCTGTTGACAGGTATTTCAAAACACTGATTAGATTTGCTTCACATCCTGAAGCGTTTTTATCTCCGGCGTTATCGAAACTTGTAGAATCGTCCATTCATACTTTCCTGCGCTATGACTTATCTCAACATAGAGAAAAAAGAAGCCCAAACGTTACACTGAAAGAATGTTTTCGGCGATATTGAGTGTTGATATACGGTGCGAAACAAGAATAATCGTTTTTCCGGCACGGGCTTCCTTGAGCGACTTCAAAATAATCCGTTCATTCAAGGCATCCAAATTGCTGGTAGGCTCATCCAGAAGAAGGAGGGGCGCATCGTGTAAAAATGCCCGTGCAAGCGCAATGCGCTGTTTTTCTCCGCCGGAGAGGGTGTCTCCGAGTTCGCCTACCGGTGTGTTATACCCCTTTGGCAGGGCTGCAATAAACTGATGGATGGATGCCTTTTGAGCTGCGGCAATCACTTCTTCTTCCGAAGCATCAAGTTTTCCGATCTTGATGTTGTCCGCAATAGTACCCTTAAAGAGCATACTCTCCTGTGCAACATAGGATTCAAAAGCCCGCAATGCCGCTGTCGGCATAGTGTTAATATCCTCTCCGGAAATACGGATGCAGCCTTTTTGCACTGCTCTAAACCGCATAATCAGCTTGAGGAGGGTTGATTTACCCGATCCGCTTGCCCCATGTATACCGGTTATCGTATTTTTCTGAATAACTGCGCTGTAGTCATGCAGAATCGGTTTGCCGCCATAGCTAAAATCAATATGATCAATTTCAAGCCCTTCAAACGAACGCTGTTTACCGTCGGCAGGGATTTCTTCTACCAGCGGCTCTTCTTCCAGAAGGCTGAGAATGCGGTCTCCGCTTGCAAGGGTCTGGTGCAGGTTGTTGGAAAGCTGCGCAAGGGCAAGGACGGGACCGAATGAGGCGCTCATACCGAGGGTAACGCTCACAACGGCGGCAAAATCAATAGCCCCTGTCCGGAATAACCAGAGAGAAAGAAAAAGCTGCAAGAATGTGAACAAGAGTACTGCCGTATTGGTTTCAGCGCGCTGCCGTGCTTCCTGCATACTTAAACAGCTGCCGGTAGAACTGAGTTCCTCCGACTGCCGCCGCAATTCTGTCTGTATCCGCTCTCCGGCACCGTACTGAATAATCTCTTCCAAGCCGCGCAGGGATTCAAGAACAAAGCTGTTCAGGTTTCCAAACGATGTTCTAAACGCAAGCCCCGAATCCCGTGTCCGTTTCCCGTTTTGCAGCGGGATAATCAGCCCGACGGTTACATATCCTGCCAGTGCAACCGGTACCGCCAGCAGACTATAGCTTCCGATAAAAATGAGCATACAAAGCGATGTCAGCACTGCGATAATAATGGGAGAAATCGTATGCGCATAAAACACTTCCAAAAGTTCGATATCAGTGGTGATGAGCGAGATAAGGTTTCCCTTGTCTTTTCCCTCCAGTTTTGCAGGAGCAAGTCTCCGCAAGGCTGCAAATACCTTGTGCCGGATGAGTGCCAAGAGTTTAAATGCGATATAGTGATTGCAATATTGCTCTCCATAGCGGAGTCCTCCCCGCAGCACGGCAAAGATAATCATGCAGATGACAATGGTTTGTACACTCAGCCCTAACCACGTATTTCCAATAAGGGCGGTACACTCGGCGGCGGCAGCTCCTGCTTCGCTGTTTGCCGGCAGTGCTGTTCCGGTCAGCTGAGT
The DNA here is from genome assembly GCF_052169735.1 of Treponema sp. GTDB lineage: Bacteria > Spirochaetota > Spirochaetia > Treponematales > Treponemataceae > Treponema. The sequence goes on from NZ_JBQNBW010000022.1 coordinate 19,831, forward strand.
AAAAACGGCAGCAAGCGTCTCAAGAGAAAAACGATCATGGAGTATTGCAATCAGCGCTTCTCCTCCTAAAACCGTGATAAAGATGGCGCAGAGAAAGCCGAGTACCCCGGCAGTAACTGCAATAATCATAAAGGGAATGAGCGGATACACCAGTCCGATCAAAGAAGTCATAATGGTAAAAGCGCTTCTCCGTTTTAATCCGGTCATGTTATATCTCCTTTCCTGCGGCATCGTTAGCGGTATCACTTCCATACTGTTCCAATTCCTGTTGACTCTGATAGAGGGTATAATACTGTCCCCGCAAGGCAAGCAGCTCGTTATGGGTACCCTGTTCGGTGATACGCCCATGTTCCATAAAATAGATGCGGTCTGCTCCAACCCCGTTTGCCAGCCGGTGTGAAATCAGCAGCACGGTCTTTGTTTTTTTCAGTTCATTGATAACGTGCAAGATACGCTCTTCACTTTCAATGTCAATATTAGAAGTTGCTTCATCAAAGATATAGACGGCGCTGTCGGCGAGGAGTGCGCGTGCTAAGGCAAGCCGCTGCCGCTGTCCGCCTGAAAAATTTGAACCGCCCTCCAGGAGTTCGGTGTTCAATCCTTGCTGTTCTGCTAAGAAATCAAAAAGGTTGACCTGTTTCAATGCCGCCGTCATTTCTGCTTCCGAGGCATCCGGTTTGGCAAGCCGCAGGTTTTCCGCAACAGTGCCCTTAAAAAGATAGGAATTGTGCTTAACAACAGTGATATGCCGCATCAATTCCGCTTCAGCGATGCTTGCCAGCTCCATCGAGCCGATGAGAATACTGCCTGTGTATTTTTTATATTTTCCGGTGATGAGCGCTGCGATAGTACTTTTCCCGCATCCGGATTCCCCGGTCAGCGCAATAAAAGCGCCTGCCGGAATGGTGAGATCAATATGCTCCAGCGTAGACCGTTCTGCGGTATAAGAAAATGAAAGGTCTTGGAGTCTAATGCCGGCATGCTCCCCAATCCTTCCTTCAGCCGCTGCCGGTTCCGGCACATCAAGGATGGCGAACAGCTTATCAGAGGCTGCCATACCGTTCATCGCAATATGGAAAAAAGAGCCGAGCAGTCTGAGCGGGATAAAAAACTCCGCCGCTAAAAGAATAATCGTAAAAGCAGCAGCAAGGGAAAGCGTCCCTGCCGCAAACTCATATATTGCACTGATAATACCGGCAGCCGCCCCTCCATACGCGATAATGTCCATCACAGTAATGGAATTAAGCTGCATACTCAGAACCTTCATGGTGATGGTGCGGAATTGCTCCGCTTCTTCAACCATTTCCACCGCTTTTGCATCATCTGCCTGATACACTTTTAAGGTTGTCAGTCCTTGCATATTTTCCAAAAAACTGTCGCCGAGTCCCGTATATAAACTCCAGTATTTACTGAGCAGCCGTTTTGCAATTTTTTGTACAAAAACGATGGACAGCGGTATGAGGGGAATACAGGAGAGCAAAATAACGGCTGTTTTCATGCTGAGCGGAGCAAGGACAGCAAAGAGCGTGAGCGGAGCAAGCAGACTGTAGAAAAGCTGGGGTAAGTATCTGCCGAAGTAGGTTTCAAGCTGCTCAATTCCTTCTGTCGCAAGCTGAACCGCCTCTGCTGTGGCAACGGATTCTCGGTATGCTGAACCTAAACGGAGCAGTTTTGCATAGAGGGTACTGCGTAACACCGTTTTAACGTCCTTTCCGGCAAGAAAGGCATACCGGGTAGTGTACCGTGATGCTATTGCCCGTATGACGAGCGCTGTTGCGAATACTGCCGCCGCGGTACATCCCTTCCGGAGGGTAAGCGTACCGGCTAAGAGGCTTTCCAGTATTTGCCCAATGAAAAATACCGCAGCAATCTGAAATACAAGGGCAATCCACTGCCAGAGTACATTCAGATAAATATAGCGCTTTGCGTGCGCTAAAAGCTGTATCAATCTTTTTTTTATCATATAATCCTTCTTTTTATTCGTGCGGAGGGTTTAATACCCCGACGCTTGCGTCGTAACGAAGGGTATTGAAGCCGACTGCAACCACCTTATAGAACACACAGTGCGAAACATTGAGCACTGTGCCCCGACGCTCGCGTCGGGGTTGTTGATTGATTAAACCAGTTCGGAACCTTCCGTTTCATAACTGGGTACCTTGAAATGCGATGTTCTCAATCGCACTATTTATGCAATGGAAATCTTGCCGGTCTGTTCGAAAACACAGCTATCGAACAGGTCTATTATCTATCGCTTCCTCAGCAGACGGCGGCGTTGGCTCCGTACCGGCAACTGCATATTCGTCAAGTTTCCGGTGCAGCGTTTTCCTGCCGATACCGAGAATATCAGCGGTTTTTGATTTGTTTCCTTTATACGCTGCAAGTGTTTCCAGAATAATATGCTGTTCAGCCTCTGCAAGCGGTGTACCGATTTGAATGCGGATAGCTGCTGTCTGCTCAGCTTCGCGTATGGGTTCCGGTAAATCGTCAAGACGGATTATATTGTCAGAACTCATCACGACAGCGCTTTCCAAGCAGTTCCGCAGCTGGCGGATATTGCCCGGCCAATCGTATGCATAGAGAGCAGCGCGGGCTTTCGGTTCAATCGAGGTGATCACTTTTGCATTTTCTTCTGTAAATTCCTTGAGGAAGGCATCAATCATCAAGGGCAAGTCTTCTTTCCGTTCACGCAGCGGCGGAACATGGAGATGCACTACGTTAAGGCGATAGTATAAGTCACTGCGGAATGCCCCGTCGGCAACCTCTTTTTCCAGATCACGGTTGGTTGCAGTAATAAGCCGTGTGTCCACGGTGATGGATTTTTCTCCGCCAACCCGTTCAAATTGCCTTTCCTGTAACACCCGCAGTATTTTTATCTGCAAATTCTGATTGATTTCCCCTATTTCATCTAAAAAGATGCTGCCTCCGTCGGCAAGTTCAAACCTGCCCCGTTTAAGGCTGGTTGCTCCGGTATACGCACCTTTTTCATGCCCGAACAGTTCGCTTTCGAGGAGACTTTCTGCAAGGGCAGCACAGTGTACTTTTATATAGTTCCGGTCTTTCCGGGGCGAAAGATTATGAATAGCGCTGGCGATCAGCTCTTTTCCGACACCGCTTTCTCCGGTGATGAGCACGGAGGCACGGGTGGGAGCTACTTTTTTGATCATCTCAAAGAGGTGCTCCATTGCCGGGCTTTTTCCAATGATGTGTTCAAAAACCTTATCGGATTGCAGCTGCTCCATCAGTTCCCGATGCTGTAACACCAGTTCCCGATTCTGCAGCGCCCGTTTTACCAGCAAAGACAGGCGGTCAAGATCAAGCGGTTTGGTTAAAAAATCATAAGCGCCCATCCGCATGGCTTCTACCGCTGTTTCCACGGTACCGTGTCCTGTCAGCACAATAACCGGCACTCCCGGTGTCTCCGATGTTACCCTGCGCAAAAGCTCCTGCCCGCCGACACCCGGCATCCGCAAGTCAGTAATCACCAGATCGACAACTTCCGTAAGCGCTTTTTGAAGTCCGACTGTTCCGTCTTCTGCTGTAAGCACCTCGTAACCGTCATCTTCCAGCGCCATCTGGAGACCTTCACGTATATTCTTCTCGTCATCAATAACTAAAATTCTGAATTTCATACTGCACTTACACTGATAATACAGCCGTGCGATTTTGTCAACTCGATTAGACAATACAGCGCACCTACATTTACGGGCTTTCAAAGCGGGTAATAAACGCGGTAAGCCCGTTATATATACCCTGCGCGCACTTTTGCAGGTAGGAAGGTGTATTCAGCCGTTTTGCTTCTTCGGGATTGGTAACAAAGCCCAGCTCGATAAGTACGCTCGGCATTTTTGCATTCCGTACAACAAACCACTCCTTCTCTTTCAAGCCGCGGTTTTTACTCTCCTTGCCAATCTGCGCTTCAAGCCCGTCGGAAATATTCTTTGCAATCAAAATACTCTCGGTAGAAAATTCCTCTTCCAGCATGGAATTTAAAATGTGAACAATTTCTTTTGAGGCTGTATTTTTATCAATTAAGTCCCGGCGGTAATCAGGCGGTAAATACCACACTTCAAACCCGTAGGGCTTTGTATTAAACGGAGAAGCATTTGCGTGAATGGAAATATACAGAATCGCCTCATTTTTTTTGAGCTTCACCTTATTTGCCATCTCCACCCTCTCTTCCAAACTGGGATAGGTGTCATCGGAACGAGTTAAGAGGATTTTCTTATCGGGATAAGTCTCTTGCAGCATATCATACAGCGAACGCGAAACCGTAAGCGCAATATTCTTTTCGTAAACGGGAATTGTTTTACCGTCTTCAATATAGGAACCGATAGTACCGGGATCCTTTCCTCCATGCCCGGGGTCAATAAGAATTGCACCGACACGGAAAAAAGCTCCGGTGCTAAACTGCTTAAAAAAATTCTCCAGCTGTGTAAAGAGCGCAACTGGCAGCTCAGGCTGTGCATTCGCGCCCATCTGCGGAGATTGAGTAATCACAGCATTATGATAGTCAAAAAGAATGAGGGGCTGTCCAACCCGGCACTGCGCAGTATGATCCCCTACGGTAAAGGTTAGCTCCTGTGACAGCGGATTCCACGACATATCGGCATCGAGTTCCTTTGCCGCATCAGTTGCGGAAACTTTTTTCTCCGCTGCACAAACCGGCAGCACAACCAAGAAAAAAAAGAACAAAACGCTGCTGAAAAATCGCAGCTTAGACGTGTTCGCAGTCATACCGATAGAGTAATCCTTGCAAACCGCCGCGGATTAGTGCCTTCCAATAGGCTGAACGCCGCAATGCAGGATCAGACTTTTGTCCCGCAGCCGAACCGGAGCCATCGGTTCCTGCTGCGGCAGAGACACACAGTACGGCAGTAAGCCCCGGTTCCAGTTCCAGTGCTTGCTGCAGCACATCCCGCAGCGTTCTCCCCTGTACATCGCGGGCAGAATCCAAGACTGCGGCTAAAAAATCAGGTAAGACAAACCCGTCTTTTTCCGTATGTGCGGCACTGTTCAGCAAATGCTCAAAAGAGGCACCGTCCTTGCCCGCCTTACATAATCCCCAATCCTCACAGTGCAGAATATTCGGCGGAAAGGTATGCTGCTCAGCAGGAGAATGCAACTCTGCCAAAAAAGCATCGGTTTCCGCAACGTGAGCTTGCAGCCTCAGCACGATCTTACGGCACGCCGATTCGCTTGCCTGCACTGCCTCAGCACGGCCCGGCGCTGCGCTCAACACATTGCCGCATTTTTCTACATTGTTCCGGGGAAATGTTACCGTATCTCCGGCACCTGCTCGCGGGAACACATCCTTCACAAAGGGCACCGCCCGTGCCGCATCCAAGCCGTACACAGCCGAGACCCGACCGGGAATGGAAATCCACGCCCGCTCAGCGGACACAAAAGGACAGTTCTGCTTGAGCGGCACCGCGAAAAAATCCTTCCCGCAGGTATGCAGCCGGGGTGAACCGCCGAGCGCAAGGGTCAGCGCTGCCGCCGTAATATCCAAGCCGGAGCTATACGGCACCGTCCAGCCGGACATATAACCGCCGGAAAGGCGGGCAGCAATTTCCCCGACAAACGCCTTACCATCCCGCACCAAAATATCCCCTTTGACGGCACCGTCGGTTAAACCGAGGGAATGAACCCCGCGTTCAAACACTGTAATAACCTCATCGGCAAGCGCTTGCGGACAGTCCGACGGGATGGTATGTCCCATTTCGATAAAATACGGCGGGAAAAAGATATGCCGGTCGGCAAGCGCTGTTACATACAGCTGCCCGCCGAAGATCAGCCCTTCTATCGAAAACTCACTTCCTTCTATATATTCTTCTACAATGACCCGCCCGCTCCGTGAATACCGGAGGGCATCCGCTACCGCCGCCTGTAAACCGGCAGCATCGCGGGCAAGGGAACAGCCGCGGGCGCCCATGTTATCAACAGGCTTTACCACCAGCGGGAAACGCCCGTACAGCGCTCCAAGCCTTTGTTCAAGCACGGCAGCAAGGTGTGCGGCATTAGTAGCATTCCTCGCATCCTTACCGCTTACAGCACTACTCTCAGCAGCGAGGCGTGCAGTATCCCTAGCATTCCTCGCATCTGCAGATGTGCCCGTACCGCACTGCGGGATAGCCGCTGCCGCAGGAGAACCGGCAGCAGAAGCGGTACAACCGGGAGATTCTGATAAACTCCCCAAACCGGAGAGACCGGCGGCAGACAATTCAACAAAGGCTGGAGACGGAACACCGGCTTTGCGGAAGCATTCCCGCATCCGTACCTTGTCCGTTGCATTGAGCGCAGCCTCCGGCAGATGCCCGCGCAAGCCGCAGGCTGCCGCGATAGCGGCAACTGCGGCTGAGAAATCCGTCGCGGCGGTAAACACCGCATCGAGTCCGCCGTGCTGCTGAAGATACCGTGCATAGTCTATGAGGCGGGCAGTATCTTTGAGATCGATATGAACAAACTCATCCGCTTCAGCAGCACATGCCGCGGACGGATTTCCATCGGCTGCAACTACGGTGCAGCCGAGTGCGCGGGCAGCCCGTATCGCAACACCCTGCATAAAGCCCGCACCGAGCATCAATACCCGTTTTTTAGTCATCAATCGCTCCCTGTTTTACCGCATAAATTTCCATACTATCTCCCAGCTTAAAGAGCTTACTTATCAGCATAAGGATGTTCCACCGGATGCCCCCTCTTTTCAGTTTTGCCGCATGGGGGAAGCGTTCGGGGTGATGCCCAATAGAAACAATCTTTTTTACCGTAAATCCGTATTGCGCCAACTGCTTTTTTGCCTGCCGCCTATCCCAAATCGTGTAATGATCGGTCGGACTCTGCGCAAAAAAGAGGCGGCGGTTCCAACGCCCCGTAACCCCTGAAAGAGCCGGTGTAGAAAAGGCAAATATCCCGCCCCCGATTAAAAGCTCGGAAACCTTCTGCAGCACTGAACTTAAATCAGGAAAATGTTCTATGACAAACCACATGGTAACCGCAGAAAAACCTCCCGCTTCAAGCGGAATGCTCAATAATTGATTCCGCTGATCGGTAAATGTCCGATCAACCGTAAAGGGAAAACTCGCCGGAAGCACTGGGAAGGGCGCTTGACAAGCCGGTATTTGCAGCGTTTTACAGACATACGCCACCGCCTCCGCCGCAATATCGGTACCGACAGGACTCCAGCCTGACTCCTTTGCTGCTGCTAGGAACGGACCATAAGCACAGCCGATATCCAAAATCCGTTTAGTACCGTGATGGAGTCCATCAAAAAGAGAAGTTTCCTTGCCGGAATGGAACACCTTTGCATACACAGCATTGATCAGTGCCATCCGCCGTAAGCCCTGCCGTTTAATCGATTCAAAGTCTTCAAGATAGGTTTTACCGTACTGCGCCTGATATTCTTCAAAGAAATACTGCTCGCTATAATCTTTTTTTTCAGCAACGATAAACGAAGGATAGTGCATACCGCACTGTGCGCACACAGAGACAGTCTTGTTTTCAGCTCTGCCTTGCGGCGGTAAGGGTGACTGTGCATCACACAATGGACACCGCTGAGCAGTTGCTGCAGACAGTTTTAACACAAATGCAGCAAGGCTCTTTTCTTCCGATTCCGGCGTAACAAGTGAAGGAATCGCAATACCTGCGTTGAATACCGTTTTAAAATCTTCAGATGAAGGAATACCTGCCGGCAGGGCTGAAAAACCTGCCGCAGTCCCCAAGGCATGATGATACGCGGTTGGGGCAATCAAAATAACCGCACAGCCTGCTGCCAGGGCTTCAAACGCGGTAAAGCCGTAATGTGTAACAACAATATCCCATTCACAGAGCCGCTCCCGCAGATTTTCCAAATACGGGTATACATAAACATTCAACTGCTTTTGCACATAGTTTTTTTCATTCGGATCAACAACGGAAACCTCTGTCCCCAGTGCAGCCAACGCCGATGCTGCCGGCAATGCCATTTGCGCAGCATCCTCGCCCCCGCATACCACCAAGGCGCGTACCGTTTCGGGATTAAACACATATCTGCGGTTTTTTATATATTTTGATAAAGCGCCGTGCTGTTTCCGCTTTTTGGGCAATGCGATAAACCGTACCTCGGTACAGTTTGCGTTAAATGCATCGGCATAATCCCGCAGGTCAATACCGGCTTGTGCAGCCGTCTCCGATGAAGCAGGATCCGCTAAGCCGGTATCTACCCGCGTTTTCTGCACCAGTGTTTGCGTATCGTGTACGCGGTTATGTGTTTGATCTTGAGCAGCCTCTTGCCTAAAAAGGGAGGCATCGGGTAAAGCCGGTAACACATCCACAAGATAGTCGGCAAATGCCCTTCCATCTCCTCCTTCATCCAGAGCGATAACCGGTGCGATTTTTCTCAGACGCTGCACCTCTTCCGGCTCAGTTCTAAAATTATCCAGAATAAACAGGCAGGGGCGATTCGGTATTTCAGTACAGACATCGGTAATCCCCATCGTTTTAATCACTTCCTCTACAAATGGAGGATGAGATGCTCCGCGGAGATACAGCACACAGCGGATTTGCGGCGAAAGTTCCCTCATCAGCGTACAGGCACGGCGCAGATGTCCCGTGCCTAATCCTTCCTGTACCGAAGGAACAAACACAATCACCTTATCAGCATAGCGGCACGCCTTTAAAATAGCAGATGAGGATGGCGGCATCGGTACTTTTGCCTGATACAAATACTCCATCATCAGTTCAGCACGGTCAAAGTCCGCTTGCGTATCGACGGTTGTCCGTAGATGAGGTGCATACCAGTGCAGCGGCGCAGTTTCCATTACGCAAATAAAGGTGTCGGTATGCCGGTAGAGCGCAGGACCGACATGCTCACGGTCATACGGCTCTTTGGTCAGCTGCTCGGCAGTCAATAGACTCTTTGCCTTGATAATTTCGATACCGCTGCCGTGCGGAAGCCCCGTATAGGTAAAGTAGTCGGGTTCTTTCAGCTCGATAAACCGCTTTAGCGAAGCTTCTGCTGCTTCGGTAAAGAGAAAAGGATTATCTGCCGTGGCACGGATAACCGTCTTAATGGGACGAAGTGAAGATTCAAACTGCCGAATAACCGTACAGAACCGGTCAAGTACATCGGTTTCCGAACCGCTGATCAGTGTATAACGGAATTGTTCAGCAATAGGCGCAAATGCTGCTTGGGAAGCATGATCACAGGCAAGAATATAACGTTCCGCCGGAATTTGACGCATAGCATCAAGGGTATATGCAAGAAGCGGCTTACCGCACAAATTACGAAGTGCTTTCCGCGGCAGCCGGGAAGAATTAAGACGTGCCTGAACAATAACGGCAACGCCGGAATAACCGCTCATATAAAAGGCTCCCAGTGTTCAATCAGTGCACGGGCAGAAGTTTTAAAGTGATTTTTTTTCAGATCAATCCATCGCCGTGCTTGAGAAAAATGCTGCCATGCGTGCAGCGGATTTAAACCGGAGTTACGCAGATAGGCAAGAAACAAGGTCAAGGGAATAGAAGCTTCCCCGTCTATCAATTCCGGAGCGAGGTTTTTCAGATAGAATTGCCGGTACGACGCATCAGCAGAGATATTTTCCGGAGTCGGCTCTCCTTCATAATGCAACCGGAAGGATGTAAAAATACGGATGGACTCCCCCCAGAGATAGGCGCGGAAGCCGAGATCAAGATTCTGCCAATAGGGATTCTCAATCGTGTAGTCAAATCCGCCCAGCCGCATACATTTTGTCCTGCTATAAATCCCCATAAAATCATAGGGATAAATCGTAGCTGTTTTATTTTTGATACAGGGCAACTGCTCGGTAGAGAACCGGTTTCCATTGAGACTCGGTACAATCTGATTAGGTACAGCCTCACCCCGCGCGTTGGCAAGCACCGGAGCAGCACAGAATAAATGTTCCTGCTTTACCTTCTCCAGTACCCGTTCGGTAAAACTGCCCGGCGGAATATGGGTGTCGTTCCACATAACCATAATGTAAGGGGCAGCTGTTTCAGCAAAGCCAAGGTTAATCATTTCACCAACAGTCAGCTGCTCCTGCGGGAACACAAACCTGATTTGCGGGTACTTTCCAACAAGGCTCTCCACATCATTGGTGTCGCTATTCGGCTGTATCGAAATAACCGATTGAAACCCTTCAGCCAAAAGCTGTTCAAAAAAGAGGGGTCGATAATATTTTCTGCCGCGGTTGAGCACAATAACGCAGAAGTCTTCCGGCTGTTCTTGTCCGCGGTACTGCATACCGCCGACTATCGTATGAGAAACTTTCCGTTCGTTAAAAGTTGTAGGTATAATATTCATCACAATTCCGACATACCCCCTTATAACCGGATTTGAGCTGCTCCTGGTAAAAACGCTGCCCGCGTTCCCAAATCGTTTCCAGCGGAACAGTAAAAGCATTTCCCAACATCACGGAACAGGCACAATCATTCTTACACAATGGCACAACGCCGTCATTACAGATCGTCATGTCCCGTTTCAGGTGCCAGCAAGGGTGCCGTTCCAATGGAGAAATATCAGCAGGGCGCCGATCGGGCAGCATTCCGCAGATATGATCATATTTTTGGATAAGCGGCTGAGCGCTCCGTTTTTCCCAGAGCCGATAGAAAGGTTCAAGCTCCGCCTCATTTTCGTTCATCCGAGTCATTTGCGCCCATACTGCTTTTGGGAAGAGCTTTCCAAGGTGATCTGCAAACGTCGCTGCCTGCTTTAAGCGGCGTTCAGCCTCTTCATCAGAAAGTTGATGCACAGCGCCATAGATTTTTGAACTCACTGCATCAATATCGACAATCCAATATATCGGTAGATACGGTCCCTTCCTCGGCAGTGCATCCCGGCACATCTGCGCAAGATCATCAAAATAGGTAAGATCATACGCAGTGTTATTGGTAATACCGCCTGTTTCTATCAATACCGAAAGGTTCCTATGATTCAGGATGAGTCCTAGAATACTTGCAAAATTCGGATGAAGAAGCGGCTCCCCATATAGCGACAACGAAACAACTGCCGTCTCGGAAAAGGCTGCTATCTGATCAATAATCAACGCAAGCCGGTCAATATCCATACAGCAGGACGGATCAAAGGTATCGGGAAAAAGCGGCGGACGGTAAATCGAACGCAATGGATGATATGCGGTTATCTCAATACCGTAATAGGCAGGCAGCGGACGCAGATACTCCTGCCGTTCTGCAATATATTCTGCATAGTTTTCTGCTGTAATACCATCAAAATGGCTGCATAGCAGCCATTCAGCCTTGGTACCGGTATAAAAAGCAAGACGGAGATAGCGCACATCTGCGGGAGCGATTAACGTTTCCACATCATAGGAGTTAATATCTTTTTTAATGGTATCGAATAAGAATGAACGAGTCAGCGGTATTTCAGCAGCATGCGGCAGCGCGGCTAAAATAGGAATAAGTCCTGCTGCTATGATTTGCGGGACAAGCCCTTCAGGATATCCGTCGGCAAAGCTATATTCAGCGCGGTACTGACAATGCTGGGCATAGAGCTGCTTTGCAGCTGCCGCATCTGCAAAGAGAGCATCAGCCCATACAATAAAGCAGTGATCTGCCTCCGCAGCAAAAGGAATGAGCGCTTTAAAAAAGGCAGCAGCGGTTGATTCCGCCGCCGGCACCACTCGAACCGGAGGCAAATCAGCCGGTTTATGTTCAGCACAGTATTTTTCTATGGAAGCACATCTGTCTTCTGGGGCAATAATGAGCGTACCCGCATAATCGGGAAAATGAGCAGTACGTTCCAACGCAGAAGCAAAGGCGGACAAGCCGTTTTGGCTGAAAGGCTGGAATGCGTAATCCGAAATGCCGTGAGCCGACAGAACAACAAGAGATTTCATACCTTCAAGTATCGGCAGAATCCTCTATTCCGTAAACAGCTTGCGGAGAATCAGCGTAGTTGTCTTATAGCCCTTGCATTTTTTAATCTCACTGCGAAGTTTTTAATGAAACCGCTACAGGCAAGATTCTATTTTATTTAACAGCAAAGACTCCAAAGTATGATTTGTTACAGAATACTTTGGAGCTATTACCGGTTATTGCATGAGCGCGCATCACTCCTCTTTTCCGAATGGCTTACTTATGTAAATCAGTACTGGTGTCATCAAGTAGTCGGCAGCGAGCGCAGACAAAAGACCGACCGCAGCCAATACGCCGAGACGCAAAATCGCATCTATCTTACATACCAAATACACTAAAAATGTAGCCGATAAAATAATCGTTGTCATTGCAAGTGTTTTTCCGATGGAGTAGAATGTCCCGAAAATAGCGCGGTTATATGATTTGTCTTTTTCAAAAAGATACTTTGTGTGGTTGGTAAAGTGAATAGTGTCATCAACGGCGATACCGAGGATCATCGGCATAATCGCCATCGTCATAAGGTCGAGCGAAATACCGAGATAGCCCATAATTGCACCGATGACGAGAACAGGGAAAATATTCGGAATAAGCCCGATCAATCCCATTTTCACACTGCCGAATACCAACATCATCAAAATTGCAATCGCAACAAGCGATGTCAAAAAAGAATAGAGTTCACCGAATACAATTTTGTTGTTTAATTCTGCAAATTGTACGGCAGCTCCGATTAAATGACAGTTAGCCTGCGGAAATAATTGTGCGCATGTTTGCTCGATAGTTTTCATATTCGCTGCAAGTTCGTTTGCATCATACGAAGCAACATCAACTGCCATACGAAGTGTACGGAATTCTTCGTCAACCCAGCGTGAAGTTTGTCCGCCTGAAATTTCGTACAAGAACAACAACTGCGCGAGCAAATCTTCATCATCGGGAATGGTGTAAAATGCGGGATCATCGGAGTGCATCGTTTGATTCATTTCTTTTACGATATCCAAAATCGAAAATATCTTTGGTACCCCGTTATTTAATTTTGTCAGTTTAAAAGTGGCTATAAGCGTGCTCAATTCATCGAGTTTTTTGAGTACATCAGGATTCTTAACCGCATCATCTTCATCAAAGGTGAGCATGATATTGTAGTTAAAATAGGATCCGAGCTGCGACTGCGTAATTTCATAGAGGCGTTTAATATATGGAATGCGCAAGCCCATAAATTTAAAGCTGTCCATGTTGACATCGATTCTGAACAACGCCGGAATACACGCTGCAGTGATGATCGTAAATGCTGCGATAACGGCTTTACGTTTTTTGATAACAGAGCGTCCAAACCGTTCAAACCACGCATCCAATTTCTGCGCACGCTCAGCGCCTTTACTGTGAGCTGTTGCTGCACGTAGAGACTGACCGGAACTATCCGTATCGGCTACACCGATTGAACCGGCTTTATCATCTGCGCTGTTTGGCGTAACTACAATATCCTTGCCGAAGCTCATCAGAATGGGAATGAGAACGCTGACATAGACATACACGGCAAATACCATCGCGGCGCTTGCTGCTCCCATCCAGCGCATGGGCTTGAGGTCAGTGGTTAAAAACGAAAGGACTGAAACAACAGTAGTAACAACGGTAAAAAAAAGCGGCCAGCCGGTGTTCTCAATGGAAGCGATAACAGCATCTTTCCGTTTGCCGAGTTCATAAAAACTCGTTTTAAATGAATTAACGAGGTGAATGGAATAACCGACCGAAAGTGCCATTGCAAGTACAATCGGCACCGACATCATCTCCGACTTTCCCGAAATGTGTAAAAAGCCCATAATGCCGAGTACTGTGGTAATGCCGAAGAAAGTCGCAAAGAGCGGCACGATTGTTCCTCGGAGCGACCGGGTAAATACAATGAGCAAAATGATCATACAGAGAAAACTCAAGCCTACGCTTTTTGAGGTCTCCTGTCCCATCACAACTTTTTCTTCCGTTTCGGTATAGGGAAGCCCCGCAGGTTTTATAGTATAGGCGGGACTTTGATATTTGGGATCGGTAACAACACTGATTGCCGCTTCTCCGATAACGTACATCGGCGCCTTTGTCGAGGTTTTGCTCCACACTTCTTCAGGCGGCGTTGCTTTGAGCGACAGTACCAACCACGTTTCCGTTGTATCCTTCGTTACAAGTTTATTGACAATCGATTTACGCGAAAGAATAAAATCCTTCGCTTTTTGTAGATCAGCAGGATCGGATGGGATGCCGTCTCTAAACGGATTGGTAACTTCTATGCCCTCATCCGTACCGACGGTAATGTCCGTATCAGTAATCGAAGTGATGGAATCCGCATACGGCACCTTTTCCAAAAGTTCGGCGCCGATGTCTTTAATTGCTTGCAGCGTTTCCGGCTTAAACACATCATCGGATTCAAAGAGCAGCACAATCGAATCATTGCTGCCGAAAAGTTCCTTAAACCGCGCATCGTTCTTTTTGGCGGATTCCCGTATGCTGATAAACTCGTCTTCATCCGCCGAGCCTACCTTAAAGCTTTTTACGCCTATAAGCCCCGCAACCGTTACAGCTGCAAGCAAAGCTAAACAAAGCCAGCGGTATTTTAATTGAAACACCGCTATCTTCTTAAAAAATATATGCATTCCTTCAAGTTTCATACCTTCTCCTTCCGGTTTAGCAAACTCGCAGTGTTTTTCAGCCGCGATATTTTAGCGGCTGAAAATAAACGTCCCTTAAAATGCAACAGTTGAGAGAATATCAATTCTCGAAGACTGTTACATTCGTGCGCGATAGCGCACATATAATCTACGATGTTTGCCGCAAGGCAAACTCGCAGTGTTTTTCAGCCGCGCCATTTTAGCGGCTGAAAATAAACGTCCCTTTCAGCCATATAGCGCTTATTTTGTGTAAGGCTGCAAAGTCTCCCTTACCGTCATAGCCTTTGGTGTATACATCCCCGCCGAGTGCAAAATTGATATTATCGGTGAGGGCATAGCTAACCGAATAGGTGCTGGATGTGCTGCCGTAGTTTATATCGATAACGCCGCTTGCCGAAAGTTTCAGCGTATCGCGCAAAAATGTTTTACTTACATTGAGGCTGACAAAGCCCTTGTGCATCGGACGCTCTATATCGTCTTTATGATTGAGAATAAGGTCTTCAAAATACTGAGCGCTCAGCGTCCACGAGCTTTTAATCCAGTCAATACCGGCAAGCATCAGCAGCTGGTGTTTCTTAAGTGGAGCATTAAACTCAAGCGTAACATCATCTGGGGTTTGTTTTTTCAAATCATTGACAGACTTTTCTGTAAGCAAATTCTTCGGTTCAAAATACCGTCCGCCGACCCATGCGGTTTCCAGCCTGATTGTTACATCGCCTGCAGGAATCGCAGCATCGATACCAGCCATTCCGATACGGTAATACTCTTCATTTAAATTGGTATAAAGTTCTTTCGGAATGTATGGGTTAAGAGGACTCAGCGGGTTAGCAGGATTAAATAAGCCCTTTTTTGCATATCCGCTTTTTACATAGCGCGGATTTTTATCCCAGCCGTAAAAGCCGGAAACGGAAAAATCGATGCCGGGTAGAAAGAAGGAAAAACGGGCGGCTGCTTCCGTGTCGGTAAACATCTTTGGTTTTGCGCTTTGGGTTTTTGTATACCGAATTGGAACCGAACCGAAGGGCATCTTGTAGGCATCCGGCGTGTCGATATAGTAGAGGTCATTTTTTGCGCCGTCTTCAAAGCCGAAGCGCGGCAGCTTATTCGGGGTAAAAAACGGTACGGCAATCGCTTCAAACGTAAACAGATCGTGAAAAAAACGCAGACGGACACTATCCGACGGGAGCCGCGCATCATCTCCGCTTAAACCGATAAACTCCGAGCTGTCCCGTGCGCTTAACACATCGGTGAGTCTAAATCCGTCAGCCTGTCCCCACACAATAACCTGCCGCCCGACACTGATATCCCATATCTCACTCGAATAGCGGTAATACGCTTCGTTCAGCCGGAAACCTGTGCGTGCGGGGTTACGGTAATTGTATTCGGCAGCGGCGGAAATAACCGCATAAGAAGAATCGGCAGAGACCTCACCTTTTACCTGTGCAATCGAACGGGATGCTCCGTATTCAAGCTTCTTTTCAGTACCGTTCCAACGCACTCCGTGCAGCGTTTCAATTTT